>JAWBXT010000024.1:0-15927 GCA_038867695.1 Thermoproteota archaeon
AAACTCTATGCGTCGCAAGAGCTCACGCCTTCTCTCTTCAATCGCCTTCTCAAGAGATTGAGTGAGAGTTCTAGCGAGACTCGCTTTCTCAGCTCTCTCCTTAAGCTTGTCTCTCAATTTTTTAGCTTTCTCAGCTTCTTTTAGGATTCCGTCTCGTCTACGTGTTTTCTCCTCCAATGTCTTCTTCTTATCCTCTAATTCTTTCCTCTTCTTCGCCAGTTCCTCTGGTTGGATAGGTAATGACTGGGCTATGTTTAACGTTAGATCAGGATCCTCGGGTTTAAACGGGAGGTTCAGATTAGCTAACCTGATTGCTATGGATTCCAAAACCGTATTCTTCTCGTTCACGAACCTTTGAATGGCCTTCTGGCTCTCGACTATTCTATTCATTGTTGAAACAAAGTTAGAATATTTGCTCTCTACATGTTTAAGCTCGTCTATAACTTGCTCAAGTCTTGTTCTATTCGAATCAACGGTCTTCTTTAGGTCTTCCTCTTCTTTTTCAAGCCTTTTCAGTAAAGTTTTATCCTCTTCAATTATTCTCTGTAGAACTGAGGGGTTGATTTCTTGACCGCATTTAGGGCATTTAGACAAGCCGCTTTTAGCTAAGTTTTCATGCTCGTTAATCTGGTTCCTAATGTTATCTATTTGTGCTCTTGCCATTGACCATCTATCTTCTTGCGATTTCAATGTTTCTTCTAATATTTTCCCTTTATTAGTTAGTGTTTCAAGCTTCTCCCTGTGAGACCTTATCTTATCTTCCAGCTCTTCTCTAGATGAGATTCCTAATTGTTCTAGCAGTGCTTGGATCTTCAAATTTTCTCTATTCAACTCCTGTTCGATACTATCTCTTTTCTTTATGCTGGTTAGGAGTTCGTTCAATTCAACGGATTCCGCCTTGCTAATGGTCTCGCTTAGTTCCCTTACTTCAATCTCAAGCTTTTCGATATCTTTACTTATGTAGTTTAAGTCGAAATCGTATTTTGGTATTTGCTCTTCTAATATGCGTAATTCAGTATTGACATCCTTGCCCTCGAATCTCTCCAACTCCCTACGGACTTCATCTAATTGATCTCTGACTTCCCTTAAGAGATTTATCCCAAGTATCGAATCCATCTGTTCCTTCTTGGGTGAAAGTATCTCGTTCAATCCTCCCTGCCTCACGTAGACTAGATTAAGAAATTTCCTCAAGCTCATTCCAAGGAGCTCAGTAACTTTCTCTTTCAAAAATTCCTCGCTATCAACCAGTATACTCTTACCTTCTATTTTAAGCATCCTGCTTTCAGTTCTATAGTCCCCGTTCCTATCGAGACTACCTCTTCTCTCCACTTCCACAACCTGACCATTCCTAGGGCTTCTAAACCTCACATATACCGCCATTTCATTTGACCCTGGGAGTCTAGATACTAACAGTTTTTTGTTTTTTATTTCCGGGACTTCTCCGAAAAGCGCAAAAGTCAAAGCGTTCAAAAGCGTAGTTTTACCAGTAGAGTTCCTGCCTCTCACCAGGTTTAACCCTGCTGAGAAATCTATTTCAATCCTTCTATATCTCTCGAAATTCTTCAGAACCAATTTTTCTACTACAGTGCTCATTTAACATTCACCTTTTCAAATATCTCTAACCAACGCTTAACAAAACGTGATCGATCCAATCCAGTTAGTAACCCAGTCGTTGGACTCGCTTTCTCCTCAAGAGCCGTACTTATTTCCTCGACAAGATTCGCGGCTTCACTAATGTTTTCACCCAATGGCTCTAAAACAGTCATTATGTATTCTAAACCAGTACCCATCTTCGGAAAAGCTATTTTCTGCGGAACCTCTTCGACGCGGTTGACTAAGTCCACGTGGAGTAGTCCCGTTTGACCTATCAGCTTCGATACTTCCTGCCTTAAAGCGGAATCTATCGCAGAGGGGTCTTTTTCTTCCAAATATCCTGATACTACAAGCCTTAATATGCCGTTAGCATGCTTCTCCTTTAAATATGAGCAAAATGCGTTTACCTCTCTTAAAGCATTCTCTATGTACCACTCCCTTGGCTTTACTGTTTCCCTTGAGTCTACTTTAGAATTCCGTATCTCATGCAGCGGCTTTATTTGAATGAACCTTGGCTTACTGTCTATTTCGAAAACGTATACTCCAAAGGGACCCTCATCGGAGAGATCTACTGCTTCCGTAGCTCCGGGGGTTAGGAAAATAATATCGTCTTCCTCGACGGGGCTAGTTCTACTATGGTAGTGCCCCGCTATAACAATGTTTACGCCTAATTCTTTGAAATCCCTCATATTCAAGCAATTATGCGGAGGTGTTCCGGGAGGAACATCATGATATCCTTGAATAAAATTATGTAGTAGGAGTATCTTGATAAAATCATCTGTTTTAAATATCTTACTTATTAAGGGCTTTACGTTATCGAAGACGCGTGAAATATAGGGGTGATAGGGTAAACCAACCAGCATTATTTTACCGTCTATGTAAAACTCTTCTTCCCCTGTTATCAGAGATTCTCCTACCACCTTGAGATACCTTGCTAACGGGTGTTTTACGAAATCTAAAGCATTATTATCACAACTCCCATCATGGTTTCCTCTTACGATAAATATTGAAACACTCTTACCATGTTTTTCTCTTATCGAATTCACGAGCCTTTGAAATTCTTCCTTCACGAAAACACTGTCCTCTGAAGTCATACCGCGTTTTTCAAAAAGATCGCCTGCGTGAATAATATAGTCAACCCCCTCCTCAATAAAAGTATCTATGGATTGTGTGAAAGCATGGCGATATGCGAGTCTCCTAAGCTCACCTATTTCAATCGGTATCTTCCTACCCACGTGGGTGTCGGCAAAGATTCCTATTTTCAATCTTCACCACCTGCTCTTCTCTCTCTGTTCAAGCGCCTCGTTAATCCTGTTTATCAAAACGCTTAATTCTGGCGTAATCCCGTAATGCATCGTTCTCCTCTCTAACGTTTTAACATGTGCTGGAAGCGGTACGAACGGTCCTACGAGCACTGCTTCACCCTGGTTCAGTCCCGGCAAGTCTTCTATGAGCCGGTGTGAGAAGCTTTCACTAGCATTCTCTATGATGCTCTGGTCCTGTTGGTTAGTAATGCGCATGACAGCGTAATTGCCCACGTTACTCAAAATATCTGGATCAATATTCCTGGGACGCTGGCTTATTAAAACTATGAAGAGGCCGAACTTCGACCCCTCTCTTATTGCTGTAGATATTGTTCTTACAGCATACCTCCCTCCCTCTCTGGACGCTATTCTATGAGCCTCCTCTATGAAAAGAAAAACGGGCATGAAATTCTTACCATCCTTACTTAAAACCTGATGTCTGAAGAGCATTTCGACGATTATGCTTGAATACGCATCTTGTATCCTAGAGCGTAGGCCGTTTAAGCAGATTACGCTTAGGGTCTTAGGTTGAAGCAATTCTGAAATGTTCATTCCCGCAGGAGGGAGGGAAACGTCCTCCCCTAAATCCTCTAATCTGTCAAGAAGACTTTCATATCTCGCTCTTTCATCTCCTTTTAGCAAATATTTCCCATTATCATCTGTTTTATTTAACTCCTCAGTTATTTGAGCAATTACGTCATTAAGACCGAAAGCCTTCTTCTCGGATTTTAGCTTCTTCAAGATTCTTCTCAATACTATTCTCTGTCTCTCGCCCAATGTTGCACCTAGGAGCGTTGCCAAAGCTTCATGAGTCAGTTTCTCCGGGCTTAACTGGAGCTCTTTCTGCTCTGCCGTCACGCCACTAATCCTAGGTGCCTTAGGCGGATAGTAGACGATAACGTTGAAGTCACCATGTTTAGTCCCGTCTTTTCTTCTATCCATCATAACGTAGTCTGCATGAATATCTATAACTACTACTGGAAAAGGAGTATTAATCAGAATTTCCTCGATTAATTTTCCAGCAAAGTAGGATTTGCCAGCTCTGGTCGCGGCGAAAATTCCAAGGTGAAACTGGAGGTCCTGAAGATGTATTGGAACACTTATTCCAGGCCTGTTAAGTAAAGCTGCTACTTTCAAAGGTATTCTACTATTGACGCCTGCGAAGAAGGCTTGGAGAAGCTCGTCATCCGCCCTGTAAACAGGAGAATTAGGGTCAGGAGCCACCTTTGGTCTGATTATTCTACCATCTTTAAGGTAACCTATGACTTCAGCTAAGACAAGCTTATAAGAATATGTTGTCACTTGCTGTTCTGCAACAAGCCTCTCCGTAGCCATGGGGTTCTTAGAACCTAGGCCTACGACTTCGGCAAGAACCCTCTCTTTATTGACTTCCCCCTTTTCAACGTTGTTAACTTCAACAATGACGTAATCGTGGAGAGCTATTGGATTGTCTATGCCCGTCTTAAAGATGAATCGGAAAGGTGTGGATTCCTCTATTACTCTACCAAGCGGCTCCATCAATATCCCCTTAACACAATATCCCTAATACTTCTCCTTCTGGGACTTGCTTTAAAGCCTCTTCTCCTCAACTCTTCGACTATAAGGGGCTCGTAAGAATCCTTATAGAGGCTCCTGCTGAGCCTGGCGATGTAGTCTACTTCAGCGAGCGGTTGCACAACATGAGGCTCCTGGTGCAGCAGGTTTAACACGTCGAATACCGCTTTTGCCTTTTCAACGCCTAAATCATCCGTAAAAAGGTCTCCGGAGAGGCTTCCACCCGCACCGCCATATCCCAGAAGGCTTGAAGGCACATCGACCCTGTAGACCCTGAAGCTCATCTTTGGTCTCCAGTATGTTAACGCCACCGGGGGATTCGAAAAGTATTCGTCAAGCGTCACAAGAACTCCTTTTAGCTCCTCGTCCTGCTTGAGGCGCATCCTGAATCTTGAGTCCCACCAGCCTGTTGACTTTTCCTCCCCGGTTAGGAAGATCGTCTGCGGCGCGAGAAGAAGAGGCCTCGTAAACCCTGGACCTGGCGCTATCTCGCTGTAAACGCCTTCGTCTGAAAGATCCTGCTCCAACTCCTTTAGGCAGGTTTTCAACAAATCCTGAGTTGAATCCCTAATCCTTTCGCTCAACACTTCTCGGATCCTCCGAATGCTTCTTCCCCTTGCCTCAGCGGCCAGCTCAGGGTCTATGCTTTGCAAGATGTCAATCATTATCTTAGCCCTGAGATAACTGATGTCACTATCCTTCGAGATGCCGACAACCATCTTTTTCTCGTCGACAAGCTTCAGAAGAAGAGTCAGCTCCCTGACGTAATTTTCGAAGATCTTTGAGAAAATCCTTAAGCGGTCCCTATGGTGTAGGAAGGTGAGATAAAGGCTTCCGTCGAAAATGCCGAAAACCTTTTCATGCGACTGGGAAGCTTTTTCTAAAGCCCGCCTCAGCGTTCTAAGCTCAAGAAGCCTTAGGAAAAACTGTCGGCCTTGAAGCCTGTAGCCAGCCTCCACACCAGCCTCCATAAGGCTATCAGGTTTGCCTCCTCTCGAGTAAACATGGGCTATGGCCCTCGCAGTCCAGATGACCAGGCCTCCGGAGAAGCTGGATTCGCTAATGCTCCCATCACATGCCACTACGGCTCCATCCGGCTCACATGCTTCGCTATAAGAACACCATTTGGAAAGATAGGAGCTCTTGAAAGGTGAAGAGTCAAAATCCAAAGGGATTAGTCTATCCAACGATTCGCGCAGCCTGCTTAGGAATATTCGGAAGAACTGTTCCTCAGCCATTTAATTCTTAGACTCCAGATTCTCTAATATGTGTTTCTCAAGAATGCTGCAAGGCTAAGTCTACCATCAGAAACCGCTGGAAACACTGGATTAATTTAACCTAATAGCACATCCATCACCAGCATGATTAGGAGTCCTGCGATTAGACCGTATGAGGAGGCTCTTTCATGGCCAAGCCGATGGGTTTCCGGTATTATCTCGTCGCTTATGACGAATAGCATCGCGCCCGCGGCGAAACCCATAGCGTAAGGAACCAGAATTGCCAAGCCAGCGAAGATTACGCCCAAGATGCATAGGGGGTCTCAGCCACTCCGGATGGAACTGAGATGAGGAAGGCCTTGAACTTCTTTTTGCCAGAAGTCTCTCCAAGTATGGAGAAGCCTACGGAAAGCCCCTCCGGCATATTCTGTATCCCAATTGCTAACATCAGTATTACGGCTTTAGAAATGTTTCCGGAGCCAAACCCGACGCCGACTGAAAGGCCTTCTGGTATGTTATGCAACGTTATTGCGATCACGAAGAGCCAGATGGCTCTTAATCTTGGTGTATGACTGCCTTCAATCCCTATTATTTTATGCATATGAGGCAGAACCCGGTCTGCCATCGAGATTGCTAAAGCCCCAATTAGGATTCCAGTAACTACAGGCAATATGCCTGCAAGATCTATGCCTGGGATTATTAAGCTCGTGAAGCTTGCTGAAAAACATTACGCCCGCCGCAAAGCCTAGTGCCACGTCATTTAAAGCCTGATTCAGCTTTCTCAGGAAGAACACTGGGATCGCGCCAACAGCGTTTAACAGAGTTATGATTCCTCCGCCCAAAAACTCCATGATTAAAGGATTTCCCTGGAAGACTGTGATTACGAATTTCTCTATAATAGACATTTTTTATTCTTAAGAATCTCTTCTAAAGTATTTATTTTTTTAGTGTCGCAACAAGCCTGAGTATTCTTGATATTCAGTATTTCAGGAATTTCTATCTTACATCGACTTCGCTGAAGATGATGACTCTGATACTTATTATTGCATATGTTATTCAAGAAACAATTGAAAGAATGCTCCTCAACTAATCTGTAAGAAGATGCTTCAAAATTTAACACTTTCCGGTGATGCTTATTAACAACATTGAAAGACCAAGTCACTCCTTTTCTGGTGGAATGGAAATCGACTTTTTGACGCCATTGATTTACAAGTAAGGCAGTTTGTATTCCCTACTTATTTATTCTGAATCTATTAATTTATTTCAAAAAGTTTAAGAGAGTTGATGAATGATTAGGGAAAAAGCTTTAAAAAATGCTAATCCGCGTTTTGGCTGATGTCTATGAAGAGGAAGTATTATATTCCGCTGAACATAAGTGATCGTGCAATATACCATGAAGATTGGATAGATTTCAATAAGAATGGTGTCAAAGATCCTTTTGAAGATCCAAAGTTACCTATTGAAAAGAGAGTTGAGGATCTACTTAAGAAGATGACTTTACGTGAGAAAATTGCCCAACTAGGGTCAGGTAGGGAAATACCTGAGGAGGGTATTGGCAATTTGACGCTTGTGGTTAGGGATTTTCCGGCGAAAGAAAGTGCTGAGAAAGCTAATGAGTTTCAGGCTAAAGCGATTGAGAAGACGAGGCTTGGAATTCCCTCAATAATTCATGACGAGTGTTTGCATGGTTGCGTTGCAAGATTCTCCACCAGTTTCCCCCAGGCAATAGGGTTGGCTGCTACGTGGGATCCTGAGCTGGTTTATAAAGTTTCTAAGGCGATAGCTAAAGAGACTAGGAGTAGGGGTATTCACCAGTGTCTCTCGCCCGTTGTGAATATTGTCAGAGATGTCAGAGCGGGTAGGACTGAAGAGTCTTATGGTGAGGACCCGTACTTAACTTCCGCAATGGGTGCAGCTTTCTGCAGGGCAATGCTGGAAGAGGGGGTTATAGCTACACCTAAGCATTTCGCCGCAAACTTTGTAGGTGATGGTGGAAGAGATAGTAATGAGATTCATTTTTCAGAGAGGATTCTGAGGGAAGTTTTCTTCCCCGGCTTTAAAGCATGTGTGAAAGCAGGAGCATTATCTCTCATGGCTGCATACAATTCGCTCGATGGAATTCCTTGTTCCAGCAACAGGTGGCTCTTAACCGAGGTTTTAAGAAACGAATGGGGGTTCCAAGGTTTCGTAGTCTCAGACTACGGCTCTGTCGCAGGGATACTATGGAATCATCATTTAGCCTCGTCGCCGGAGGAAGCTGCGAAACTTGCTTTGGAAGCCGGGCTTGACGTGGAGCTTCCAGAAACATACGTCTTCGGAGAACCTCTAGTTAAGGCTGTTGAAAATGGAATTATATCAGAAGAAGTTATAGATGAGGCTGTTAGGAGGGTATTGAGAACAAAATTCTTAATAGGGCTTTTCGACAATCCTTTCGTAGATCCCGATACTGCTGAGAAAACTTGTAATTGTGAAGAACATGTTCGACTAGCTCTACAGGCTGCTAGGGAGTCTATTGTTCTTCTTAAAAATGAAGATGGAATATTGCCATTAGACAGAGAGAAGATTAGTTCCATAGCAGTTTTGGGCCCAGCTTCTAATAAGGCTAAGCTAGGCGGTTATAGCACTGTCCCCCGCTACTATATTACTCCACTTGAAGCCATTAGGAATAGTGTTAAACCTGGAACTAAAGTCTATCATGTTGCAGGTTTTCTCGGTATGGGGAGGCTTAACCCAATTCCTTCAAAATACTTGATCCCGGCTTCTGAAAAGGAGGGACACGGCCTCACAGGAGAATACTATGATAATCGTAACCTCGAAGGAAAATCCGTATTAACCAGGATCGATCCTCAGGTTAATTTCAGCTGGGGTATAGGTTCACCGGATCCTAGACTGCCTAACGACAATTTCTCGGTTCGTTGGACGGGGAAACTTACAGTTCCTAAAAGCGGAGTTTACGAAATCGGTTTGGCTACGGACGACGGTGTCAGGTTCTGGCTTGACGGCAAACTATTAATAGACTCTTGGCACGATAGAGCGGTTTCGCTCGATGCCGTTAGAGTTAAGCTTGAAGAAGGAAAACAGTACGATATCAAGATCGAATACTATGAAAATATAGGCGAGGCAGCAGCATTCCTCCTATGGGATTATGTTGATGAATCGATTCCAGAAATAATAAAGGAATCAGTAGAGCTAGCTGAGAAATCTGATGTTGCGGTAATATTCGCAGAAATATTTGAAGGCGAGGGAAGAGACAGAGCAGTGCTGGATCTTCCTAGACTTCAGGAGGTTTTAATAGAAGAGGTAGCTAAAACAGGTACTCCTACAATAGTTGTTTTAATGACTGGTAGTGCTGTTACTGGCGAATGGATTAAGAAGGTTCCAGCAATAATACAAGCATGGTATCCTGGTCAAGAGGGTGGTAAAGCTGTTGCAGAAGTCCTTTTCGGAGACTATAACCCCGGTGGGAGACTACCGTTTACTTGGCCTAGGTATGTTGGTCAACTCCCCCTGTATTACAACTATAAGCCGACGGGCCGGGGCTACGATTACATTGATATGCCTGGGTCGCCACTCTTCCCCTTTGGGCATGGTCTGAGCTACACAAGATTTGAGTACAGCAACTTAAGAATTGATGCACAGGGGGAAGAGGGCCCATTTGAAATAAGCGTCGACGTCACTAATGGGGGTAAAAGGGAGGGTGATGAAGTTGTTCAACTATACGTTCAAGATCCTATTGCCAGCTTTGCTAGACCTGTAAAAGAGCTTAAGGGGTTCCAAAGAGTTACTCTAAAACCTGGAGAAACTAAGAGAGTTGTCTTTAGGCTCACTCTCGACGACCTAGCCTTCTTCGATGCTGACATGAGGAGAGTAGTCGAACATGGAGAATTTAAGATAATGGTGGGAGCATCATCAGAAGATATAAGGCTGCAATCCTCCTTTAGCGTTAATAAGAAGATTTTTGCAGATATAAGGTGCGTCAACGCTAAGGCTGACAAGAAGAAAGTGTTATCTGGAGAATCATTCACGATAACGGTTAAGGTGAAGAATAACGGCCCTATTTCAGACATCGTTCCAATCAGAGTGATGAGCGATAACGAGGAAATTGCCAGAAGAAACGTAGATTTGTCTCCGGGTGAAACGCGTGAAGAAAAAATCAGGGTAGTGCTTAAGGGTAAAGGAAAGAAAGAAATAGTAATCGGGATACCGAAACCAAGTAAAAGCTTAACGATCATGGTTTACGGAAAACATAAGTCATAATTAAGCGCAGCATAGTTAGAAAGCCGATTAATGCTAACACAGGGAGATTTCCATTTTCTAACGCTAATATTCATAAAAAGTTTTGTGAGAGTGTAAACAAGTTGAAAAACTACTTTTAAAAATAAAATGAGGAGAGAATATTGAAAAATCTAACGATTTTTTCTATGTATTATTTTTTTACGGAGCATTACTTACAGGCAATTTGGTTAGTGATGAAGGCTTTATTTTGCCGAAAAGCAGGTCGGCTGCGGCCCTTATAGAATCAGGGGATGCGCTGAAATTACATACCACAGCATCAGCCTCCTTTGTTACGCCTTCTATATAGGGATAATTGGTTACAACTACGACTGTATGCCCGGCTTCTTTAAGTTTCTTAACTAGATGCCAATTGGTTCCTTCTTTCACAATTCGTGCATAGTAATTGGTCATAACAACTAGGTCTGCTTGTTTAGCAAGCTCAAGGCATTCCGCTACCTCTTCGTCTGTCGCATGGAATGCTGTATCGGTTAGAATCAGATTATACGAGTGGTTTGCCATCGCCTCGCAGAACATGTGAGTATGACTGTAAGAATCCTTCCCTAGGAATGCGTATGGAATACGTTGTTCTATCACTAGTATTTTCTGATCTTTTTTCAGCGGCAGTATTTTCTTATCATCACGCAGTATCATTAATGCTTTCCTTGCAACATTTAATGACAGATCTATAACTTTCTTGCTTCTTACTATAACACGTGTTTTATTCGGATCCATTTTTCCTGCTTTTTCAAATAGACCTTGGTCGTATTTCATGGCTAATAGGTGTCTAACAGCATCTTCGAGCCTTTCTTTAGGCAGCTCGCCGGTTTCAACAGCCTCCTTTATCCTGAAGAAGGCCTGTGATCTTGATTCATCATCCGCCTTTAAAAGGATAGTGTCCACCCCTGCTTTTAATGCTAATACGCATGCTTCTGGAACAGGCCACCTCCTGAGTATAGCTGCCATACCTATAGCGTCTGAGACGACGACACCGTCAAACCCTAACTCGTTTCTCAAAAGGTCGATTAAAATGCGTGACGATAGAGTTGCAGGCATACTCTCATCATAAGCTGGATAAATGGTATGCGCTGTCATAATCGCTTTTATTCCTGCATCTATTACGGCCTTGAACGGATATAATTCGACTTCATGCATTCTCTTTTTGTCAGCTCTAATTACATCCAGCTCGTCATGGGCATCAATTCTCGAATCTCCCCTTCCGGGGAAATGCTTTGCAGTTGCCACCAGCCCACCGTCTTGTAGACCCTTAGTCAAGGCAACTGCAAATTTTGCGCAAACCTTAGGGTCGTCGCTAAAGGATCTTACACCAATTTCAGGATTCCTGGGATTCGTATTTACGTCGCAGACTGGCGAATACATTTGGGTAATGCCTATAGCACTTAATTGTTTACCGATAGTTAGACCCACTTGGTAGGTGAGGCGTACATCACCGATAGCAGCTAAGCCCATAGGCGGTGGAAATTGCCTTATTCCTCCAGCAGTATAATCGTTTTTAAAATCGCCTTCAAAGTCAATAGTCAGGTGGAGAGGGATACCAGAAGGCCTGCTCATAGCAATTCTTTGCACTTTATTAAGAGCCTCCGTGTATTCTTCTGGAGTTATGCTAAAACCAGGAGTACTGGGGTTGAAATATGTCTCTGCAATCTTGAAGTAGCCTTTTGGTGGTTTAAAGTTCGGGTCTATTTGAGAGCGCCCCCAGTATAGATTCTTACAAGTTTCCAGAGTATAGGGTTCGAGGCAGAGACCTCCTGCATGTAGTTTTGTAATCATTTCATACGTGCTTGGTGTAACTATGCTACTACGCCATGTGAATGTTAAGCACTGTCCCACTTTCTCCTCCAGGCTCATGCTTTTAAGCTTTCTTTCTACGAATGCATCCCTTTTCCTCGTATCTGCCTTTCCTTTACCCTTTTTCGCCATTTTATTTCACCTCGTAACTACCTCCTGTGATTGCAACTCCCACTCCCATTTACCACGGTTATTTGGTCCAACCCAGAATTCGCCTTCTTTCCTCCAGCCTTCTTCATTGATAACCATATCCTTTGTCTTCCATCCCGATTTAATTCTTCTTGTCAAATCGTCGAAACCCTTATTCCATGAAAGCCCGTCAGGAACAGTGACGTTCATACTTCCAGCAGCATTCCCATACCTTAAACAGGATTCAATAGTGTGGCTTCGGATGAATGCGGCAAGAAAGCCTGCGATTGCTGAATCGCCGGAGCCGAGTGCGCCAACAAATTTTTCCTCCTGATAGACAGGGAACCAAAGTTCACGGTTAGCCCAATTTTCTAGGTCAGCGCATTTAGCTGCACCAAACTTTTCAAGCCGATCTCGATCAGCGGTTCTGATGTAAAGCCCTCTATAGCCGCATTTTATCAATGCTACTCCTGTTCCCATCTCTATTAATTCTTCTCCCATGGTTGAAACTTCTTCTACAGTTATGTAGTCGAGAACGCTCTCCTTAGGTTTAAGATTAGCTTTCTTCTTAAGAAATTCTTCTTTATGGAGAAAATAAAATATCTCTTCTACACTGGGTGCCATAATATCCGTCAACGGAACCCAATTTTTAAGTATTGCTAACCAATCAGCGCGACCCGCTGGGCTGTTTTCATCAGGGAGCGAGAGGTCAAGCACGGTTGTAACATCTAGTTCTTTTGCTTTTCTGAGGATTTTCGTCAATTCTTTCCCTTCGTTTTCATAGAGTTTTCGCATCCATGGAGGATAACCAAAAAGCATAAGTTTTGCACGTGCCACAAGGTCAAAATCCATATCGTCATAACCAAATGTGTCGTTTGCACCACAGTGATGCAGATAGAAACGGTCTATTCCTGGAATACAAATCGCAATAGTGTAGGAGGTCGATTCGCCATCTACCATTTTAATGCCTTTGAAATGCCTTTCGTTCTTTTCATACCAGTCGAGGACAAGCCTACCGAACTCGTCATTGCCTACTTTTCCAATTAATTCGGTTTTTATACCGAGTCGGCGAATAGAAACACCAGCATTAGTAACGGGACCGCCTGCAGCAATAACACACTTACCCATATTAATCATCTTACCGGGTATGAAGACGTCTGTAAGGTTCTTTACTTCTCCGTCAATCATAAAAGTAGGTATTATGTCTAGGCAGATGTGGCCTGCAGATACGATTTCAATATCCTTTTCCAATTTTTCTCCCCCTCCACTATATTAAGCCATTCGAGACGATACCCTATCGTGATACTTGGGTTAAATTTTTTAAAGAACCTTATATATTTTTCTTAAGCAACAAGTTCTCTTTATCCTCTGAAAAATCGCATTAATCTATTATGTGACAACTTTTTATCTCCACTATAGTAAAGTAATTTTTATTTCTTTAATTCATCAAGATTAACGGTATGTGTCAAGTTACTCAAGGTGGGAATACAATTCTTTTGGCTGAAGCTCCTTAAACTCACTGGTCTGCTGGACTATGTGTCTCCTAATGTCTATACAGAGATGACATTTTGAAACATATCCTCCTTCATTCTCCCTATAGTTGAATTCTTTAACAGCAAATTCATAAAGACTCCCAATACTCGTGACGAGTGTACGTAATACTGGTTTATCCTCTAAATCTATTCCTTTCCGTGTCAAAGCATCCAAGTTCTTTGCATCACCTAGAGATATACCGCCACAATAACCCGTCATATAGTTGAAGTAATTATCTATATGGATATGCCAATTCCTAGTAAGCTCTGATATACATGATTCATTGAAAAAGGTTTTGGCGGGTCGTTTCATGAAAAGGTGCTTCAGCTTATAGCAAGCCCTTCCCATTGGAAGAAGCTCCGAATATCGTAATGCCCATTCATCTATCTTCAAGTATTGGTCTAAAGCAAGAGTACCCTTTATACCGAGTTTCTTAAAACGGCGATAGTAGATCTCTTGATATATTATTGTATTCTCGCCAAAAACCTTTTCACTTATCCTGATTGCTCTCTCAACTCTTTCGAAGGGAACTTGCTCTAGTATAAAGGGGTTTACGCTAATTAATATTCCTTTCAACCCAGCTTGTTTTAAGGCTATAAGCTTCTCGCTAACCTGTTTATCATCGACACACCAAAAGCAGTTAGTTTCAACAAAGGTTGAAGGAATTCCAAAATCATTCGCAATTTTAACAGCATCTAAAAGGAGATCGTAGTTGAGAAATGGTTCTCCACCGGTAAAATGTAGTCCATAATTTACACCAATGCTTTCAGGTCCGTGTGGGCTTGGCTTAATTCTTGGAGTCAACTGTCTTAAAATGAGCCTAATATCTTCCCTGGCGAGCCAATCGGCTCTCCATAGGGGAGAACAGGCATACATGCAATGTTTACATTCGCTATTACACTTATACGACAATATTATCCCGGCTGAAACCGGATTAGGAATGCGGAGCCTATTAGCACTCATAATCCATGATTTTTTTAGGGAACATATAAAACATTAGGTTTCTAATCTTATTTTAGGTGGCTTAAAAATCGATGTAGTCGAACTACATTAATAAATCCTCCTTGAGACTTGGGATATTACCATGAGCAAGATGGAATATATTCAGGTTTTAACAACGGTTGAGAAGAAAGAAGATGCTTTAAGGATTGCTAAAATACTATTGGAGAAGAGGCTGACAGGATGTGTTCAGATAGTTGGCCCAGTATCAAGCCTATACTGGTGGAAGGGTAAAATTGAAGAAGCAGAGGAATGGCTGTGCATAATCAAGAGCAAAGGAGATCTTTATGGAGAGCTTGAAAAAACTATTAGAGAGAATCATCCATATGAGATTCCAGAAATCATTGCAATGCCGATAGCTTTTGGAGATAAAAGCTATTTTGAATGGATGAGCACGGAGCTTAAAAAGCAATAAGTTTACGCTTTCTAGACCATCATTTGAAACCACTTACTAAAATTATTTCTTCAACTTCTCTAAAAGATAAAATATTAAAATTCCAAGTAAATAGATAATCGCCAAGGATAGCGTTACATAGCCTATTTTTACATAAGGCCTTTGGAAACGGTTACGAGTAAAATGAAGTATACCTCTGATTTCAAATTCAGATGGACCGGTATTATAAATGACAATGCTTTAATTACCGGGCTCGTCAATAGACCAGCCCAAACCTCCTCCAATTGAAGGAGGTTCATGCTCGCCTTTATTAAGTAACTTACCTTCCGGTGAATATACTTCTATTGTCGTATGATAACTCCTATTCAAAAAATAAGGATAGGAACTCACGTCATAAATAGCAAAAGAATAGTATCCCAGATCATATTCATAGACTTCAAAAGTGTTTTCAGGAGCCAGATATTCTTCTATCAGAATAGAAGTTCTTCTGCATACTGTTGAGGGATACACCCAATCGTAGTTTACAGTATATGTAAGTGTAACAGACTGGTTTGGCTCTACGTATAAGGGAATAGCAGTATCCCAACTTGGGCAAAGTTTTTCTAAAGGAGCGCCAAGGGAAGTTCTCGGAGACAAAGCTCGTTCCTGATAAGACAGAAGGCATAGGCTCAGAAAAATCAGAACTATGAATACAACAAAGGAGTATGAAATCTGGAATTTTTGCATTTTATTTGTTTTCTTCATCGTTCCTATTATCCTCAGCGCTTCCCTCCCATCGTCAGTAAGCTTATAGCTTCCCTCTGACGTAGTTTCTATAAGCCCATTCAATTTATTCAAATGGAACTGGAGGTGGCCGCTGCTTTCTACTCCTATCCTTTTCTTAAGCTCAGAGAGACTGTGAGGCGTTTTACTTAGAGATTCAATAATCTTAACGCGAATAGGATGTCCTAGGGCTTCGAAAAGTTCTGCTCTAGAAGAATCAAAACCAATCTTTTCGTCACTTTCCCTCATACAATTTTTTATTTGAGAAAGCAAAATATAATGTTTTCATGTCTACGATTATAGACCTATGGATGATTGAATGAATGGAGAAAACAAGCATTTTAGCAGACGTGTTAAAGAA
>JAWBXT010000025.1:0-14911 GCA_038867695.1 Thermoproteota archaeon
GCTGTTTCAGAGAATTGTAGGATAATAAGCTATACGTATACTGAGCCAACGATATTCTTCGAGTTCGCTTACGATACTGCCAAGCTTGCTCACGAAAGAGGTATTAAAAACACGTTTGTAACGAACGGTTACATGACACCTGAAGCCGTTAGAATGATCACACCATATCTAGATGCTGCCACTGTGGACTTTAAGTGTTCAGGAGACCCTGATTGTTATAGAAAGATAATAGGCGTATCTGATATAGCGCCGATATACGAATGCTTATTGGAGATGAAGAGGCAGAATATTTTCATCGAGATTACAAATCTGGTAATTCCAGGCTTTGATGATGAAATGGCCGGTTTCAGGAACTTAGTCAAGTGGATTAGGGATAACCTTAGCGATGAAACCCCTGTACACATACTCCGGTTCTTTCCGACATATAGGTTTTCAAATATTCCGGATACCCCTTTAGAAAGCCTTAGAAAAGCATATGAAATTGCTAGGGAAGAAGGTATTAAATTCGTTTACTTAGGAAATGTTCCGGGACAAGGTGAAAACACTTACTGCCCTGGTTGCGGGGAGCTTTTGATAGAAAGATTTGGATTAGCGATGAGCCGTAATAGGCTCAAAGGAGATAGGTGTCCGAAATGTGGAACAAAAATACCAGTCATCTTATAATCCTATGATTTATTAACAAGATTTGTTTCCGAAGCCTAATAATAATTTTAAATACTTTCAAGGGCCTTTTTACTAGAGTCTTGAGGACAGTAGGCATCATTGGCACTGGTAAAATGGGAAGCATAATAGTTAGAAATATTGTTAAAACAGGAGAGTATAAAGTGGTCGCATCAGATGTTGATCATGAGAGGAGACTGCTTGCCAAGTCTTATGGAGCCGAGGTCTTTGAAGACAATAAGGACGTTGTTAAAAACTCCGATATAATTATCCTAGCGATTAAGCCTAAAGAGGTGCCTGTCGTGCTGAGAGATATCAAGGATCTTGCTGGTGGAAAACTTATAGTATCAATAGCTGCAGCCGTGAAACTGAACTATATTGAGAAGATTGTTCCAAATGCAAGGGTCATAAGAATAATGCCAAATATATTGATAGAAGTCGGTGAAGCATTTATAGCGCTCTCGCCAGGTTTAAAGGCAGACGACAAGGATGTTGAAATAGTTTCCGAGCTCTTTAGCCCCATGGGTGAAGTCCTAAAGGTTTCTGAAGACTTAATGGATGAGATAACTGGCTTCTCCGGAAGCGGCCCCGCATACATTTTCGTCTTGATGGACGCTTTAGCTGATGCCGGTGTGAAAATCGGTTTACCAAAGGATCTTTCTCTTAGGATTGTTGCAAGAATGATGCTCGGCTCAGCTAAGATGGTTCTTGAAGGGAGAGGCAAGCCTGCGGAGCTGAAAGACATTGTTGCCACGCCTGGCGGCACAACCATAATGGGCCTTTATGAGCTTGAGAAGGGAGGTTTGAGGGCAACTTTGATAAATGCTGTGGAAGCGGCTGTACATAGGGCTAAGGAACTATCTGGTTCTTTTTCAGAATAGTATAAATATTTTAATGGGAAAAATATGGATTGTCAACCAAGTTTCTGAAAAAATCCTTATATCTCTTAACACTTTTCGCCGACTCTAACTCGATATTTAGAATGAGTGTAGAGAAGCCGCTGCTGGAATACGTTTATTCGCTTAAACCGAAGAAGAGTTTCTCGGAATCGATAATTGCTTTCAAGAGGCTTATTAAATACCATAGGAAATATGTTACAATAATAGTATTCGTAATAGTCCTTTCTTTTGTAAGGACATACTTATTCACACTCGAACCCCTCTACACTTCTCTAATAATAGACGAGGTTTTAATCGGCGGTAAGCAGGAAATGCTTTTAAAATACGTCATGCTGATTCTGTTAACAGGTGCTGGTTTTGCAGCAGTGAACTTCTTCATAAGCTATCTTAACGGGTTGCTAGCGCTCTTCATCACGCGAGATATAAGGTCTGATTATTATGCTTCGCTTCAAAGGAAATCGTTCAGCTTCTATGATTCTATGCCCGTCGGCGACTTGGTTTCGAGGGCGACAATGGATCTTCAGCCTGTCGATGCTTTCCTCAGAACTTGGGTAAGTACTTTTTGCAACGCGCTTTTTTCAATAATAGTCTTCTTCTCAGTAATGTATTCTATAAGTCCTTCAATGACCCTTATCTCCCTGCTGCCCATGCCCTTGATCTTCTATTTTACGACGAGGCTCTGGGTTGATACTATGCCTCTTTTCAGAATCATGCAGCTAATACTCGGCAGGCTCAGCTCCTACATTCAGCAGAACATCGTTGGAATGAAGACTGTTAGAATATTCAGGAGGGAGAGGGACATGGTTGAGGGATTTAAGAAGGCAGAGCAAAAATTTGTTGAGACCGCCATAACGGCTGGCAGGATACAATCAATATACATGCCTCTGCCTGCAGCAATATTGACTTTATCCATAGCGATGGTTTACGTCTATGCTGCATTTTCGATCTTTAACGCTGGTGCTGCTCTAACTGTAGGCAGCATAATACTTTTCGCAAGATACATGATGCGCCTAAGCTTCCCGCTCAGGGATTTAAGCATGCTTCTCGGGAACTGGATAAACGCGTATGCGGGACTTGAAAGAATATTCGAAGTAACAGACGCTCCAGTAATGGTTGAGGATGCTCCAGATGCTGAGGAAATAACCATAAAAGGGGGTTCCGTGGAATTCCGTAATGTTATTTTCCAATACGCTAATGGAATACCTGTTTTAAAAAACTTGAGTTTTAAAATAAACCCCGGTGAGAAGATCGCTATACTTGGTGCAACCGGCTCGGGGAAATCGACGCTCGTCTATCTTATTCCAAGATTCTATGACGTTACTTCCGGGAGCATATTGATAGATGGTGTAGACATTAGGAGGTTTAAGCTTTCTTGCTTGAGGAGACAGATAGGCATGGTGCCGCAGGACGTCTTCTTGTTTTCCGGGACGATTAGGGATAATATAGCGTTTGGAAAACCAGATGCCTCTATGAAGGAAATTGTTAGAGCTGCAGAATTGGCCAAGATTCGCGACTTCATAGAGTCGCTGCCAAACGGCTATGATACCTTCGTCGGCGAGAGAGGAGTAACATTGTCTGGAGGACAGAGGCAGAGGATAACTATAGCTCGGGCAATACTTACGGATCCAAAGATACTGATAATGGATGATTCGCTCTCATTCGTAGACGCTAAGACTGAGCGAGAGATACAGTCAGCAATAGAAGAAGCGATGAAAGGCAGGACTACTTTCATAATTGCTCAGAGGCTTTCGACAATCAGGAATGCTGATAGGATAATGGTTCTTGAGGACGGTAGAATAGTGGAGTTTGGAACGCATGAAGAACTAATGGCTAGAAGAGGCATCTACAGGAGGATCTATGAGACTCAATTCCTAGGTGGAGAATTGGAATTATCCTTAGCGGAGGCGGGGAATGGGTAATGTCAGGGCCTTGGCGTGCTTTTTCCGTGCAGCAGGAGGAGGAGAGAAAGAGGACAGTGCCGGATAGAGTGCTAATCAAGAGACTCTACGACTACGTCAAGCCATTCAGGAAGAATCTTGCGATAGCGATTATTGCAATAGTCTTGTCTTCTCTAACAGGTCTGGCAGCCCCCTATATGCATAAGGTTGCGATAGACCAGATAATACAAACCGGAGAACTAGCGAACTTCCTCTGGTGGATCCCCTTATTTACTGTTGTTGTATTGTGCAACTTTCTCTTCCAGCACGTTCAGATATTTCAAATGAGGATTATCGGCGAGAATGTTGTTTCAGCCATAAGAGACGAAATCATGGAGAGGCTTCAAATCATTTCCCTCAGATATTTTTCAGAAAGCGAGATAGGGAGAATAATCTCTAGACCCATAAACGATGCTAACAACCTTAGGATATTTCTCAGGATGGGTTTCACAAGCATACTATTAGACACATCTTCCATATTGGGTGCATTCATAATAATGTTCATGCTCGATTTAGAATTGACCTTAATAGCCCTCTCTTTTATCCCTCTAGCAATAATGGTAGTTTGGCTTCTTGGAAAGTATTCGAGGAAGGCCTATAGGAAAACGCTCTCTACCCTAGCGGGATTAACTGCAAGAATACAGGAAGATGCTTCTGGCATGAAGGTTATTCAATCATTCGTTCAGGAAGACAAGGCTAGAAGAAGGTTTGAGGAAACGCAGGAAGAGAATGTTAAGGCGAACAAGAAAGCACTATTAGTTTCGTCAATCTACCAGCCTGTGGTAATCATGATGAGGATAATCGGCACGATAATAATCCTATGGTATGGGACGATCTTTGTCGGAAGTGGCGCAATAACAATAGGGACACTAGTAGCATTCATAGAGTACCAGTTTGCATACTTCATGCCTCTTGTAGACTTGGTTAACGTTTCAGACCAATACAATTCTGCAATGGCTGCTGTAGAACGGCTTTTCGACCTAATTGATGCGAAAGTAGAAGTGGTTGAGCCTCCTCCTGAGGTGGCTGTTGAGTTAAAATGATAGAAGAAGTGAGGTTTGAGAATGTCACTTTCGGATACGATCCAGAGATTCCTGTTTTGAAAGGGATTAGCTTCACGCTTACGCGTGAGAAGAAGCTGGCCATAGTGGGCCCCACGGGCGCCGGTAAGTCGACAATAATAAACCTCCTCACCAGATTTTATGATCCAAATAGTGGGAGAATCCTTGTGAATGGCCAGGATTTAAGAAACATACGAATCCAGTCTTGGAGGTCTAAGCTGAGCATAGTTCTCCAAGACTCCTTCTTATTTCCGATGAGCGTGAGAGAGAATATTAGGTTTGGTAAACCCGATGCTTCGGACGAGGAGGTTGTTGCCGCTGCGAAGGCCGTTGGAGCCCATGAATTCATAATGAAGCTGCCCAATGGCTACGACTATATGATTCAAGAGGGATCGTCGAACATTTCTATCGGGCAGAGGCAGTTGATAAGCTTCGCGAGAACATTGCTGGCTAATCCTGAGCTGCTTGTTTTAGATGAGGCTACTTCCTCAATAGACCCCTATACTGAGTTGCTAATACAGAGGGCTTTGAAAAAGCTTCTCTCAGGTAGGATGGCAATAATAATTGCTCACAGGCTTTCCACAATACGTTTATGCGATGAGATAATAGTTCTTAATAATGGGATTATCGTGGAGAAGGGTACACATGAAGAGCTTATGCGTAAAGGAGGGTTGTACAGCTCCTTCTATAGGCTACAGTTTGTAGAGGAAAAAGGAGTTTAAATATGGAGAAGCTCCAATCGATATAAAATTTTAAAAAACCGTCTTAAAAATGCTTACCGGGGAGGTGCCTTGGCTGGAGTTAGGGAGATATCTGAGTCATTGAGGGAGTGGGAGCGGATTGCAGCACATTCGCACATAACTGGCTTAGGCTTAGACGGCTTAAAAGCAAAGCCTGTTGGAGGTGGGCTCGTCGGACAGATAGAAGCTAGAGAGGCTGCTGGAATAGTAGTGAGGTTGATAAAAGAAGGGAAGTTCGCGGGGAGAGCAGTCTTGCTTGCTGGGCCACCGGGCACTGGTAAAACTGCGATCGCTACAGCAATAGCCAGAGAACTCGGCAGGGATGTTCCGTTCGTGCCGTTAGCTGCGAGTGAAATATTCTCTACTGATATTAAGAAGACGGAGTTCCTAATGCAGACTCTTAGGAAGGCTATAGGTGCAAGGATACATGAGGTTAGGAAGATATACGAGGGTGAGGTTAAGGAGATCTCTATAGAGAAGGCTCCTCACCCTTACAATCCGTACCAGCAGATACCCGCAGGTGCCACTATAAAGATCGCTACTACTGATGAGTCTAAGAGGCTGACGATGGACCAGAGCTTTGCTATCCAGCTAATACAACAGAGCATAGAGACTGGCGACATTGTTCAGATAGACCCTGAGGGCGGGAGAATCGTTAAGCTCGGAAAAAGTAGGAAGAGCATTGAGGAGAAGAAAGTTGATCTCTCCACTGCACAGGTCATGGATGTTCCTAATGGTGCTGTCCTTAAGGAGAAGGAGTTCGTGTACCCTGTTACGCTTCATGCTTTAGACATGGCTGCAGCTAGGCGTGGCGGAGACATATTTAGCATATTCTTCGGAGGAAGAGAATCTAAAGAGATAGAGCCTGAGATTAGAAGGGAAGTCGACGAGTACATTAAGACGCTTGTGCAAGAGGGTAGATGTGAGCTATTGCCTGGAGTCGTATTCATAGATGAATGTAGTATGCTTGATGTTGAAACATTTGCTTTTCTAAACAGAGCTCTTGAACAAGAGCTGGCACCAATAATAATCTTTGCAACGAATAGAGGATTCTCAACAGTGAGGGGTACGGATATGAGGTCTCCTCATGGGATGCCACTTGACCTTCTAGATAGGCTTCTGATAATAAACACCAAGCCATATGGCAAGGATGAGATTAGGAAAATTCTAGAGATAAGAGCATCGGCGGAGAAGATTCCAATAAGCCAAGAGGCTTTGGATTATTTAACTGAAATAGGTGCTGAAACCAGTTTGAGATATGCTGTCCAATTGATGGCTCCAGCCTACGAATTAGCTAAAGATAGGAGTTCTGAAAAAATAGAAAAAGAACATGTAAGCTATGTTGAGAAGCTTTTTGTCGATGTTAGAAAATCGGTAGAGTATCTAAGGGAGTATGAGAAGCAATTCCTAGATATTTAGGGGACAATAAGCCAACAATGCCTATTACATGGGTATTAAATAACGCCATTGCAGCATCTTCAATAGCTAAGAGTATAGAAGATATTGAATTATGGAAGAAGGCTGGTGTAAAGGCTATTGTAATATTAGCGGAACCCCAAGAGATTGCTAGATACTGGGGGAGTCTTAAAAATTATTTCGATGCTTTAAACGATAAAGGTTTTGAATACAACTATAGTCCCATTATAGATTTCCATGCTCCAGATCTGAATCAATTGAAGAATGTTATAGAATGGATTGACTCTAAAGTTAAAGCGAACAAACCTGTGCTTGTTCATTGCTGTGCTGGAATAGGCAGGACTGGCACCATAATAGCAGCATACCTTGTTAAGAAAGGCTATGAAGCGGGGGATGCAATCAGGATTGTTAGGAGAATGATTCCTTTTGCATTAGAGGTCAATGAGCAGGTATCTATAGTATACGAGTATCATGAGATCCTTAGGTCTCATTAGATAATTAGCTTTACAATTATTTTCTCTCTGTAAATTCTTTAATAAGTTCTTGAGCTCTGTCAAACCTTATCTTACCTTCCTTAATCATTTGCTCGGCAACTTTATCTATAAGATCCCCAGTAGCACCAGCCATTACCGCTATGTTCCTTGCGTGAAGACGCATATGGCCTGCCTGAATCCCTTCAAGAGCCAGGGCCCTAAGTGCAGCGAGATTTTGTGCTAGTCCTACAGCACCCATTACTCTTGCTAATTCAACAGCAGTTTTGATTCCGAGTATTTTAATAGCTATTTTAGCAACAGGATGAGTCTTAGTAGCGCCGCCTATTATACCTACTGCCATTGGCATTTCTAGCGTTCCAACTAAGTCACCATTCTTGTCTTTTTCCCAGACGCTTAAGGGGAGATACTTACCTGTTCTAGCAGCGTACGCATGTGCCCCAGCTTCTATAGCCCTATGATCTTGTCCAGTAGCGAGAGCCACTGCTATAACTCCATTCATTATCCCCTTATTGTGAGTGGCAGCCCGATACGGGTCGCATGCCGCTAGAGCCCATGCAGTTACTATAGCGTCGACAGCTTCCTCTCCACCTAATTCTTCCTTGGCTACTGTTGCCCTCGCTCTAACAAGCCTCCTATCTGCAAGGTTTGATATTATCCTAAGACACACTTTACCTCCAGTAATTCTTTCTATAAGAGGAGCAACGGCTTCGCACATTGTGTTGACAGCGTTAGCACCCATAGCGTCTCTTACGTCAACTAAAAGATGGGTTACGACCATTGGCCCTACTGGACTTTCCAATACTCTTACCTCAAGGTCTTTTGCACCTCCCCCAAACTTCACAAGAACAGGATCCTGGTCATTAGCTAGTTTCAATATCTCTTCCCTATGCTCTAGAATCTTCATTTTAGCTGAGAAAGGATCACTTACCCTAGTAAGCTGTACCTGTCCTATCATTATTGGATCCATCGCCTCAGTAAATATTCCGCCCTTGCTTCTCGTCATCTTAGCTGCGTTGCTGGCGGCAGCTACCACGGAGGTTTCCTCAATTACCATTGGCACAATATACTCCTTATTGTCTATAAGAAAGTTTAAAGCGACTGAGAAAGGATAAGCCATCGTACCTATGACGTTTTCAACCATTCTATCGGCTATTTCTAAGCTCAGATTTCCCTCTTTAGAAAGTAGGTTAACCTCCTCCTCAGATAACCCAGCCAATTCAGCTATTTTCTTCTGCCTACCGTTAATACTAAGATTGTAAAAACCAGGTATTCTTGATGTTTCAACCATAGTTACCGTTCAAAGCAGGTTGTTAAAAAAAGTTCTGTTTTAAGAAATCTTTAGAAAACGGCTATGATCGGAAACTGTCTCATGTAGTAAAAAGTTCAGTTTCGAGTCATAAAAACCCGAGATATCTAAGGCCGGATCGGAGGATTAAGAGTTTCCCCATTTATCCAGATAAATTTACACATCCTAAGCAATCCTCTTTTTAAAACGAATCGGCCTTTTAATTATCCGTGGCCCAAAGTCTTAAATATTCTGATCAGATAGATTTTACGAGGTAATTCGAATGGACTCCCCCCAGGAACCCCTATTATCTCAAAGTGTAGAGTACCGGAGTTAGAGATAGGTGGAGACAGCGTCATTTTTGAGAACGATATTAATATGTTTGAAGATATATTTAAAGAATTTTTAGAAGCTGAACATAAAAAACTACTCATGCCGCCCTTATTTATCTTGGATATTTCTAGAAAACTTGGGTCTGCCGAGACACGTAGAGAGATAAAAATAGTGCCCTTAGACGATACTACAGTTATGCTGACTGGTCATCCGCTAGTTCTATTAACCTCCCACTCTAGCGGGATACATGGAATAACCCACATACGTCAGCTGAGTCACCTCGAAGTTATGCGTAAGTATGTGGATGCCGAATTGGCAATCTATGCCTTAATGTCTGTCCTTAAAACTAGCATAAGTCGAGGCATAGAATCTTTAGTAAGGTCAGGTATCGGGAGATCTGAAGACCTTTCTGTCGAAAGCATAGAATTCAAAAATTTGCTCGTTAACATGAAGGAATCGATTCCCTATTTGCCTTTTAGAATGGATAGAGATAAGCTTGTACTTCTGGAATCCGTATCGCTACTGGATCAATTACTGGTATTAGAAAAGCCTTGGGTCAAAAAGCTCAGAGACTCTGTGAGGGAAAGTATTCGTAATAATATTAATACAGGGATTATGAAAATACTTACTGAAGACCCAAATAAATCACTTTATTGGGAATCTATCGAGCTTGCTTCCAGCCTTAGTGAAATGCTGCCAGAATCATACCTTAATGTAATGCTTTACGCAAGCTTTTTTACAGACCTTGGAGCCAAAGGTCTCCTGTCCCTAGCTGATAAGATTGCTAAACAAGAAAGTAAAGTAAAAGTTCTGGCTATGGTGGAAAGGGAGGCAGAGGGTGGAGGAAACCGCATGGAGCTTGTTTTCGAATACAATGTTTTCGATTATGAAGATCTGGTGAAACATAAAGAGAACTTGCTTAGGGTAATTGATGATGCTCTAGAAATATGTAAGAAGGGTAGGCCTTCTGATAGACTTAGACATATAAGGAAGAAAGTAGATAGTGCTAAAACACCCTCCGAGCTTCAAGTGCTATCGGATAGTTTTTCGCAAATCATTTTCAGTCAAAGCCTCGCTTCCGACCAGCCTCCTACATACTATATTCATGCAAATGGTTTTTCCTACAATAAGGAAGATGTAATGCTTTTCTCCTCTTTCTTTGCGGACTTGACTATTACATTGAATATTTTAAATGCTATGCTAGACTCGTGGGAGAAAGGAGGTAACTTGAAGAAGGCTATAGAAAGTGCAATACGCTGTCCCTTTAGAAGAGCTCCTCAAATGAAATGCGTTTGGAAGCCCGAGTGTGATCATGAAAAAGTCTGGTTTGACGCTATCTACGGGTCCTAAAATCAATTTTAAAATACCCTGCATATGATCGTTTGACTGATGCTAATATCAAAGTTCTCGTAGTTAGAAGCATCAATGAATGCTTAAAATATTTCCATAACCAACTATTGTGATGCTAGAAATTAGTTTCAGAAGGTTTTTGAAAGAGAAATCTACGAGTATAGTAGTTAAGAGACAAGGGGAATCATTTCTTGAAATGGTCTGCAGATTGTGGGAAGTATTCTTTCACAAGCTTCTCAGAATTATGCTTACTCAGAAAGCTTCTTGAAAAAGACAATGCGTTGAAATTATACTACCTGTACAGGAGAGATCATCCTGAGAACCTGAAGAAAGTAGGCAGAGTTAGCGGTGTGAGGATAATCCCGGTAATACCTGAGAAGGATTTACAATACCTTGTTGTGAGAGAGACTACTGGAGGCTACAGTCCGCTGTTAGTCTTTAAAGACTCCTCTATTGCCCACTTAACTGGCTGTTCGTATTTCTAGACGCTTAATTCCAAACAATATGTTTTTAACAATCCGCCGCTTTAATAATAAATCGATATGGAAGCTTTAAGCAAAAGATTGGTGATTGCACTGGGAATAGTTGCAGTCGTGATTATAGGTGTGAACCTCGCCTTATTCTTATTCCTATACTCCACTTCGTCTTCTACTATTGTTGTTCCACCATCCTCTTTGGAGCTTCCAGAATTAGGGCTGAAAAGAGAATTTTCTCCTTACACTGGGGATACTCAGGTTGAGCAGGGGGATAGGACAATAAGCGTAACAGGTATTGGTGTAACCAAAGCGAAGCCTGACAGGGTGCTGATGAGTCTAAGCGTGATTACACAAGCAGATAGTGCGGAGGAAGCGATTTCTGAGAATTCTGTGAAAATGGGCCGCGTCACTAAGGCCCTCAAGGACATGGGGGTAACCGAGGACCAGATAGAAACCTTTGCATATAGCTTAACCCCCATCTGGGACTATTCTGATCGTAACACACCAAGGATTACAGGCTATACTTGCTCTAATACGATTAGGGTTACTATTATGGATCTGAACAAGATAGGGAGAATAATTGACGGCACAGTTTCAGCTGGTGCGAACTATGTTTCTTCTCTCCAGTTCACAGTATCCAATGAAGCATTGCGTCAACTAGAGTTAGAAGCCTTAAGAACTGCTGTGAAAGATGCTGATTCGAAGGCTAAGGCTATAGCCAATGCTGCGGGAGTAACTTTAACAAATCTGGTTTCGATAAGCATCTTAAGCCACTCCCCATACCTACCTAGCTATTCTTTCGAATCGATTATACCTGTTCCCACTCCGATGACTGGAACTGCATCGACATCAATACTCCCAGGGGAGGTCAGTGTAACAGTAAGCATCTCTGCAGTCTATGAGTTCAGATAAATGTTTAATACTCTAGTTCTATAATTCAATCGGTGTAGTGATCCGCTTGAGTAGCGAGGAGAATCTGGAGTATAAGTTACACGGTAAAACTCTTCAAGTCTATCTTCACCTCATAAAGTCTGGCGTGAACGAAAGCTACGGAGTCAGGGAAGTTCAAAGAGCCTTGGGCTTTAAGAGTCCGAGTATAGCCTCCTATCATTTAGAGAAGCTGAGAGAGCTCGGTCTCCTTACAAAAGATGAGAAGGGAGATTATCGTGTTGTCAAGGAGGTTAACGTCGGATTATTGAAGCTTTATATTAGAATAGGAGGGCTACGGCTGCCCCGATTCCTTCTCTATGCCTGTTTTGTAACAAGCATGGTTTTAACATATCTGTTGATTTATCCTCAAACACTAAGTTTACACAATCTTTTCGCATTATTAGTAAGCTTCTCATCGCTGGCAATACTCTGGTGCGAGACATTTCTGATTTTAAGAGAGACCAGCTCGAAGCTCATTAAAAAACAATCTTAAAAACTAGTGTCAAGAAAAGAACATTACATTATGTTCTACACCACGATAGAATAAGGTTGCGTATCTTTGAATGGTTTTACTTTAAAAGCCCTACAGCGAATCCTACTACTAGCCCTACCGCAAATAATTGGGATGATTCTATGAGTGCTTTAATCCATCCGATTACTGGTAATATTGCTTTTAAGAATTCTTCAATTTGACTTCTTGAAATAACAGTAATTCCTAGGAATGCCAAAAGTAAGATTATTAATCCAATTACTACGGCAACTTTTAGTGCCTTTGCTATAAGATATCCTATACCAATTCCTACTATTAGCCCTATTATAGCAATTGGTTCAATCATGAGGCTTTTTTCTCATCAATGTTATATAAATTTATTGTCTTCGTGGGAGGCTAAATGTGTCCCTTTATGGAAAAGCGATAAAGCGTGGGTAAGCTGTATTATAATCGTGATGGTAACGAGTATGTAACGGCTAAAGGAAATATGGCTCGGGCAGATAATAACAATATTACTGACTGAGCTTGGACCCTTTAAGATTTCTCAGACAACAAGCATAATTATTCATTTATTTTTGAAGACGATCAATTTTAAATATGCCAATTGAAGAGGGTTTTTGATTAAAGCTACATGACCCACTTGTCTCCCAAAATGAGCATGGCAGGAGATCTTTTTAAAAACTTTTTAATACGGTAAATGCAGGATTAGCCATGCCGCCTAAAGGATATGGAGTACGAGTCCTAGTATGGTCCGAGAGAACTGAACCTGAGCAGCATTATCCAAATGGTATAAATGGGGCTATCGCATCCTTCCTTAATTCCCAGGGGATGGAGGCAAGAGCATCCAGTCTAAATGATCCTGGTCAGGGTCTCAATCTAGAACTCTTAAATTATGTGGACGTACTTGTGTGGTGGGGCCATTCAAAACATGGTGAAGTAGATGACGATAATGTTGAAAATATTGTTAAAAGGGTTAGGGAGAATGGAATGGGCTTCATAGCTTTACACTCGGCCCACTTCTCAAAACCATTTAAGACCCTCTTGGGCACGGACTGTAGCTTAGGTAGTTGGAGAGAAGACGGTTTACCTGAGCTAATACACGTTTTTAACAAGAAGCATCCTATAGCCAGGGGGATCAAAGATTTTATTTTAAAAAGCGAGGAGATGTATGGTGAACCTTTTGCAGTGCCGAAGCCTCAGGACATGGTTTTCATATCAATTTTCGAAGCTGATGGTGCGATTTTCCGGTCGGGTTTAACATGGAGAATTGGGAAGGGAAGAGTCTTCTACTTCAGACCTGGGCATGAAACCTACCCTACTTTCAGAAACAGAAACGTACTGAAAATCCTGAAAAATGCTGTTTTATGGGCTGCTGGAAGGCTTTGAGAACGCATAAATAATGTTTTTCGAGTTTTAGAATTATGTGTAGGCTGCTTGGTGCGATGTTCGTTGAGATGGGTAGTGTTGAACAATACTTGCTGGAGGCTGAATGTGCTCTTTTAAAACAGGCGGTTAAAGGTGTGCAATCAGACGGCTGGGGTATTGGTTTCTATGTTGGGTATGTCCCCATTGTATTCAAATCTGGAAAAGCTGTTTACGAGGAAACAGAAAGGTTTAAGGAGGTTGTTAAATCTACTAGGGGTAAGATAATAATTGCTCATGTTAGGAAGGCAAGCAACCCTAGAGGATTACCGCGTGAAAGATTAATATCGCCAGAGAACTCTCAACCGTTCCACTATTCAAAATATATTTTGGCGCATAATGGTTCAATTAACATACCTGATGAAGTGATTAAAAGACTCGATTCATATAGAGAACTAGTTAGAAGCAATAATGATAGTGAAGTCTACTTCTATCTTCTGCTCAGCCTAATCGAGAAGGAGAATGATATTATTGCTGCTTTCAAAACCGTTGAAAAAACTTTGATGGAGATATTTCTAGAAGAGAAACCTAATAGGTTTGAAACCCCTTTCACTAGTTTAAATACAATATTCTCAGATGGCGATAAGCTTTATGCCTTTACCAGATATTTAATCGATCCTGGGAAATCCATATGCTACGGAGAATCTCCGATATTCGAAATGTGTTTTAAAACGGATGGAAAACATTTGGTAGTAGCTTCAGAAAAGGTTGAAAAAGGAGACTGGACTCCCTTAAGGAATAACAACCTACTTGTATGCTGGATCGAGGATAACAGGATAGAGCATAAAGTGTTAGATTTTAATGAGTAAGCTAGTCTGAGTATATATTATTACAGAAAAGATTCTCATTTTTAGATCTCCAGAGTCATTCATAATTTTTCCATTATGATTTTCGGATTGCAGGCTAAGTCGTTTGGAGTAATTCTTCTCCTCGGTTTATGAGCCACTATCAACCCTCTGCATTGCCCCCTTTTACTATCTTCATCTCCTAGAAAGTCAATATCTTCAAAAAACAGCCAAGTAATAGCCATTACTTCCGCCAATCCCCAGAAGTATAATGGTAATTCTGCTCTACTATTTTTCAAGAGGTCGAACTCCAGCCTCTTAATCTCGCCGGTTATAGGATCGTAATCGCTATGCATACTTATTACAACCCTTTCCTTAGAGGCCTCGGGGAGTAGGAGCTCATACCCTTTTATTAGAAACATGTAAATCTTATCGATTTCATCGATTATGAAAACACCGTTTTCACTAATTGAACTCGATACCGACGCCAAGAGTCTAACTAGCCTCCAAGGATTGAAATGAGGAGTAGAATTACCGTATAAAAGCCCTATGTCATACTTCTTACCTGTTTCATGAATTCTGAGGGCATCTAACTGTTCAACCTTACAGGTAAGCAGAGTATTATCTTTCCTG
>JAWBXT010000026.1:0-14789 GCA_038867695.1 Thermoproteota archaeon
TTCAGAAGCTTTCTCGACGAGATCTGGCATAGGTAGAGAAGTATAGATTATGGGTATGATTTTACCTCTTAGCTTATCCGGGTAATTTCTCCTAAGTATGTCTATTTTTTCCAGAAGCTCGTCTAAGAGGCTGGGACCGGCTCTTACTGATGCTTCCCCAAGTATGCAGACATCTTCAGTAACCCCGTAGATATTTAGCTCTAAATCTGGCAGTGTGAGGGATTCTATTGTCACTTCGAATCCGAATTCTCCTTTAACCCTATGTTTGATTATGGACCTTGCCTCCTCTTCTATATCCAACGTAAGTTTTTCCAGAGTTCTCTCAACCCGCGTGAGACGGATGTCTATCGTCCTGATTTCTTTAAGCATTTCATTGAAGTCGCCCCTCATCTTAGCCTGCTCCTGGCTTAGCTTGAGCATCTCCTCCCTAAGCTTGACCTGCTCCTCACCAAGCTTGAGCATCTCCTCCCTCATCTTAGCCTGCTCCTGGCTTAGCTTGAGCATCTCCTCCCTAAGCTTGACCTGCTCCTCACCAAGCTTGAGCATCTCCTCCCTCATCTTAGCCTGCTCCTGGCTTAGCTTGAGCATCTCCTCCCTCATCTTAGCCTGCTCCTCTGCTATACCATCAATTCTTCTCAAAACCTCCGATAATCCCAAATAGCCTGCAACCGTGTATCTAAACTCCTCGTCCTTCTCCAAGAGCCGTAGCATCCTTTTTTTGAGAGCCTCCATGTGCAGTATCGTTAGAATAATCTTTAGAAGAGTATTTAAACAATAATGTGACACCGTATAGATGCAACCAAAACGTCTCCTTCTGCAATTAAAATTAAATTATAAAATTAAAAACTAAAGATTTAAAAGTTGGCATGCAATAATACAAGTGTTTGTCCAAAGCTTCTTTCAGAGAGGAGAATTCAGAAACTCTTTTTCTAGAATTGACCGTTTTCAGCTATATAAAGTCTGATCTGCTGTTGGAATGTGATAGGAGTAGTGAATAATTGACTAGAGAAAATAATGTTTTTAAGCTCATCTCCACTTTAAGCATTTTAATACTTCTATTATCAACAATAGAAGTATCAAAGGTTTTAGCATTCAGTTCTGAGGAGCACGAGGAAGTAACAGAGAAAGAATTAGAAAAATTAGGGTTTACGAGTAGTGCTATAAGAGAGGTGGTGAAAGCAAATCTGGATCAGGATAATATATGGGATGCACTCTTCAATAAGCACCCCGAATATCATGGCGACAGGTTATCCGGCGAAACTTCGTTACGGGCTTTTAACCGGTTAAGGAGCTTCATAAATAATACTAGGATCTGGATTAAAGGCAATCTGGCTAAATGCGATGCCCATAAGGCTCGGGTTGCTCTTGGTCAAGCTTTACACGCCTTGCAAGATTTCTATTCGCATTCAAACTTTGTCGACAGAGGGGCATTTACCGAGGAAGAGAAAGCGGAGATTAAGAAGGCACTAGATGACTCCTCCTATAATCCTAGAGCTCTTGAAAAACTGAAAATGACCGGGTGGGGTATGGAGGCAAAGGATGATCCTGAGAAGTATCATCATGATGAAAAGAATAAAGATACTAAAAATTGTCCTCTTGGCGGAAAGGCGTATAATGATGCAGTATCTGCTGCAGGGAAACACACTTATGAGTTCTTAGAGAAGTTGAAGAAAGAATTAAGTGACGAAGAGTGGAATAGACTGATTGGTAAGAAACCCCCATGTAAACCTTCTAAACCTCCCCCCTCAGTCAAGGATAGGGAGATCGAGCGCTTGCTTGAAGATTATCGAGGAATAGAGATTCCTTGGCCTCCCCCTTTGCCGGAAACACTGCCAGGGCCTCCGTGGAAATGGGACTGTTTTGAAATCAGCATACGTTATTCCAGCAACTGGACTACGAGCTTAACAGTGCTGGAGGGTCTTCCTAACGGGGTCACGTTTCTAAGCAGCAACCCGGAGCCGTCTCTCCTCTACACCGCAACGACAGAGTCGCCGGATAATCCGTCGGTAACACTCGTCCTATGGAATTTTACCAGCCTAGAAGGAGGCCCAATCGGCTCGGTAGAGATAGAATACACGATTAGAGTTACGGAGGAGACTGTTACACACCCGTCGGTCGCCCGGCGTTGCGAAAATCCAATACCAGGCTGCCTTATTCTATACGGTGAAGTCTGGGAGGCTGATGCGAACGGTACCCGCTATATTTCAAAAATAGGTGGACAACAAACCGTATTGCTAGAGTTCGAGCCAATAATAGAAGAGGAGCAGGAGGATGCTATAAACGACATTTTATCAATCTATACGGGTCAAACGGCTCCTTCAGAATCCCATGTTCCATACTCTGACGTGGCTAGGGCTATTGTATCGGTTTATCCTCAATGGTTTAAGTTTACCTTGAAACTTGCCGACCGGATTCCTGAAAAGCCGGAATCTTTCACGAGCTTTACGATAGGTGTTGACAAAGATGGTGTTGCGGCGAATAACTGTCCCGCCATGCCGCTTGACGGTGTCGACACGGTGTACTCAGTGTTTTACAGTCTGGAAGAGGAATCTTGGAAGATCGAGAAGTCGAGTTACGTGGGTTTCTGGACTGAAGCGAATACTGCAGCTGGATTCCAGATTTCAGAGGAAAGAGACACTCTGGTTCTTTGGATTCCTAGGGCTGAACTTGGTTTAAGCCAAGCTTTGCTTTGGAAAGTTGTTACAGAGGTGAATTTTGTCGGTGACAGGGCTCCAAACGAGGGAACGTATCTGACTTCCGTTTCGATTTACATGCTGACGGTTAAAACCCTGCCCCGCACCCTGGTTAAGATTGGAGGGGCCAATTATACGGCTGATTCGGCGGGGGAGGTTAGAAAATACGTGAGGGCTGGGGAATTCAGTGTCGAAGTGGAACCCGTGGTTAGCATTTTCGATGACACTAGGAAAGTCTTCTCCCGTTGGTCGGACGGTAGCCGATCTAACCTCAGGCTGGTAAATATCGACCGGGATACGACTTTAACCGCGGAGTTTTACACCGAATACCTAGTTACCGTGTCTTCGGACTACGGCGAAGTCTCCCAGTTAACTTGGCTTAGAGAAGGAAGCACTTTTGAAATCTCCGCCCCAATGATAGTAAGCATCTCAACAGGTTCCAGGGCGGTTTTCAACGGCTGGACTGGCGACTTGGTGACTAGCGACCCTAGTATTTCTCTAACAGTAGAATGGCCTATTTCCCTAGCGGCAACATGGAAGCTCCAGCATTTTCTCTCACTCTCCTTCCAAGACAAGGCTGGAAGGAGCATTACTCCAAGCTGGGTTAAGCTCTCGGGGCTAAGCGGAATCCTCAACCTGACGTCTTACGAAGCTTGGGTTGACGAGGGAGAGTGGAGGATAGAGAAAGTGTGGTACAGGGGTGTTGACGTATGCTCTCTTCCTGGTGCTAGTTACGATGTTTCCGGACCGTTGGAAATGGATGTGTCGACTGAGGTTTACGATGCTAAGCTTGTTTTGAAAGATGCTGCAGGCAACCTCATCTCCAATGCTGTGGTTAACTGCGAGGTAACTTTTCCAGATGGCACAATCCAGACTATGGATGCTGAAACCGGTGGGAACGGAACCCTAATCATTCCCTCGCTTCCCAAAGGGGAACATGAAATCAAGTTTTCCTACAAAGGGCAAGAGGTAGAGGTTTTAGTTGACGCCTCGACTGGAGTCATCGAGGAAGTATCTATCCCCATTTCTGAAGCCTTCCCAATACCTGTTTCCCTTATCATAGGCGTATTAGCTGTTTTATCCCTAGCTGCCTTAACCTACTTGGTACTATACTGGACGTGCTTCATCACAAGGGCTGGCTTGAAGAAAGCTGAGAATGAGGCTGAGGAGAAGATCAAGAAGCTTTCTGAGGCTGAGAAAAGACTCGTTGAGGCTAGGCGTAGGAGGGAGGAGGCGAAAACCCAGTTGGAGAATGCTTCTAGGAAGCTTAAGGAAGCCAGCAGGATGCTGGAGGAGGCAAGGAAACAGGAGGAGTCGAAATCATGGGTTGAAGCAATCGAGGAGGGGAAGAGGAGGAGAATCACAGACATCGACCTCAGACTCAAAAACAAAGAAGCTCAGGATGCGTGGGAGAGATACAGGAGCGGCGAAATATCTGCAGAGGAATGCATGAGGGAGTGGGAGAAGCTTGGAGAACCAGATGCTTTGGAGAGACTGAGGGAGCGTGAGAAGAAGCTTAGGGAGGAGGAGATTCAGCGTGTTGAGAAAAACGTAGAGGAGGGTAGGGGAGAGGAAAGGAGGGCGATGGAGGAGCTGAAGCAGGCTGAGCAGCAGGAGGAGAAGGCTAGAGAGGATTTAGAAAGGTTGAGAAGAAAGGTTAAAGAGGTTGAGGAGAAGGCTAGGAGGCTGAGGGAGGAGCTGGAGAAATGCAGAAGGAAGCCTCCGCCTCCACCGCCTGAAGCCCCGAAAAAGCTGGAGGAGCTGGTTCCCCCACCCGAGGAGAAACTACCAGAGGCGCCACCTCCACCTGAGCTTTCTCCACCCCAGATACCTATGCCGCCTCCAGTCTATCCAAAGCCACAGTACCTTAACGGTAGGCAGCTCAAGCTTGGCATGGAGCATGAGTCTAAGAAACTGGCAACGGAAAGCTTATTGGAGCCGAGCTACAGCGGTTGTCCTAATGCCTGTTGGAAAGCTCTTCAAGTTATTCTTGCGGAAGAATGGTTAGCGATTTTAAGGGAACTAGGTTTTACTATAATGATAACCCCCATATCCGTCGCGGTAACTCCCACGACGACGCTTGGAACCGTGGCTAAGAAGGCGATAATACACCTGCTTGGTCTAGCAAAGGTCGGAGACCTCTGGGAGTATGTTCCTGAGGCACTTCTCTCAGAGCTTTTTGGGGTAATCTTTCCAGGCTGGTTATCTGACCTTGCCGACACTACTTTAGGGGCTGCCGGTGGGATTAAGGGTCTGGAGGAATACTTGGCTGGTCAGCATATTCAATATGTTGAAATCAAGCAGGCCACAACCCTACTGCCAAGTAAATATACTTCTTACAAATGTCTATGTAGAATTGACGGCGGTATTTTCTATAATCCTCATACACGTTATGTCGTTGGCGTTTTCAAATGTCTTTGCGGAAAAGGCCCGCCGAAGCTATTGACGATAAAGTATAGGGCAAATAAAGATGGATACAGCGAGGGCTTAGTTGAGACCACGGTGAGAGATTTGTCCCCAGACACGCCTGTTGAAGCCGAGTAGAAGAAGCCAGGCTTATGCTTCATCTCCACCGCAGTGTATGACACGAGTTCAGAAACCAGTTTAGAACTGTTGAAGGAGTTCAGAGATGATTTTATGCTGAACAGCATCGGTAGAAGGCTAGTTAACTGGTATTACGACATCAGCCCGCCAATAGCTCAAAGGATAGCTGGAAGCGAAAAATCTAAGGCTATTGTTAGGCATATTGTAGACTTGGCGGTTACATTAATTAAGAGGAGGAACACGGAGAGCAAGAGGGTCTTAAAAATAATTTACACTATTCTTATAGTTCAAGTGTACATTCTCGGCTGTCTAGTTGAAGATTCTATCAATCTTCCCCATAAAAAATGCTTGGGCTATACGAGGCCTCTGGCTACTCTTGCTGCACAATAACCATTATAAGCCATTTTGTAAATTAGTATCGCCAAGGTATTGCTTCTTATTCTTTCAACACCGCCCAGGGTCATCTTTAGAAGCTTAAACCTTGAGAGAACTTCGTCAAGCTCCCTCTCCCTCTTTGCCTTCAGGTTTCCAAAAGCTTTTATAAGTATTTCAGAAGCCTCCTTAACATTCTTCCTCTGCGCCTCTATTGGCTCTTCACCGCCTTCAAAAAGGAAAGATATAGCATCCAGCGCTTCAATAGCCCGTTTGAGATTTAGGATAAGCCCTGCAAGTACAACAAGCCTAGAAGCCTCCTCGATGCTTACTGAAGCAATATCTTTAACAATTTTCCTCATCAAGTTGTTGTGTTTAGATGTTAGTAATGATATGTTCTTGGCTTGACTGCTCCCTAACCCTTCTACGACCATCCCCATGCTCATGAGTATTTCCCCAGCATGTTTAAGGTATTCTTCGTAATCATCTCCTGTAGCGTCTTGAAGTATCCGGCTTAAAGATGGCAACATTATCTCTGGATTCTCATCAATACGCCTAGGTGGGCCTCTTTGGAGGAATGGAGCCTTAGTCAGCTGTTGTCCCGAGGGCAGGCTATATTCTAGGCAGCAACCTCCAACGTATTCTAAGAGCGTACAGCCGTTCCTGGGGCATATTCAGCCTTGCAGAGCAAGTCTACTGCGCCCCAGAGAACCTTATACAATATTTGTACAAGTTCCTTTTCTTCAGTCCTTTGTTCACCAATGTTAACACATATTCTCCCACCGGTTGTTATGAGGAACCTTAGGTTCCCGAAGACAGTTTCTATCACCTCCGTCTTAGCTCCCTTGTCACCCTCGATCTCCCAGACTAAGCCCAGGAGGTAGCGGGCAGTATCATAATCTAGAAACCTTGTCGGAAGCTTCTCAGCGCGACCCTCGAAATAATTTGGGTGAGCATACTTAGTTTTAAGACCTGGGATCGTTACTATAGAGGCGGAACTATGCACAACTCCGTCCTTAAGCATTTCTCCAATCGTATTCTTATTATCAGAATACCCCTCGTTCTGGAGTATTGGACAATCTGAGATACTATTGCCTCCTAATAATAGCCTGCGTGCAAAAGTGGAGCATGAAGCATTTCCGCAGAGCCCGCAGTCGTATCCCGGAGTCAACCTTCTAAATTCCGCGAACTCGTGTTTCACCATCAGGCAATACTTGTTATAAAGGCGGTTAAATAGTCTTTCTCTTAAAGCATTTTATTCCGGCTGCTGCTCTTCGCTAATCTTTTCCATAAACTTCTCACTCCACGATTCTCTTATTTCAGCAAGCTTTTCCCCAACTTTCCTAGCCTCTTCAATCGTATTGAAAATGGTTGGAGATATTCGGAGAGCATCTCTCCCACCGGTCTTTTGTAGGAGAAGCGGGCTGTCGAAGCTTCCTGATTCAGCAATAATGTGAAACTGATCCTCTAAAATGATTTGTAGGAAATTAGAGGGAAGATTATTCATCGTTATTGAAAGTATTCCAGTCTTAGAATCCTTAGGAGCAGGCTGGTAAAAAGAGATGCCGTCCCCGCCAGCAATACCAGTAATTTCATCTACGAGGCTCCTTTCATGGTTTAAAATATCCTCGAAGCCCAGCCCATCTAAGTATCTTATTGCTGCTGCGAGCGCAACAGTATCTATGTGCTTCTCTTCTTCACCGCGTTTGATAAGCAAGTATCCCTGCGTCTTCTTAATGCTACTAGCCCTCTCCTCAGAGAAATAGAGGATGCTAGTTCCTTCTATGCTAAAAATATTGCCCGACTTAAAGTAGGCATAGTCAACCCCTATCTTTGGTAGATTAAGACGCATTCTTTGCACGGAGTATGTAGCATCCAATATTGTTACAACCCCCCTATCCTTTAAAATGGGCACGACCTTATCCAACGGAACAATGGCCCCAGTTGCCCCGCAAACGTGATTTATCAAGGCAGCTTTAACACCCTTTTTAATAATAGCCTTAAGCTTCTCCTCCAAGTTCTCGGTCTCAAAATCGAAAATTTCGGTTCTACCCCTGCTGATGCTGACGCATTCCTTGATAAGATTTAAAACCCTGCCTTGAGTGTTTGAAGAGACTAGGAAAATGTCATTATTCTTTAACTCTATGCTTTGGAGAATTGCTGTAAGACTCTGTAAATTGCTAGATGAAAACATGATATTATCTCCAATAGCATCAAAGTGTTTAAGGATCGTATCACGTGCCTCTAGATATAGTTCCAGGGCCTTGTGAGAAGGAGTGCTTTCAGAACCAGGTCTGCTCTTAACCTCGTTGTAATAAGCTAGTACTCTCTCTAAAACGGGGATAGGGATGCCAGTGGAATCAGCATTGTTCATAAATATGTAGTCTCCAGCTATGCTTGGGAAGTCTTCTCTAACCTTATAAGGGTCTAGCATTAGTGAAAGCACTTAGTAAGCATTTATTCAACAAGGCTTTTAAAGATTACATTGCTGTTTTAAACCGATGGGGTGTTGAGTAGGGAACATACTGCTGAACACGTGTTAATGGGTAGTCTCCAGAGGATTAAGGGCAGTTTTAAAGTTAGGAAGGTCGAGGTATACGATGGGTCTGGCAGGGTCTTCATAGAAGTCGATTCTCTAAGCTTTGAAGAGCTTGCTAAGGCTCAGGCTATGGCGAACAAGGTCATATCGGAAGGCAGGATTGTTAAGGAGCATTTCTTCGACTCGCTGGAAGAGGCTCAGAAAGCCTTTCCCAATCTAAGGGCCCATGAGGAACGCATACAGGGAAGGGTGCGCGTTGTAGAAGTAGACGGGTTTGACTATTCAGCCTGTACAGGGAAGCATGTTGAAAACACTAGGGACTGCGGTATGGTACTGGTTACACATGTTTCCAAAGGCGGCGGCGAGTATCAGATTGATTTTGAAATCGGCGAGAAGGCCTTGGAGACTGCTGTTAAGCTGAGTAGCCTATGCCTATCTATATCATCAATACTTGGCACCCCCATTAAAAACCTTGAGAAAGCCGTGTTGAACATGAGGTTTGAGAGCGAGGATTTGAGGAAAAAGCTTTCAGTACTCACTGAGGAGATTGTTAAGAAGACCCCTTTAGAAGAATCCTTAGGCGAGACTAAGCTTTACGCAGCAATCCTTAGGGGAGCTGACACTAAAGCGGTTATGAAGACTATTGGAGAATTAATAGGTAAGAACCACAATATTTACATCCTAGGCTTAGAATGGTCTGGGACATGCAACATGCTAATAGGAAGCGGAGACGAGAGGATTAATGCCACGCAGATGCTAAAAGGACTGTGCAATATTTTTAACGGCAAGGGTGGTGGAGACAATAAGATCGCAATGGGCTCCTTCCCCTGCGAGAAATTCCAAGAGGTTTTTGAAGAAGCTAAGAGAATAGTCCGAGACTCTTTGACTAGGGGAAACAGTAAATAGGCTTATTCTACAATAACCCTAGAGGAAAGCTTAAGGCTCTTTTCCACTATCGAATCCATGCTTATCTTCTCCTCGAGCCCTCTAACAACCTCAGGCTTTGCTCTTGTTTCAGGGTGTCTTGCAATTATGCTGCAACAATCCTTGTAAGGCTTTATTGAAAGCTCGTATGTTCCTATTTTATTTGCTAAAGCAATAATCTCCTCCTTATCGTAGCCTATTAGAGGTCTGAAAATCGGCATCTTTAAACCGGTGCTTATCGCCACCATGTTGTCAAGGGTTTGAGAAGCTACTTGAGCAAGGCTCTCTCCTGTGACGAGAGCTTTAGCACCCTCCGTTTCAGCGACCCTTTCAGCAACTTTAAACATGAATCTCCTGAATAGAACAAGGTCGTATTTAGCAGGTATGTTCACCGTAGCCATTTGAAACTCATATGAGGGTATGAAAGTAACAGTAGTCCTACCAGAATAGGGCAGGAGCTTTCTAACTATCTCCATAACCTTAGAATTCTCAGCTTCAGAATTATCGTAGAAAGGGTGAAAGTGAACATAGTGGACTTCGCAACCTCTCTTCATCATAAGGTATGATGCGACCGGTGAATCTATACCTCCTGAAAGGAGTGAAACCACCCTGCCGGAGGAACCTACTGGAAGCCCTCCAGGGCCTTTGATTCTCTCTGTGAAAACATATGCTTCATTTTTCAAGATTTCAACATAAACTCTTTTAGAAGGGTTCTTTAAGGATATTTTAACGCCGAGATTTTCGACAAGGGCTTCTCCAAGGATCTTGCTGAGTTCCAACGATGTTATCGGAAAGGATTTGTCAGCCCTTTTCACTTCGACTTTTAAAGTATCTTCCTTCTCAACTACCTTAGAAGCCTCCTCTATCACAATCTTCTTTATAGAATCTAAGTTAGGTTCAGACACTGAAGCAAAGGCGAACCAAGATACTCCGAAGACACTCTTTATGCTTTCAACGATTCTCTGAAAGTCTGAGCCTCCGAGTGGGAACACTAACCTACCCTGGAGCCTTCGGACACCCCCATCGGACACTCCCTTAAGCACACGTCTCACATTCTCCACTAGCTTCTTTTCGAAAAAGGGCCTGTTACGTCCCTTCAAACCTATTTCAGAATAATGTATAACACAGGCTCTTTTCATTCCTTCTTAAAAACGGGCTCTCGAAATTTAAGGATTGCATTAGGAATAGGCTAAAGCCTTTATAACAAAAATACTGAAAGCAAAAATTTACGGTAAAAGGCTTAAAAACTATCAATTTAAAGCGTTTTTTGATGAAACAGAGCATGCTTGCGGAAGAACTTTGTGAGAGAGCCAAGGCTGAAAACAAGAATGTGATATGTTTTTCCTCAGCGCCTGGTCGAGCGGACTTTCTTAATACTCATCAAGACTATAAGATGCTTCCAGTCGTTCCAGTAGCAATTGAGAAGAGAACTTTCGTCATCTGTTCTAAGCTCGATAAACCAGGCATTATAAGGGTAAAATCATTAACATTGGAAAGAGAAGGTGTTGAGAATGAGGATGTCTTCCAATCTGAAGATGTTAAGCTTGTTGAGGGGAAATGGTTTGGAAACTACTTCAGATCGATCCATATTCTTTTCTCAAAGAGGTATGAGAAGCTGAGGACTGGAATAGCAATTTATGTTGACAGCGAAGTACCCGTGGCCTCAGGTCTGGCGAGTAGCGCAGCACTCCAAGTTTCCTTGGCGGCGATGTATGCGAAACTACTTGGCTTAAGCTTAAGTAAAATGGAGTTGGCTGAGCTCGCTTATGAAGCTGAGCATAATATCATGGGTGTTCCCTGCGGAAGGCTTGACCAATATTCTTCATCATACGGTGGAGTAATAAAGCTCGATTTTAAACCAGCTATAAGCGTCGAGGAGTTTGACGGGAGCGGGTTGATTTTCGTAATAGCGGATTCAGGTGTTAGACATAGTACTGCTGAGATACATCCCGTGAGACAGTCCGAACTTAATACAGCTATTAAAATGCTTAGAGAATCAAAGGTTCCTGAACCATTACTTAAAATGCTGGACGGTGATTACGCAACTGTGGAATGGAAGCTTTTGGAAGAAGGGAGCCTAAGGAAATACTTAAGCACGTTGCCGCAGAGCCTTGCGAACAGGATTATTTTCACTCTCAGAATGCAAAACTCTACTGAAACAGCTCTTGAAATCCTTAAATGCAGGAGGGTTAAGAAAGGGAGCTTATACAAAATGGGATTAAAGCCTACGGATAATTGGATGGAAGCATTGGGTGAAATAGTTAACATGCAACATGTTCTTCTCAGAGATTTCTATGAAGTTAGTCATCCGAAGCTTGAAAAAATGCGTGATGCAGCCCTTGAAGCAGGTGCTTTAGGTGTAAAGATATCTGGAGCAGGCATGGGTGGTTCATTATTGGCGTTAGTAAAGAGGCCCGAGGATGCAACTAATGTTGAAAAGGCCTTTGCCAATGCCGGAGCAAGCAGCGTATTCACCACTGGCGTTGGAGAGGGAGTTTCGTCGACTTTGCTGAGCTAAGGTGAATATCTTGTCTTCAGCACTAGTGACCGGTGGCGCGGGTTTCATCGGGAGCCATCTCGTAGACAGGCTTTTAAAAGACGGATGGGAGGTAACAATCTTAGACAACTTTTCCACAGGCAGTTTCGAGAACATTAAACATGCTTTTGAAACCGGTAAGCTTAAGATAATAATCGGAGACGCTAAGACGGTTGACCTTACTGAAGAATTAGAAAGTGTAGAATTCATTTTTCATATGGCTGCCAACCCAGATGTTAGAGAAGCATCTCCATCGATACATTTCCAAGAAAATATCTTAGCAACTTTTAACATTCTTGAATATGCCAGAAAGACCGGGACGAGATTCTTCATTTTCGCATCCTCCTCAACTGTCTATGGAGATGCTTTGAAGCTTCCTACACCAGAAGACTATGGGCCGTTAAAACCAATATCACTATACGGCGCAGCTAAGCTCGCCGCCGAGGGTCTAGTTTCTTCGTATTGTTACACTTTCGGGATGACAGGAGTCTCCTTCAGACTTGCAAATATTGTTGGACCAAGGCTTACTCATGGAATTATATATGACTTTATAAACAAACTTAAAGAGAACCCTAGAAGACTTGAAATACTGGGAGACGGCATGCAGAAGAAGTCTTATGTTTGGATTGAAGATTGCATCGAAGCCATGCTCCATGTTTTAAAACATCTTGAATCCCGCTACGAAGTTTATAACATAGGCTCGGAAGACTGGATTACCGTATCTGAAATTGCTGACATAATTATAGAGTCAATGGGTCTTAGCGGTGTTGAGAAAGTTTTCACCGGAGGCGTAGAGGGTGGCAGGGGTTGGATAGGTGATGTTAAGCTGATGAACCTAGATATAAGTAAGATTAAGGCAACCGGATGGAGGCCTAAGTACACCAGTAGAGAGGCTATTAAGCTTAGTGTTAAAGCAAGACTTAGGGAGCTTGGTCTGTAGTCTTAATTACGTAGACTTTGTCACCTTCCCTAACCCTTTCCAGAGTCTTCAGACCTATGGAGCTCCCTGCAGGCGCTAACTCAACCTTCTTATGTTCTATTTCCATCGATTCAACCCTCTGCCTTAGGTTAGTCATCTTGCCTTGAATAAGTATTTCATCCCCTACTTTAAGTTCTCCGATAAGGTCTATTACTGCTACACTAATCCGCGGGAAGAAATGTCTAACATCCCCCACGTAAACTCTCTCTTCGCTCAACTCTATCAATCAGAAGATCGTAAGAACGTATATATCTTTTACCCTTTAATCCCTTTGTCCAAACCTCCTATCCTACAAGTGTTTCAGAAAATATTTTAAGCCAAAAGTAGAAAGCTTAAGCGTGGCTTATTACTCAATCGAGGAGGCACGGGTTTTTCTTGAAAAATGGTTGATTGACGTGAAACGCTTCATCATTTTAGGTATCGGCAATGAGTTTAGAAGTGATGATGCCGCAGGTCTACTCGTAGCCAGGACCCTGAAACGTTTCAACAGTGAAAAATTCGAAGCTGTTGAATGCGGTGTTTCGATTGAAACATGTATTGATTATGCTTTTGAGAAGAGGCCTTCGCATCTTTTAATCGTAGATGCTTTCCCTAATGGGGGGAGGTTAGCTATTCTAGACCCGGCAGACCTAGAGTCTTACGTACCCACTTCCACACACTACATACCTATTCCACTGCTTCTAGAAACCTTCGGAAAACCCTTAGAGACGAGTATAAAAATCCTCGGAATAGGCGTTGAAAAATTCGATTTCGGAGAAAAAGTTTCAGACGAGTGTCTTAAGAAGGTTGATGAAGTGGTTAAAGTTATACTTAAGGCTGCAGTAAGCTCGGGTGTTTTGAAAGAGGCGGTTGATTGAAACCAGCTTACCTATTTCCTGATAAGCCTTACAGTGAAGGCATGGACTGAGCAGGATATGCAGGGGTCGTAAGCTCTTACAAGCATTCCTAAGAGGCCACGTAGAGAATTGTCGTCTAAATCCACAACTGAAGGCACTATTTCGAAGACATCCCTCTCTATCCTCCAAGAATTATGCGCAGTGGGAGTGACTATATCTGCTTTAGAAACATTACCGTCCCTATCGATAACGTAGGAGTGGTATAATAGTCCACGAGGCGCTTCTGTTAAAGCTGCTCCAATGCCCTGGCGTAATTTGGTTTTACGAGGCGGCGGAACTTTTACACCGTCTTTCAATATGTTCCTCATCTCCTCTATCGCTTGGATTATCTCTATGGCTCTGACGATCGTGGATTTAAACGGGTTTTTAACGGGAGGTTTTAAGCCGACTTTTTCAGCGGCTTCCTTAGCCCTATCGCATAATGAATCATAGTTAATGTTGAACCGTGCAATAGGACCTACTTCAAAAGGAGTGTTGCCTTTAAACATGGACCTTTTAGTATTTGAGTACGGAACTTGCTCTTCGCTTACGTATTTCCTGTAATCATTGCCATTGAAGTATTCTCCTGAATTAGTTCTGGCAGAACCCTCCGTTATTGCATAACCGTCATTATCTGAGAGCGCGATGTTAACGTGATCTGGCTCGAACTCAGGGTATTTAAATCCTGAAACAAGGTTAACCGTTTCTAAAGCATCTGGAATAGCAGAGTCCAAGGCTTTAACAATCTCGTCGAGCTTTTCACCGAGTGGGCTTCTCGTGAAGCCCCCTACTGTAAGCGTAACAGGATGCACTGCCCTCCCACCTATGTATTCTGAAACCATGTTGGCTATCCTCTTAAGCCTGAATCCTCTGCTTACAACATCTAGAAGGCTCTTGGAGGCGGCGATTGCACTAGGATAGCCGAGGAAATCAGGTGCTGCTAAGAAGTATATGTGGAGAGCGTGGCTCTGCATCATCCCTGAGAGGGCTAGTGCTTTCCTTAACGCTATGGTCCTCTCATCTAAGGATATTTCAAGGGCATTCTCAACCGCCTTCGCCGCCGTTATAGCGTGGGCGATTGGACATATGCCGCATATTCTAGAGGTTAACTCGGGGAGTTCAAGAGCCTTCCTGCCTTTCAGAAACGCTTCGAAGAACCTGGGGGCCTCGAATATCTCTAGCCTCGCATCCTTCACTTTGCCGTTTGAAACAGTAACCTCCAACGAGCCCTGTCCCTCAACCCTGCTTATGTAATCGTAAACTATGGTCCTGTCAACCATCAGTAATCACCTTCCTAAAACCTGGTAGGCATCGTGGTATTTTCTAA
>JAWBXT010000027.1:0-14359 GCA_038867695.1 Thermoproteota archaeon
TCGTCAAGAAAACTTTGGTGTCATGTTATTACAATGAGTTGGACAGAGGCAGGTATTACTTGGAATAGTCAGCCGTCTGTATCTCCTACTGGTTTTTCACCTGTTTATACTGGTACATCCAATGGTAAATGGTTATCATGGGATGTGAAATCCTCAGTTCAGAATTTCGTAGCCAAGGATACAAGTTCTTACCGGGCAAATTATGGCTGGCAAATAAGCGATGGAGATGAAGGCTCCTCTGCTATAGAAGAAACCTATTTCAACTCTAAAGAGGCTTCTAGCAACAAGCCCTATCTTGAAGTTAATTACTATCCTCCCCATTTGGAGCTTAGTCTTGCAAGTACTACACTTGAAGCGGGTAAATGGGTTAAGATGACTGTCTACAGGAAGACTGAGGATGGCGAGGCTGTTACACGTGGGATATTGGAAGTTGATTTAAGTTCAACATCAACTTCTGCTAACAAAAAGTTCTCCCTTACTCAAGGAGGATCGGCAATAACAAAATTGACAATACCTGATGGTTCAGACCATGCGGACTTCTACTATTACGATGATAAGGTTGGGACATGGAATATCCAGGTTTGGACAGACGACTACATGTATTGGAGGTGGAGCGGTAGTTTTCTTATTCCTGTAGCTAATTATGGTGACGATACTGAGCAATTGACCGTCACACCTGGTCCACTAGATCATTTTGACTTCACCCCCATTTCTTCCCCTAAGCAGGTTGCTGTACCTTTCTCGATAACAATAACCGCCTACGATTCTTACGGTAACGTTAAGACCGACTACACTGGTACTAATTCCCTATCCGATACGACTGGAACCATCAACCCTACTATAACAGGTGCCTTCGTAAACGGGAAGTGGACAGGCATGGTCACCATAAGCAGGATAGGCAGTAACATTAAGATCACTACTAGCGGTGCTGGTAAGACTGGGGAGAGCAATGCTTTCGACGTTAGGGCAGGGCCTCCTGCTAAACTTGTTATAACTCCCTCAAGCTTCACTATGGCTGCTGGAGTAGCCTACTCCTATCTCAACATCACTCTGAAGGATGCTAACAATTATGAGACTACCCACACCTCTAACATACTCGTAAGCCTTTCAACAACATCTCCGGATGGAGAGTTCAGGCAGTATGGAACTACAACTAAGATAACTAGCGTAACGATCCCAGCTGGCTCGAGCAATGTTAAAGTGGACTACTACGACATAAGGGGTGGAACACATACTCTAACAGCATCAGCAGCAGGCTTAACCTCCGGAACTGCGACAGTAAACGTTATACCTGATACCACACCTCCTGTGACAACGATGACCATCGGTTCTCCAAAGTATCTTAGTGGTGCAACAACCTTTGTCTCCGGCTCCACAGCATTCGAGCTTTCAGCTAGTGATGATGCGAGCGGAGTCAGGGAGATTAAGTACAGGATTGACGGAGGCTCCTGGAACACTTATGCCTCAGAGTTCACTCTCTCAACCCTCCCAGACGGCTCCCATAACATAGGCTACTATAGTACCGACAGGTCGAATAATAATGAGACTGAGAAAACTTTGTTGGTTGTTCTAGATAAGACTCCTCCCGTGGTGAGTGATGCTCGGCCCACTGGAAGCCAGATATTAGGCTCAACATCTGTGAGATTCGCCGTAAGGGTTGAGGACACAGGCTCGGGCGTTAAGGAGGTTAGGCTCATTGTAGACGGTACTTCTCAAGGAACTATGACTGGTGGAAGCGAATACTCTAAGACGATAAGCCTCTCAGAAGGAAGCCATACATGGAGTGTTGAAGCCTTAGATAATCTGGATAATGCTAAGACATGGAGCGGCTCTTTCATCCTTGCTGTCGATACTGTTCCACCAACAGTCTCAGACCTTTCAGCACCGCCGAACCCTGTTTTCGGAGAGTCGACAATGATAACCTGCCAAGTTTCTGACGAGGTTTCAGGAGTTGAAGAAGTTAAACTCTACTACTCGACTAATGGCGGCGCATCCTGGACGGAGGTTGCTATGACCATCCAGGCAGGAAGATACACCGGATCAATACCGTCGCAAATGCCCTTTACGAACGTACAATACTATGTTGAGGCAATAGACAGAGTGGGCAACAGGTATCAGACAGCGGTTTCAACATTCGGCGTCGGCATACCCATGTGGCTATACATAGTGGTCATAGCAATAGTCGTCATCTTAGCTGTGACACTACTTTTAAGAAGGAGAAAGCCTACACCACAGCCTACGTACGCTCCTCCACCCTATCCTCCCCCGCCTCCGAGCCGTTCCATTTGAAGAACGCTGTTTAGCCTTTTTTTTACTAATGCGTCACAATAAGATAATTTTAATGCATATTTGGACGAGAGATAGATCCTTCTTTCTAGAAATGCGTCCTTCTAAAAAACTTTTTGAAGATTGATGTTTATAAGATTTACGAAGGAAGCTTAATATATGCTAACGACCTAAGCATTATACGCAAATGGACTTAGATAGAGTCATCGGTATAGTGTTCGGCCTGATGATTCTGATGGCAGTTTTCCTACTTCCATTCGGTCGTTTTACACTGCCATCCGGCCAGGTAAGCGGACAAACTTTCTTTCTAACAGTGAGACAGCTAATCGAAAGTATCATGGTTAGCATACAGCAGCCAACTGGGCTCCTGCTTTATGAGATCATGCTAATAATCTCATTCGTAATCATGGTGATCGCGGGAATCATCGGCTTCTACCCCATGCGCTCCGGAGCGATAGGAATACTTGGAATGATAATTGTAACGGTCGTTTCAATATTCCATCCTCAAATAGGGTTTAATATCCCCAGCTATGATGCAGGTTACTTCGTTGCCTGGGGTTTTTCAATAGGTGAAGCCATAGTGGGTAAAATTCAGCCTCACATGAGGAGTAAATTATCCTTTCTTTCTCGAAAAACTGCACTCCAGAGGAAGGAGGCAGCAGTAGAACAACCCGTTGAAAAGGTTACTCCCCCTACCGATCTATTAAAACCCTTATCGAAATCAGAGGAGCCTGAACTGTCTGAATCTTCTGTCCCATCGACTTTAACAAAGTCTCCTCCGAAAGACCTATTCTCGCCTCTTTCAGAAGTTGTAGAATATGAAGAATACCAACCTCCGCCAGTCATATCTTTACCCTCTCCACCGGTTGAAGCCAACGTTATAGAAGAGGAGATCACCAGGATCAGAATTTTCCTGGCCCTCCTAAAAGAAGAGAAGGATAGTGGGCTAGTATCAGAGGAGGCATATGATAGGCTTAAAGCAAGATTCGACAAGATACTGGAGGAACTTACTGAGGAAAGAGAAAGGATTGCCAGGAGTCGTTAACATCTTCTCCTCAAATTGGATTTGAAGATAATCAAGAGGTTTTTCTTAACGCTTATTCAGCTAACGATCGGGATGGTGATAATAGCTATACTGCTTTACCAGGCAGATGTTTCAAGTACTTTTAAAATTCTTCTTAAAGCTGATCTTAGACTCGTTATAGCGGCTTCTTTTCTAATCATAGCGGCTTCGATGATGATTGCACTATCCTTTTTCTTCATCATGTCTTCTCTAAAATACAGGGTTAGTCTTCTAAGCTGTTTTCAAGCAAACTTCGCAGGCCAATTGGCGAGCGACCTGACTCCAGGGCGCGCCGGATACTTCATAACGCCCTTCGTAATGGCCTTCCTCAGCAACACGCCTTTCAAAGCATGCCTGGTGGCGACGATGGTTTCTGGCATGGTTGATTTTTTCATACGAGCTGTATTAACAGTACTGTCAGTCGCTTTCCTCATTAGTCCAATAGAGTCGATATCAGGCGTCCAATGGGTTGTTTTTACAAGTGCTCTTATTCTTGCCGTAAGCGCTATTTCCTTCGGGGTATTGCTATGGTCAGAAAAACCTAGGAAGTTACTGCTCAAATTCGGTAGTTTCAAGAAAATAGGCAGGTTTATAGATCCCTACATAAAACAGTTTGAAGATTTCCAAAGAGAGGGAGCTAAGGCTAGAAAATCCTTGATTCCAGTATTTCTAGCGATGCTGCTCACATGCGTATTAGATTCAATGGCTCTATTTTTCTTCTCATTATCCGTCGGTGTCAAACTCCCCCCTATACTATTCGTCTTCATCTACTCGCTTGTCTCAAGCTTCACCTACCTGCCCTTTACACTCGCTGGCCTAGGTGTTCAAGAAAGCATTTTGGCAGCCATACTCCAATTGTTCGGAGTCTCCCTTGCCCATAGCTTGTCTATATCGCTCCTTTTCCGATTCTTCTACACAGTAACTGATTTCATAGGTCTGCCCGGTATTTTAAAAATAGGTTTATCCAGAGTACTTGAAAGCACAGGTATTAAAAAAGAGTCGTAAAATATTAGTGATCATAGAGACGATGGTTTATATTCAAGCATTTTAGGATTTAATGCAAGATTAGTAAAGCTTAAATAAGGTTTCATTTGGAACAATGCATGACTAGCTTTAATCCGAAAAAATTCATTGAAGATAAAATCGAATTCATCAGAAGGGAGGTTGGAAATGATATTGCTATAGTCGCTTTATCCGGAGGCGTTGACAGTTCTGTTACTGCAGTACTTGGATTCAGAGCAGTCGGTGAAAACCTGAAGGCAGTATTTATCGAAGACGGTTTCATGAGGCTAGGGGAATCGGAAAGAGTCCGGAGGGTATTCGGTGAAATAGGTATCGATGTTGCTGTTTATGATGTTCAGAAAGAGTTTCTTTCAGCCTTAAAGGATATTAGGGATGCCGAAGAGAAGAGAAAGGCTTTCAGAGAAACCTTTTACAGAACCTTCTCCAACATTGCTAGAAAGCTGGGAGCAAGCGTGGTTCTGCAGGGTACTATAGCCGCAGACGTAATCGAAACCGCCGGAGGAGTCAAAACCCAACATAATGTTCTAGAGCAAATAGGCATAGACCCATTGGAGAAATATGGTTTTAGAATAATTGAGCCGTTGAAAGAGCTATATAAGAATCACGTTAGGCTTGTTGCTAAGGAGCTCGGTCTTCCCGACGAAATAGTAAACCGTAGGCCCTTCCCAGGACCCGGGCTTTCAATCAGGATCCTCGGAGAGGTTGATGAAGAAAAACTCTCCATAATAAAGAGGGCTACGCTCATAGTTGACGAAGAGCTTGCAGACATCGAGTGTTTTCAAGCTTTCCCTGTCCTGTTAGCGGGTAAAGCTACTGGAATGAGTGAAAACTCATCTAGGAAATATGGTCACATTATTGCGCTAAGGATTGTCGAATCCGTAGATGCGATGACTGCCAAGTATGTTAAACTAGATTGGTCTCGTCTAGAGAAAATAAGGAACAGAATACTGAAGGAAATCCCTGAAGTAACAAGAGTGCTATACGATATTACTGATAAACCTCCTGCAACAATAGAGTTCGAATAGTTTCAAACAACAATTTATATTATAGGGTTCTATCTTTCAACTTAAGATGGAGGAAGTACACTTATTCATAGAGAATATGGGTGAAAAAATCTCTACCGTTATCCACATTCCTGATAAAATACCGGCGCCAGCAATAGTCTTCTCACATGGTTTCACTGGAAATAAGATTGAAGCGCATAGATTATTTGTACGTGGTGCCAGAAAAATGAGTAAGGAGGGGTTTGTAGCAGTAAGATTCGATTTCAGAGGTTCTGGCGAAAGTGATGGGGAATTCGAAGATATGAGCATTTCTTCCGAGGTTAGCGATCTTAATGCAGTGTTGAAATTTCTCGTGGGGGAGAGTGAGATACTTCGAGAAAAAATCGGACTGATTGGTCTAAGTCTGGGAGGAGTAGTCTCCATCCTGACGGCTGCGCAGAGCCCTATTGTAAAAGCGGTTTGCACATGGTCTTCTCCAGCAGAACTTAGGCTTTTATCAAGTCTTAGGGATTCTTTTGGAGCAGATTTAAGCCAGATTGAAAAGGGTTACATAGACCTTCCAAGCGGTTATAGGATTGGGAGAAGATTCCTTGAAGACGCCTTAAATCATGACATACTTGACAGTTGTTCAAAGATTTCTCCTAGACCAATGCTCATAATACATGGTTCTCAAGATGTTGTTGTACCAGTAGAGCATGCGAGAATGTTATACGATAAGGCTGGCGAGCCTAAGAAGCTAGTTATAATAGATGGTGCAGACCATACTTTTAATCGGAGAGACTGGGAAGATAAGGTGATAGACCTTACGATAGAATGGTTTAAGGAAAACTTTAAACAATGAAAGTCGCTGCAAATGAAACTGAGATTGGCAATAGCAAATTATCTTCAATAGCATATGCTTCAACGATTGCAGCAAGAATCGCGAGAATAAACGCATTCAATAGAGGTATGCCTATCATGAACAGAACTATAAAGAATAATGTTGCCCCTGATACGCTCCCTTCAAAAGTCTTATCTGTAAAGGGAAGCTTATGAACTCCCGCTAAACCGCCAACTATCGTTGACAAGAGGTCAACAGTAGCCATAGAAACCACTCCATAGAGGGCGTGGTTCCTGAAGAGGAAGTAAGATATGGTTACGCCGAGCACCCCGTAGGTTAAGCCGACGTAACCGCCTCTTTTTTCATAATCCCTTTCTATGGCTGACAATTGACTGTCTATGAGTTCTTCTACTTCTCTTATTTTCTCATCGATCCTATCTAGAATAAGACTTGTGACTTGGCTTCTCAAAGGTAGAAAACCCTTAATGTCCTTAAAAAATTTCTCCCTGCTCCTCCTCATTAGGTTTTTAACCTCGCTTCGAAGAAGTGGCCTCTTAATCTGTGCTGCATTCAAAATTAAAGCGAGAATGCTTAAGATAGAGTAAAAAACTGTAGCATCAATATATACTTGGAAATAGCTCAATACGAATGGTAATAAGAGTATTAATGAGAGGATAAGATGAATGCTTTTTCTCACAATCTCTCTATAATTCAAACCTCATTCGTTAGTGTTAGCATCAACAAATTAAAAGGTTTTACTGCCTAGTGTTCTTTAGCAAAATTTTTAATTCATCGAATAAGGTATTGGGTAACAGGTTCTTCAACCCCAATTCTATCATATTCTGCCCCTTCTCCGAATAGTATTTCGAATAGAATTGATTCAAGCCTACGCCTAAGCCTGTGATAAGCTTTCTCAGAAATTAAGCCACAGCTCCTCTCGCTATCTAGCATAGCCAAATAGGCCTTAATCCTACTAACCTCCTCTTCTAAAATATTGCCCCTAACAGGTGGGTGAGAAATACTCTTGGGCAGTAATATTGGAGCTACAATTTTTTCAGTAAGGATACGATTAAACATTTTTTCCTTCTTGTCGACGCGAATCTTAACTTCAATATTCATTACTGGCTTATCCGGCTTCACCTTAATCAAACCTGATCCGAAATAGTTCTTGGTGACTATAATGATTGCATACTCCTGCTCCATCCAATCGCCCGTAACATTATCTACTATTCTCCAAACCTTTACTGGAACAGGGCCTTTACCCTGATGTATCTTCTCTTCCGCGGGCTTTCTAAAGAAACCCGTATAATTATGCACATAGACCGTAAGTCCTTCTTCCATGGAAGACTCGTCAATTATGGCTTTTTCAGCATCATCAATCGGAACGATATTAAAATAGATCAGCCCAAAAGGATTTTTTAAATCTCGTCCGAAAGTGGAGGAGCCAGCCTCCCTCTGCGCAAATTCTGCAAGTCTTCTACGAGCATTCTGCAAACAGGTAGGGAGACTGGCTCCCTCCACTTACTCCCCCCTCCCCCCGGCCACAAGTTTCTAATTCCGACAATAAATCGCTTTCCTTTGGAATTATTTCCAAATTGTTTCTGAAACATCTTTTACAGGATTTTTTAAAAAAGGAAGATTGTACATTATCTTTTTTGCTAGTAGGAAATTATATTAAACTGTTGTAAAAATGAAAACTCTTTTGATATATTTGGAAAGGTCATGTTTTCAAGTACATCCATCAGTAATTTTAAGGTTTCCTGCAATTAATCGATGGGAATGAGAACACAATGAAGTGCTGAAAGCATAAAATTAAATAAAAAGCTGTTTCCTCAAGATTAAGATGGCAGATAGTTCAAAGCATCCGTTTCGTAGAATAATGGGTTATGTTATTCAGGAGAAAAAGCTTTTCTTTGGCGTTCTCATTCTAATTGCCATAGGTACATTATTAAACGTTGTTGGTCCAGTAATTGCTGGAAAAGTTGTAGACTTAGCTGTTATAAAGGAATCTTCAGAACTATGGTTTTACGCATCAGCAATAATACTATTAATACTGTCTTCGGGAGGAATCTCGTTTGTAAGAGAGTATTTAAGTGGATTAATGTCTCAGAAGGTTGTTTACAGGATAAGAGTCAGCATATACAAGCATTTGCAGGATTTATCTTATAGTTTCTACGACAAGTTTGACACAGGCCAGATCATAAGTAGGGTTTCCAGGGATACTGAGAATATAGGTGGAATGCTTGGATTTGCAATCCCGAACCTCGTAGCCTCATTACTTACACTGGCGATTGTAGCGGGGGTACTTGTAACAACCAACTTAAGGCTTGCGCTCATTGCGTTTGCGATAACGCCATTTGTATTACTAATATCCTTGTTTTTCAACCGCATTATAAGGCCGTTATTTGAGAAGAGCTGGGTTGAGATAAGTGGCATGAGTACGGTCATTCAGGAGGGGGTGTCCGGCTTTAAGGTCTTGAAGGCATTGGGTGTCGAGGATGAACTGTTTAAAAAATTCGATGCTAAAAACGCGGAACTCTACAAAATGGGCATGAGGATCACGCTTTTAAGCTCGATAACCTGGCCTTCACTCGGGCTTATAGTCGGAGTAGGTTCTGCAACGCTCTACTGGTATGGGGGGCTTCAAGTAATATCTGGGAGCATAAGCTTAGGCCAGCTGGTTACTTTCACCATGTACCTAGGCATGCTCGTCTGGCCAATAATGTCGATAGGGTTCGTACTTTCAAGATACGCGGAAGCAATGATATCGGCAAGGAGAATATTCGAGGTGTTGGATGCTGAGCCTGAGGTTAAGGAAAAGCCCGATGCAATAGAATTAAAGAACGTTAGGGGGGAAGTGTGTTTCGAAAACGTAACTTTCGGATACGATAAGGATAAGCCCATACTCACGGGATTAAGCTTCAAAGTAAAACCCGGTGAAAAAGTTGCTATAGTAGGAGCAACAGGCTCTGGAAAGAGTACGATAATAAAGCTAATACCTAGGTTCTATGACCCTCAAGAAGGACGCATACTCATAGACGGGGTGAATATAAAAGATGTTAAGATAAGCTCGCTCAGGAAGAACATTGGCATAGTGCATCAAGACGTTTTCCTATTCCCAACTTCAATAAAGGAAAACATTGCATACGGTAAGCCAAACGCTACTTTAGAAGAAATCGAGAAAGTGACGAAGATTGCTAAGATCCATGACTATATAATGAGCCTTCCAAACGGATACGATACAATCGTGGGTGAGAGGGGGGTGACGCTCTCGGGAGGACAGAGGCAGAGAATAGCCATAGCGAGAGCCCTTTTGGTTAATCCTTCAATACTTATACTGGACGATTCCACTTCCAGCGTAGACTCTGAAACTGAGAGGGAAATATATGATTCCCTTAAAGAATTAGTTAAGGATAAGACCGTATTCATCGTGACTCAGAGATTATCTACACTTAAGCTTGCTGAAAGAATAATAGTGGTGGAAAACGGCAAGGTTGTTGAAGACGGGACTCATGAAGAGCTTATGAGGAAAGGGGGAACATACGCCCGATTATATACGGCGCAATACGCTGCTCAGGAGGCGGTCAAGTAAATGGCTTGGCACTTTCGCCATGCTGCTGAAGCAGAGGGGAAACCCAAGGAAGTAGCCTCGAGGATACTTGTCTCTTGGCTTCTCCGTTGGCTATATCCTATGAGGGTTAAAGTAGTCTTATTGGTACTTGTTGCATTAATCTCGCTCTTAGTGAATGTGATTAGCCCATACATAGGTAAGCTTCTCGTCGACGAAGGTATAGCACGTGGAGACATGGATGTTGTAAGCAAGTACGCTTTAATCCTCGTTTTAATCGCTGTGGGAGGATGGTTCCTAGGGTTTTTCAGAGGCTTTCTATCAGGCAGTCTAAATCAGAAACTCCTCTACAATATGAGGAATGCTGTTTTCAAACACATGGAGAACATGGATATTGCATATATCAACGTTGAGAGAACTGGTAAAATGATATCGCTCATAGTTAATGATATAAGCGCTATCGGAGACGTGACTACCTCAGGTACGATAGAGGTACTCATAAACTCCTTGACACTATTGGGTTCTCTCTATATAATGCTCAACATGCATCTAGGGCTTAGCCTCGCAACAGCTTCAATAGTGCCTTTAATGCTAATTGTATCTAGTTATCTTGCTAGGAAAACAAGACAGGCCTATAGGCTCACCAGGGAGAAGCTTAGCGAGTTGACTAGCAGCGTTGAACAAAGCGTCTCAGGCTCAAGGGTTTCCCAATCGTTCGTCGAGAGAAGAAGTATAGATACTGCATCCTTCACTAGGCTCAGCTCAGAAACGATGAGAGCAAACATTAAGGCAAGAATTATCTTCGCAGTGATTCAGCCATTGCTCGACGCCATTAGAGCCCTCTCTTACGTTATACTGATACTCTATGGCGGAAGTCTAGTCGCATCCGGAGAGATAAGCATCGGAGTATTAATCGCCTTCTTCGGATATGCTGAAATGTTCTACCGGCCGATAATTACATTAACAACCTTCTACAGCACTTTGCAGGCAGCATTGGCTGCTGCTGAAAGAGTATACCTCTTCATGCAGGTTAAGCCTGTTGTTAAAGAGTCTGTCGAAGCAAAATGGATAGAGATAAAATCGGGTAGGATTGAGCTTAGGAATATATATTTCGATTACGACGGAAACCCTGTTTTCCAAGGTCTGAATTTTAGGGTTGAGCCTGGTGAGATAGTGGCAATAGTCGGGCCTACTGGTGCTGGGAAAACGACATTGACTAATCTGATAATGAGACTCTACGATCCGAAATCCGGAGAAGTATTAATAGACGGGCATAATATTAAGGAGTTCACGTTTAAATCGCTCAGGGAACAGATAGCGCTAGTGCCTCAGGAGCCTGTGCTATTTAACGAAACCGTTTTGGAGAACATAAGACTGGGTAATCCTAAGGCATCGGATGAGGAAGTTAAGAAGGTAGTTTCAGAACTTGGTTTGGACGAGCTCATAAACAGGCTGCCGCAGAAATACGATACAGTGATATCAATCGGAGGGGGGAATCTATCAGTGGGACAGAGGCAATTGATAAGCTTCGCCAGAGCAATGTTGAAGAACCCGAAGATACTCATACTTGACGAAGCAACCAGTAGCTTAGACTCTTATACTGAGTCCCTCCTCCAAGAGGCAATGATTAGACTTATGAAGGGTAGGACATGCGTAATTGTCGCCCATAGGCTTTCAACAGTTAGGCTTGCTAATAGAATAGTGTTCCTAGAAAACGGTAAGATAGTTGAAGAGGGCGCTCATGAAGAGCTCCTCTTAAAGAAGGGTGCGTACGCTAAGCTATACGAGCTCCAGTTTGGTATTGCTCCTGAAATCAAGAGCAAAATGGGTTGAGTAAGCGTCAATTATATTATACAAAGCAACATTTAAAAGTAGGTATGTTTTTATGTAAGCCAAATTGTCAGACGAGAAATTTGCTCCTCCATTACTTGTCCAGGGGCTCACAGTCAAGTACGGTTCCTTCACAGCAGTTGACAACATTTCATTCACAGTTAATCCGGGAGAGATATACGGCTTATTAGGGCCTAACGGAGCAGGTAAAACAAGTACTCTAAAGACGATCATAGGCCTAGTTCAACCCGCCTCAGGGAGGATCGAGGTCTTCGGCAAGCCTATTTCCGAAGAGATTACCGTGAAAAGCATGATAGGATACGTTCCCGAAGAAGTAATTCTAATGGATTCTTTAACCCCAGGGGAATTCTTAGAATTCGTTGCATCTATAAGGCACCTAGATGAGAATACTGTTAATACGCGTCTTGAGAAGCTTGTTTCAGCATTTCAATTAGAAGAGTACTTTGACACACCGATAGCAGCATTGTCTAAGGGAAACAAGCAGAAGGTTGCAATAGTAGCCGCATTATTGCATGAACCTCAGCTTCTAATTCTTGACGAGCCGTTAATCGGCTTAGACGCATTTTCCTCAAAAATACTAAAGGAGTTGATGGTTTATCATGCGAAGAAAGGGGGTGCAGTAATATTTTCGACGCATATTATGGAAGTTGCTGAGAGGCTTTGCACTAGGGTTGGGATAATACACAGGGGGAGGATGGTTGGCGAAGGAACTGTTGAAGGCCTCCGTAAAATTGTTAAGAGTGCAGAAGGCTCTTTAGAAGAAATATTCTTAAAGGTGACTGAACAAGAGGCTGGTATTCAAGAGGTAATCAAGGCTCTGGAGGCATAGCATTGCCAAGTACTTCTGAATTATGGAGAATATCGAAAACAGTTTACAGAGAGATATTTTTCCAATCGAATATCTCTTTCCGTACTGGAGGAATGCTACCTCAATCAGAGGTAGATATTAAAAAGAATATTGAAAACATCATTAAAAATATCAAGTTTAGTACAGACTTAAGTAAAGGGATGATGAGTTTCTTTATAGTGTTTTTGGTGGGCTTTGCTTTTTCTCCGGGCTTTTTCTCCAAGGTCGATAGAGAATTGGTTGCTATAAGTAGTGTTTCATCAACACTCGGCTCAGTTTTATTCATAATCCTCTTCATGAGCATACAGGTCACGACTTCTTTTGTCTCGTCTAGGATTTCAGATATTCTTGTTCCACTTCCCTTTTCGAAAAAAGATGTTTCTAAAATCCTTCTGATGTGTTTCATAAGGATTTTCGACATCCCGTTAATAACGGCAATCTTAGCTATACCGATAGCATACGGGCTTTTATACGGTTCAATTCTAGGAGCCTCAGTAGTATTATTAAGCGTAGTAATAACGGAGATTTTCGCATTAACTATTTCTATCATATTGGCCCTATCTTTTTACAATAAGGTGGTTCGGGGTGGCGGAGGATCCGGGTTTAGAATACTCATAAGGTTCTTCTATATGATAATATGGATTATTCCCTTCTTCTTCTCCTACGTGGCTTTTAGCTTCGCAACATACGTCATTGAGCTGATGAAAACTATTTCTCAAAACGTTCTCCATATGCTTGCACTCCTTTACCCTTTCTCGTTAGGCTTTCTCGCCGCTTTGGCAACCTTCCCCTTTTTCAATCATCCTAACATAAAAGTCATTTCTATTAGTTCTTCACTAATCTATTTTACCCTTGCGGTATACTCCTTTAAGTGGCTTATCAGAAAGGTTGTTAGTATAGGTCTTGGAAGCATTGCTGCGGGCGCCAGAGTAGCAGCAGGGAAAATCTTCATAAATATTGAAAAACCCTGGCTAGAGATAATTAAGAAGGATTTCAGAATCGCATCTAGGTCGCCCTCCTATTTCAGCATGCTGGCAATGCCGGTTCTGCAAACCATTATTCTTACCTCCTCGTTCAGTTCTGTGTTTAAATCCATAAATCTAGATTCGAGCAATTTTACCTCGATTGGACTTCTACCATTCCAATTGTTGATTGTCCCTACAGTATCCTTATTTATGGTTTTGATACTTCCACCCACACTTTTAAGCATGGAAACGCTCGCATATTCCTATGTTAGAAGCCTACCGTTGAAAAAGAAGACCATGATTATCGCTAAGATAGTTCTAACTTCAATCATATACTTGTTTTCTCTCTTAACGATGTTACTATTAGCTTCGATAATGGTTCCCCACTTACTATTATTACTCATAATTCTTAACGGTATTTTAGCTTTTTCCATAATCGCTTCAATAATAATCGAAACCCTTTTAATTTCAAGAGCACTTATGCAAGAAATTTCCGGAGGCATCTATTTCAAAACGATCTTTTACATTCTTCCAATGATAATAGGTTTAATAACTGCGTTCATGCCCCTGTTAGTCCATAGCATAATCTTATTAATCGCCAATTCGCCTCCTCTAAGCATGATAATTTCAACAATTGTTTCGATTTCAGAACTCCTAATAGCATTACTGCTTCTGATAACAGTGAGATAGTTGTTTTTAACTTATATTTTTTAATTATTTCCGAAATATTCCTTCGCTTATTTGTTTTGAGTATTTTGCTTGCTATGATGCCCAGCCTCATAAAATACCTTTTAGAAATTGTTTTTCAGAAACTAAGTGTAATCGGTTTTCTAATTTCCTCAATCATCGAGTTTGCGATAGCCGTCATCCTAATAATTAAGACTAGAGAATGAAAAGAATATTCTAAAAACTCTACTATTTATTTAATCTTC
>JAWBXT010000028.1:0-14127 GCA_038867695.1 Thermoproteota archaeon
ACGTACTATCAGTACATATCACATTATTATATTACCTTTTTTAAAAAAATGATAAACAAAAATCCCAATTGTTACTCTACTCTTCTTACGATAAAGAGTTGGGGGATTCTTTTCCTTCTGTAAACATGGTATTCATGAATAATTACGGCTAGAAGAAGAATCACCATAATTATTCCTAGTGCTAAAAAGAGGGTCTGCGAGAGAGTCATTGAAACACCTAGCACTTTTACAAATACATCCAAATCGATCCTTTCAAAACTATCAGTCTTAAGAACTACTAATTTTCTCTTCTGAAACTGATCGAAAGAAGCTTCGATAACATATTCCCCATCCGGTAGCTCAACCTCCACATTACCACCTCTATCTGTAACCCTCCTCATTATTTCAACACTATCTCTAAAGATGGTTACGCTAGCACCCTCAAGGGCCTGGCCCACGACTCCTCTCACCATTATGGTTAAGCTATGTACGTTAGATGGGGTAATGACTATCTCATTACCCGTTGTAACGTTTATTCTCTGAAGAATAAGGTTCGAACCTAACCATTTTGCTGACAACTTGTAACTGCCGATGGGGACTTGCGTAGCTAATACCCTGCTCTCCCAATTAGTAATCCCCAGATACACATCTTCTAAATAAACATCAGCGTTAATCACGGGATTGCCTTTAGGAGTTATTATTTGAATGGAGATATCGTAGACAGGCATAGTTATAGTTGAGCCTCCTTCTACAGGAGTTCTTAAGAATGCCTTGCTGTTATACCTGCTCGTCCATTCTGCATTAATAGTATAGCTTATTCTTGGCATTTTCTCAAACCTTAATCTTCCAGCGTCATCCGAATAACCGCTTATCCCCCACTTATCTAAGACTACGTGAACATTCCCAAGAGGTCTGCCTTCAGCATCCTTGAAAAACAGGATCATGTCGCCTACGTTAACTCTGAATATTTTAGATTGAGAAGCACTATAATCTGCGCCAGAACCTTCAGGGAGGATTCCAAGATATATGTAACGGTGATGAGCTTCATCGTTAAAACTGTCGAATACGAGTACACAGTCAACGGGTCCGTTTAAATCTCCCCCACCGGGCTTATAGTAGACCATTACTATGTATTTTCCGAAGAACCTTGCCCACCCGGTTCGTCCTTTAAAAGAAACGTACTGAATATACTCGTTACCAATTGGTTGAGGCGGAACATTGTTTAAAACAGGATCCCATTCAGGGTTGACAGATTCGCCAGTAAGCCTTCTATTCCCATCGAGCCAGAACCACCCTCTGAGTAGGCTAAAGCCTATGTCAACCCTGTCGCCGGGTTCAATCCTTAGAGGAGCTGCAGCATTGTTAATATTGACAAATAATATTCCGGCATTCCCGTTTTCATCGGTCAAGGCTGCAGTCACGTTCCCCCCACTATAGGCGTCGACGATGTAGACCCACGCTCCCTCTAAAGGCCTCCCATCCTCCGTTAGTACAGTAACCTTAAGCCTCGCACTCCAATCTAGATAGGCAATGTTGCTTAAACTGGCATTTGGAGATCCGGATGCATTATTCAATATAACATTATTCAGTGGAAGTATAAACAATAATATTGTCGCTGTAATCCTTAAAGTATTGTAAACCCCCATTTGATCAGTATTATTAATTATTCACGAGGATGGTTTAAAGTTTTCCCTTAAAGCGTTTCCAAAACGTTTTATTTTAGAGGATATTTCATCCGTTTTAGGTCTATTAACAGCCGATTTATCCTTCTTTCTCCTAATTTTTCTAAGGGTTAAAGCAATTTTAGTCGCAGCCACGAGAATAGCTATCGAAACGAGAGATGCCTTTAAAACTGTAGTCACGGTTTTAACCAAGTTCAGCTCAACTCTATATATTGCTATAATCTCTTTTGGAGAATCGACCTCAATCTCCAAAGTAGACCCGTACAGTGCTTTTCCATCAACCTCCCAATGGTCAAACACATAGTCACTCATAGGGTCCTTATCAAAAACCTCCGTAGTATTAATCTTGAAAACCCTTCTCTCATCGTACCACTCTTCATGCTTCGTTGTTGAAAACGGGCTTGGACCATAGTATGTTACCAAGTATTGCGTCTTCCAGTTGGTTACGATACTCTTATTCGAGTCTACTGCTATTGTTATTCTCTGAGAATCGCTAATTACGTCTCCATTCCAACCTTTGAAAATAAACCTCTTACCTTTTTCATGAGGATTGCATACCATTGAATCTGCAGACAGGGTTGCATTGGTACCAGCAAAATACCAGCCTGAGCCGCATACCCCGTGGGAGGCGGATTCAGGATTCGAAATGATCTTCACATAATATTTCTTGGGTTTTCTAAGGCTTAAAATACTTGTTGCATAGTCAGTGTAATCTAATCGTGACTTTAATTCTCCCATCCGCCCGGAAAACCCTCCGTCATCGTTCCGTAAATTCAAAACATAGTTGACAGCCTTGCTAAATACAGCGTCGTTCAATCTATTAAGCATGTGAAGTGCTCTAAGCGAAAAGTATGTTGATTCAAGGTCTCCAAAGCCCCCATCTTCTTCTTGTCCTTTTAAAATGTATTGTATAGTGGTTTCTTCAATTTCTTCAGTACTCTGTAAGAGTGCAAGTGTGATTACTGCCATCGCTGTATCCTTGATACTATTCCCAAAGCTTCCATCGGGATTCTTCAAAGAAAGAACGTAGTTTTTTATCGGTTTAATATCATAGGAGCTTAACATATCTAACATTCTTAAAATCTCCACTCCAAGGTAAGTATTCAGTAGAGACGAGTTCAGGCGAAGATAATACTTATCCCCGTCATTATAAGAGCAAATAGCTACATGGGAGAAGCCTCCGTCGGGATTCTGATGTTTCATAAGCACTTCGATTATCGAATTCTTATCTATTTCTTCGCAAGACCCTATGGTAGTTAGTATAGAGACAATTCGATAAGCATTCTCGATGTCACAGAAGGTGTTATTGGCTTTGCAGAAGAATTCTGATTGCATAGACAGAATAGAGGAGACTAACATGCTTCCATCTATTATATCTAATTTTTCCAGGTTCTTTAAGATCCTTAAGGCATGTTCCGTGGATTTTAAGTCTCCGCCCGATTTGAAACTCCCATCGATCGGATTATAGCCGTTCATCAAGTAATTCACTGAAGTTACATTGAACATGTTTAGTCTACCAAGAGTCTGGAGTAGCATTACCAGATAGTAATCATTTCTCTCCCCAAATGTAATAGCGCGTTCAACCATTTTATCAATGTCTATCTTTTCAAGAGAATTCAGGATTTTTAATAATTCGACAATCCAAAATGATTCTTTAATCGCATTCTGCCAAACAGGCTTGTAGATTAAAGTTGTATTGTCAAGACTTATAATATGGATACGGGTGTTAGAATTATAATATTCTAAAAGGAAGTCTATGACCTCCGTCTTGTTTATCAAATCTAAGGCCTTCAAAATTTTTAGAGATTTGACAGCATAGAATGTTTGTTCGAGACTTAGATGGGTTACGGGCGCTATAAAATATCCATTTGCATAGAGCGACAATATTGTCTCAATGATTTCATTAGTGTTTCCTATTCTATCTAACATATTTAGTGATTCTAGTATATTCAACATGTAGTAGGTATGAGAGAGTTCATATTTCCGCTTACTTTCTTTAAAATAAGATTCTAACGTTTTTCTTACTAGATATTCAACTTCTAAGGGTTTCAATGAGTAATTAAGGTTCTTAAGGGTCTCGACTATACAATATTTTTGAAAGACCCCTTCACCTAGTTCCCCATCAATAGTCCTATGGCTCATAATCCAGGTTATCGTTTTGTTTCTATCTATCAAATCTATCTTATTTAGGGCCCTTAGTATCGAGGTTATGTAGAAAACAGTTTCGATATCCGAATAGCTGAGAGAGAAATAATTGTCAATCCTTTGCTTCTTGACGAATTCGATAATCCTTTCCTCAAGACTCTTTTCTTCCAGCAATAATTCACAGTCGAAGTATACCTCGCTCACGACGCTTTGGATATGAACTGCCAGCAGGTTTTCTCCCTCTTCTAAATACTCTGTAGCATTCAGCCTATAGTTCCAGTAGGTTGGCTTATGTAACGCATTGATACCGCTTAAAACCTTCCTCCCATTAATCCACACATCTATACTCCCATAAACTGCTATGTTGAAAATAGCGTTCTTAGGCATTTTGTTGATCCGAAATATTTTTCGCAGGAATATCTCCCTAGAGGAAATATTCGTTCTGACGAAGTATCTAGGAGAGCCGATTGGAGATGTGCCTTCAAGCCAATTGGCATCATCGTATCTAAGACCTACATTCCAGCCGCATTCTGGTTGAGTATCTTTAACATATTTCCAGACCACGTTATCGGTGATTGTCCCCCTAGGAATAACGGTGATGCAACCGTATGCCTTCTGGTCTTTTTCATCCTGGTTGGCAGAAACAGTATGTGGAACAGGTAGTATTAAGAAAGTAAAAACTAGGAGGAGAATCACGCTGACAAACACATCAGCTTTATTTCGTTTTAATAAGAAACGCATTTCCAACTTCATTCTCCAATGATTTCAGGATTACTTATAAGGATTTAGTATAATTTTAATACCAAAATATTAATACTTGCTTTCTTTAAAAAAAGAGGCTGTAGTAGAGTGTTAAATAACAAATAGTAATCAAGCATTGTAGAAAATGTTTAAAAGAAATCTTCAAAAATGGACTTGAAAAATTTCTTTATGCTCTCAATGATGTATTGAAAGATGTTTTCAACAGGCTTGGAGTTACCATACTCTTCTGATTCTTTAACAATCGGTTGAAAATATGTTTCCTGAAAAGAGGCGGATTTAGGTTTTCCTCCCTCGGAAGTGGGAATATCAACTATGCTTCGACGAGTCCTCTCATCAAGGTCATAAAAGGAGGGGGCAGAATAGGAGTCCTCGAACCATGCTTCGCCACCGATTACCCAGAAGAGTGAGAGCATATTGGTTAAAATAACCAACAATATGGATAGAAACAGGGCCCTTGAAAAATCTTCCTTTAGTTTTCTAATCTCTGAGGGCTTCATTCCCCCACCCCCCACCCCGAGATAGTTTTTTCCTTATTATTTAATAACTTGTTTTTATCATTTGTTTTACAAACGGGTCTGTTTAAAGCGAAATGGGAAATGTTTGTAATAAATTATACTTACGGAATTAATAAAATACTTATTTATTTTTGATTTTGAATTAATGGGAGCCAGTTTCCAATAGAGGATTTGATGATGTAAATCCTAGTGAATGCAATTATATTGTTTAACATTTCTCTGTAACAAGGAATCATTTAAAATTGAAGGATGCATATTCCCATTGAAAAAGTAGAGGTTGTAACAAAAAGAGACTATAAGCCCAGTTTGTTGTTTATTCATGCTCCCATGTTCCACTGGATTCTTTTGAATCTATTAAGTCTTATAAACAGAGAGTAAGAATATATAATAAAGTGATTTCCGAATAAAGGTGGTTCAATTGAATATTATTGAAATGGAGGCTGAGATCAAGAATGGAGGAGTATTAGATATTATCGATACTAGGGAAAGCGTTGAGGAGCCGTTTTCTAAAGTAGAGTTTAAGAACATTATTAGCCTTTTCATTCTGGGGTCAACCGGTGTAGTAACAATGCGACATGATGGGAATGGTCATTCGATAATTGGCCCAAGCATAACACTACTTTTAAAGATCGGGAAGATGAGATTTGACACTTGGCAGCAATTAATTTTCCTAGAGCCAGATGTAGCGAGGAACCAACCCTTGTTGTAACCCCTTTAGGAGAATGATGCTGGAAAATGGTTGATGTGAAGATAAGCATTATAGGGGCTGGCAGTGCAGTCTTCTCATTGAACCTGATTAAAGACTTGTGTTTAACTCCCAGTCTTTCAGGAAGCACTATAAGCTTCATGGACATAAATCAGGATAGGTTGAATGCAGTATACTCGATTTGCAAGAAGTATGCTGAGGAGACAGGCATTAGGTTGAAGCTGGAGAAAACACTGAATCGAAAAGAATCTCTTAAAGATGCTGATTTCGTAGTCAACACCGCATTAACAGTCGGTTATGAAAGGCTTAGGGAGGGATGGTCTATAGCTCAAAGCCTAGGTTATAGGTTTGGCGGGAGTTATCACATTATGCATGATGAAGCATTCTGGATAAACTTCTACCAGTTCAAATTCTTTGACTCACTAATGGAGGATATTCTTGAGACTTGCCCAGACGCATGGTATATTCAACTTGCAAACCCTGTTCTAGCAGGTGTAACATACCTCAGTAGGAAATACAGGGATATTAAAATTGTTGGTCTTTGTCACGGTTTCAGCGGAATATACAATATCATCAGGGTCTTGGGGCTTGAGAGTGATATGGTTTATTTTGAGACGCCAGGGGTAAATCATTTCATATGGTTGACAAGATTTACCTATAAGGGTGAGAACGCTTTTCCGCTGTTAGACGAATGGATTGCCAAGAATTCTGAGAAAAATTGGGAAAAAATTGGTCCCAGTAGCGATCTAGGCCCTAAGGCCATTGACCTCTACAAAAGGTTTGGTGTTTTTCCGATCGGGGACACTTGTACGCCTGGTGGAGGTTCATGGCCATGGTGGTATCACGTTGATGAAGAAACTGAAAGAAGGTGGATGGAGGACCCAAAGGCCTGGTGGGAAGGCTTCTTCTTACATGGTCAGAGAATTGTGGAAGAAATGATGAGATTATCTAAAGATACTGGGAGAATTATAGCTCATCCAACTAATAAATCTGGTGAGATAATTGTGCCCCTAATAGAGTCTATAGCCTGCGATATCCAGAGGGTTTTCCAAGTTAACATAATTAATTCAGAGGGTTTTATGCCTGGGGTTCCAATGGATTTTGAGGTTGAAGTGCCGGCTGAAGTAAGCAGAAGGGGAATTCAAGGAATCAGGGTTAAAGGTTTACCGAAGTCTTTAGTCGCCTATATTCTTAGGGATCGGGTGGCACCTGTAGAAGTGGAGCTTGAAGCTTATGAGAATGGTAGCGGGGAGAGATTATTGGAGCTTATAGAGATGGATCCTTGGACAAAGTGTGAAGAGCAAGCGAAAATTTTGTTAAACAAAATACTTTCATTACCTCACCATAAAGAAATGCGTCAGCATTATAAATAAAATGAAGGAATAGTTTAATGGACTTTTTATTTTGTAGCGGAAAGTTTAAATATAGTAATAAAAAATGAAGATTAAAATGAGCAAATCAATAATTCTTCTATTCATTCTAGTAATATTGTTTCAATCCAAGTTTACGAGGACTTGTGCTCAAAATGAGTCAGAGTTCTCAATTACTGTCGATGAGCAGCAGTTAGAGGTAGTATTGTTAGATACCGAAAAGCGAGAATTATTCGGTATAGCGATACAGAAGAACGGCGGAATTAGTGAATTAAGAATCTCTAACATGCAATATGCAAACACTATAGGGTTTTATATTTGGAACGAGGCTGGAGGCCAATCATATAGCAGTAACGCGACCGCTGAACCCGTAATAGAGTATGAAGGAGAATACGTAACCATAACCTGCTACGGAAAGTATGCTTCACATCAGCTTTCTATGATCACTAACATAACGGTATCTAAGACGGGGATCATATTGTTTTCCTCCAGAATGGTTGGTGAAAGAGATGAACCAACCATACTGATGATCGCTTGGGACTCTTTTATTCCAATGAGTCTTTTCGCAGGTGAAAAAATACATGTATACGCGGGTAAAAACGTTCGTGAAGTCTCTTTACCCATCAACTTCGTTACCAACCCCGTATTCACTCATAATGATGTTAAATGGATAGATTTCAGCAAACCTCTGGAGGGGATTACATTGATCAATATTGCTCCATACTCTCATCAGGGAGCTACGATTCAAGACGAGAGAGAGTGGAACGGAACCACTTATAGTGCTCGTTATAATATTAGGGGTTGGGGACAGAAACCGGTGGAGCAGGGTGAAGAGTTTTATGCAAAGGTAGCTATCTATGTTCACGGCCCGGGAGGATATCAAGCCAATCAAAAGGTGATAGACTTACTAGTTACCTTTGCCGATTTAGAAAGGAGGTTGAAAGAAATTGAGTCTTTTAAAAGCGATAAGGCTCATGTTCTCGCATCACAGGCACGTACTCAGATTAATATGGCTCTGAATAAAATGTTGGTCGGCGATTTAAATAGCGCCACTGAAATGCTTAATCGTGCAGAAGAATTTATCAAGGAGGCGGAGGGAATCGAGACTATGAGAATTGCAGTTTATTATATTCTTAGAATTGTTATACCCATAGTGATTTTAGCCATCACCCTATACATTATTTTGAAAAGAATTAGGCGGAGGAAAATTAAACAACCGCTAAATTAGACTACAGATTTTTAAAAACTTGAATTCTTAAGTCAATCTAGCCCTGTTTTGCACACATCACTAGCCTATGATGGGAGATTAGCTTTACAGATTTGTTAGGGTATCTAAGCCTTTCTATCATTTTTCATCTTTCAAAAATTATTTCATACCAGATTGTTCCGAATTCTGGTCCGATTGTAAATGATTTGTAAAAACCGTTGCTGAATACTTGAACTTCTCTAACCCTATTTCCAGTATTGTCCAGTGCCCAAACTCTAACTCGAGCATTAGTTTTAATGCTGATGGTCACTGAAACTCCCTCGACTAAAGTTGGTGCAGAGCCCCAATTCGCGTTACATGTTATCCGTCCATTGTATACCTCGATTCCGGATAAATTATTTCCTGACCATCTCAACAATCCCCTATCTTCACCATAAGCCTTAAGACCCATACCGGTATTCGTCACATAGCCTAAGGCTACTAAAAGTGCTCTTTCACAATATTCTAAATCCATGTCGTCAAGTGAAGAAAGTGCTAGGACACTCCAACCTTTCAATAAAGAATCACCTGGCTCAAATATAACTGTCCCGAGAGCAAATTTCCTCCCTCCACTGAAACCTATGAGAGCAATACTCTTTGACGTATTTGCAATAATAACTCCCCTGCTCGGATCTGATGTATCCCAAGTCACTTCCCCAGTATCCGACCTGTAGATAGAACCAGAGATCTTTATACTGCTGAAATTGCTAAATTCAATGCCCTCGACATCGACCTCTACCCTATGTATGAGGGATACTAGGGGATTCAGACCCGCGTGTTTAGCGTCCGGCAGACCCCAGGCCCATACCTGTCTGTTTTTAAGTAAGTTGATCTCATCATCCCTAGTCAGCCTTACGGTAATAAGCTTGTTTGCTGGTTTAACATCGCCCCTAATGAAGACTAAGTGTGCAGGTATTAGCATAGCCATGTGAGCAGGATGTTGATCGATGTCGAAGAATCCCCTTATCTTTGAAGAATTCCAGTTGTTCCTACTGCCATATGCGAACATAAAGATGCCATCCCAGTCCTGCAGGGCGGCGTAAGTAGCGAATGTTAAAACGGCTTCGGCATCATACATGTTAGGAGCCGGGTGGCCGTATTCTGTTACGAAATGAGGCTTGTTAAGAACGTTCTTTACGGCTAAGCCGACTATTGTACTATCCTGAGGATTATTTACCATTGGCTTATTCTCTACATACCAGTCCGCTGGATCCCAAGCAGTACTTGGAAACTGCGGATGTTGCCAGTAGGCATGAGTATCAACTATATCCATTTTCGACATTACGCTTGCCGGACTGCAACTGCTACTGATCGTTCCTATGACGAGTGCTTTAGATCCTAATTCTTCCCTTATGAAGTCACGCATCCTTATGAAGAAGTCCTCTTCTAAGCGGTAGAGAAACTCCAGCCAATCGCTATCAGCATAGGTTTTTCGACGGCCAACCCAATCTTGGGACGACACTATCTCAACCGTACCCCGCTCAAGGCTTTCTCCTTCACGTAACGACCCCCAGGCACTCTTTAAACCATCCGTAGAACCGTATTTTAGCAGCAGATAATAGTTCCACTTACTTCTAAGCCTGCTCTTGAAGACTTCCGGAAGTTTATCAATCACACCACCCAGCCAAGAATGTATCAGACCCTGTTCGTTAACTATTTCGATGAAAGCCACTGCGGGCTCCTCGGCGTATGTTTTACCAGTATACGGGTTAAAATGGGTTAGAAGCTGCTTAGCATACTCCTTCTCGAGGCCTTCAACCTCCTCCATGAAGAATCCTAAAACCTGCTGATCCTTCCAGTCTACGGAATCGATTTCTCTCGGTAAGCCGTCTGAAGACGTGAATCTTCTGGATACTAGCAGATTGAGATCAACGTAAACACCATTCTCTTTGAGCTTAGCTATAAAATAGTCAAGCCTATCTAGAGCTTTCTCATTAAGATGGCGGGTATCCTTAAACGATCTGTCGAAAATATTGAAGGACTCCCAATCTGCATCCATGTGGTGGAAACGGACTATGTTTACTCCGAATTTAGCTAGTCTTGAAGCTATTTTTTCAGCATCTTTTTTCTCAGGGAAGGATGCCCCTCCACATATGTTGACTCCGAGAAATTTTATTCTACTCTCATTCACATAGAGATGGCCGTCATCACCGATGTAAACATGACCAAGTCTTCCTGCAGGCTTGTCTAGCATACTGCTCAAGCTTACTACAGTGTTTTCACCGTCATCCCAAGGCAAGTAAAATTGAATCATCTTCGAATTGTTAGTTAAAACCGTGGGCTCTTCTCTAGCTTCAGGTGTAGGGGTAGGCTCAGGTTCAGGTGTAAAAGTAGGCTCAGGTCTTTCTGCCGATTCCTCAGAGCTTTCTTCTTGAGGTATCTGGATTTCTTCTGTTTCCTCCCTTCTCCTCCATATGTTGAGCAGAAGAAGTGTCGAAAGCACCAGCAATATTAATACTGTAATAATCAGTATCGTTAAGATAACTCTACTGCTCATAGTACTAATTGTTTTTAAAAAATACAGATAAATTTTTGTTTATTAGAAAACAAATCCCCTTCTAAGCCCATTTTAATTTACTCTCAATTTTTCCTCCAAACGATGTTAATTATAGTGTGCAATTATTCTGTTCATGGTAAAATACTTAATAGCTTGACAGAGACTAATGAAGCAACGGAGGGGATTGGGTTGATCTCCGATAGAGATAGGGAGATTATTAGCCGTTTAATGAGAGTGAGGACTGCTGACGTGATAGATGCTTTAGATAGGTATAATATTCATGATTCAACGATAATACCGGAGGAAATAAAGCCTCTTTTTAATGATATAAAGATGGTGGGAATCACATTGCCTATCAGGTTGATAAAATCCAGAGAACCGATACCAAAGATGACTCCCGAAGAATACGAGAAGTATGCTTCAGAATGGTATTCAAAGAGGAATAATGCAGAACTATTTCTTAAATTAGCAGAGCCAGGACATGTGCTTGTCGTCGATGCGGGAGGTCATACAAAAGTTGGTTTCTGGGGCTCCTATATTGCTTTGATTGCAAGGGACCGGGGTATTGTCGGGCTCGTTATAGATGGAGGGTGTAGGGATGTTGCTGAGATAAGAAAAGAGAGGTTTCCAGTTTTCTGCAGAGGGATCGGACGTACTGAAACTATCGGTAGACAGGAACTTCGTCCAGAAGATGTTAACATACCCGTTACTATTGGAGGAGTTCTTGTGGAACCTGGTGATTTTATAATGGGTGATGACGATGGTGTCGTTGTTATTCCAAAGGAATTGGGTGAAGTTGTTTCCTTGAGGGCTATAAAACAGTTTGAAGATGATCGCAAGGCTCAGAAACCCTATCTAGAAAAGTTTGGAATACAATTATAGGAGGGATGGTAATTTGGATTTTTGGAAGACTCGTTTCGGAAAAGTAGTTGTTTTAAGATGCGACAGAGGAGAAGACCTGCTCGGAAGCATCGAAGCATCTTCCATTAAAAACAATATTGTGAACGGTGTAATCGTATCGGCAATAGGCACGTTGGAGAAATGCCGTATGCACAGGGTTACTTCTAAAGGTCTTCCACCTGAGGAAGAGTATGTGGAAATAGACGGTCCGCTAGAAATCAACTCTATAGACGGAATAATTGCTGACCATAAGCTTCACGCACATATATGTGTTTCAGATAGTAAAAACACGTATGGTGGCCATTTAGAGCCTGGAAGTCCAGTCTTATACTTGGCGGAGATAGTGTTAGCAGAAATCCAGATTCTTCTTGAGCGGAAATTAGACAGTAAGACAGGTCTCAGCCTTTTGCGAATCAAGTAGTTTTCTTATTTTACAAAGGATAATGTTTAAATTTCTATCCTTAGAGAATTAAATACAAAATACGGAGGTATGAAAAATGAATATGAAAAGCTTTCTTGCTATAGCTTTCATCCTGTATTTACTATTGCTGCAAACGAATTACATAAAGATTAATGCGCAACTAGAGGGGGGATTTCAAATAGTTGAAACAGATAATGAAGTGGAAGTAGCTTACATGGAAGTGGGTTTAGAAAAATTTAAGGTTATTATAAATAAGAATGGAGGTGTTTCAGAAGTTCAAATATCCCGCATCCCCTATACAGGTGTTGCCGGCACGTTCATCTGGAATCTGTGGGAGCAAACTTGGAATAGCGACTCCGTAGCACCTCCTGTTATTGAAAACAAGGGGGATTACGTGGAGGCGAGGTTTTACGGGAAGTATCGTAATGCTGAAATTTACGTTAAAACCAATTATACGATCTCCAAGACGGGACTGGTTCTTATCTCATCAGTCTTAGAGGCCAGGAGGGATGAGCCGACAGTCATGCAGACAGCATGGATGGTATACTTTCCAGCAAGCATTTTCGCAAATGAAAAAGCGTACATTAGGTTTGAGAAGGAAGTGAGAGAGATAACTCTTCCGGTGGAAGTAACAAGTGGAAGCTTCTACGGTGGAGAAGACGTTGTATATTGGGTTGACTTCAGCAAGCCTACTGAGGGAATTGCCTTCATAAACATGGCACCTGGTTCTGAAGACTGGTACGAAACTACTGTTAGAGATGAAAGGCAGTGGGGATATCATCAAGTGTATTGCGCCTTCTTTGCACACACTAGCTACGGAGGTGGAGCAATGCTCACGGGCGATAAGAGGTTTTCTAAAGTCGCTCTTTACATCCATGGTCCAGGCGGCTATGAAGGTAATAAGGAAATGTTGGATCTGATCTCTGATTTTGCAAAGACTAGTGTAGAATGCGACAAAGCCCTTAAAAGCTATGGTAGGGATACTGATGCTTGGAAGCTGGCTTCTCAAGCGAAAGGGAATATCAATTCTGGACTTGAAAGACTTGTTAAGGGCGATATTGACGGGTCAAGAATTAACCTAGGGAGTGCCAAGAATCTGCTTGAAGAAATTGGGAAGACTCCGGGTATAAGTTTTGATACATTGCTTCCTCTAGTCGCCATTCTGATAGTGGTAATCATAGTAGTAATAATAGTTGTTAGACGTAGAAAACTAAAGAAATAATTTCCTCTTTTTCTCGTTAGAATGAATTCTATTCTTTACTCCATTAAATAAGACAAAATATTTTTTTAACGATCCTAAAAGTGAAGGTTTCTCTAAGAAACAGGGCGTTTAGTAAGTACTTCAGCAGCTCTCTTAAAAAGCACAGTTATAATCCTCCAGATTTCCAGCCAAGCAGATAGTATTGTAAATATGAGTCCAACTCCAGAAATGTAGATTCCAAGACCCCATTGGGATTTGATGAAACTATCGTCATAAAGAGTCTCGCCCCCGGGTGATGGGAGTCCGCTGAACACAAGTAATCTGGTCCAGCCCTGCACGAAGCCGCCTATGCATATCATCACCAGCGTTGTTCCGATCGTTAAGCCTAATGCCCTCCTAGCCCATGTTTTCATCAAAGCACTTATCACTATTATCGGGATGGCAATAGGCTGAAGGATAAGGAAGCTGGATGATGGTGGTTGAAACCACCATCTGGGGAAGAATAGTGTTCTAGCATTTTCATTATAATCCTGCCATAGGGGATAGACCCTCCAATTTACTTCTCCCCCCTCCAGATTACCACTTAATTCATACCAAGGTAAGAATAATCCTAATGTAAGCAATATTCCAGCAATTAGACCGAGGCTACTTCTACCTCCTTCCAACGTTTCAAGCCAATTAAACGATTTAATAAAACTAACTA
>JAWBXT010000029.1:0-14113 GCA_038867695.1 Thermoproteota archaeon
TTAGGAGTAAAAGAGAAAGTGATATTCACTGGAAGGATTTCTCGAAATGAAGTTCCATATTATTATGCTATGAGCGATATTGTAGTTGTTCCATCTCTTCAGGAAGCTTTTGGTCTTGTCATTTCCGAAGCCATGTCTTCTGGCAAACCGGTAATAGGCTCTAAGGTAGGCGGGATTCCTGATCAAATAATTCATGGATATAACGGTTTCCTCGTGCAACCAAGAAATCCGGAAGAAATAGCCGAGAAAATAGTTTGGTTAATTGAAAATCCCGAGAAGGCTAAGCAAATGGGTAGAAACGGAAGGATACTCGCCGAAGAGAAGTTTAACATTGATAGAAGAATAGATAGAATAATTCAGTTATATAAAGAAGTTTTAAGAAAGTACTGACTTCCATTATTTTTTAGCTCTCAAGCTATTAAACCACGATAGGTCTACTCATATCACAGGATGGGCAAGAAGTATTCGAGTCAAAGAGTTACGGAGAGCAATCATACGTTGTATGTAGAAATAATATCTTGCTTTCTTCAGCTAATTCTTTGTTGCATACTAATTGTATTGTCTGTAATCATGATAATGCGGGGGGTGGGATTTGAACCCACGAACCCCTACGGGACTGGAGCCTCAGTCCAGCGCCTTTGACCTGGCTTGGCGACCCCCGCACTAATCTTTTATTTATAAGTAGCTAAATTAAAAGTTTTTTGAGGACGATTTCGCAAGTCAATAGGAATAAGCAATGGTAATATAACTTCTTGTATGGTTTTTAGGCCCTAATAATAGCAGTAATACTGCTAGTTTTAAACTAGTTGAGAAATGAATAAAGTTTATTTAACATTGTCAAATGGCTTTAAAAGAGGTTAATTGGCGATAAACATAAACCAACTGCGAACATACCCTGTCTCCAAGCAGAAGATAGAGATTGTGGAGAGGAAGGGGCTCGGTCATCCGGACACCATTTCAGACATGGTTATGAACCAGCTCTCGGTAGAGCTCTGCAAACTCTATCTTAAGGAGTTTAATGCTGTACTCCACTATAATCTGGATAAGAGCCTCCTTGTAGCGGGAGAGTCTGAGACCAGGTTTGGAGGAGGCGTTGTTAAGAAGCCTATGAAGCTTATCTTCGGTGATAGGGCAACTTACAGCTTTAATGGTAAGGAGCTGCCTATAGAGAACCTTGCTGTAGAAACTGCGAAGAAGTGGTTTAAGGAGAACCTTAGGTTTGTAGACCCGGATAAACATGTATCCTACGAAGTTCAGATAGGTAGAAGCGCGGCAAACTTGGCTGACATTTTTAAGCGAGGAGGCGATTTTCTGGGGGCGAATGATACTTCTGCAGCTGTTGGATACGCCCCTCTTTCACCATTAGAGACGCTCGTCCTCAACGTGGAGCAATATTTGAACAGTAGGGAGTTTAAGAAGGATTTTGAGGAGACTGGGGAGGATGTTAAGGTAATGGGTTACAGGGTAAATAGCGAAGTTGATCTTACGATAGCCATGTCGTATGTAGACCGCTTCGTAGACAGCGAGGACTCTTACTTCAGATCTAAGAAAGAAGTTATCGAGAACCTTAGAGAATACATTACCAGTAGTTACGATTTCAAGAAGGTAGATATAACTTTGAACAGTCTTGATGTGAGGGGGAGAGGGGAGAATGGTGTTTACTTGACTGTTACAGGCACATCAGCAGAAGCGGGGGATAGTGGTCAAGTCGGCAGAGGAAATAGGGTTAACGGAGTAATTGCCCTCCTCAGACCTGCAGGATCTGAGGCAGCTGCTGGTAAGAATCCTGTAAGCCATGTGGGGAAGATCTATAACGTTTTGTCGTTTAAAATCGCTAACGATATCGTTAACAAAGTTGAGGGGGTTGAAGAGGTTTATGTATGGCTTCTTAGTCAGATAGGCACGCCTGTTAATAAGCCTAGGCTGGTTTCTGTTCAGGCAGTTCTAGAGGAGGGCTTAAGCATGGAGACCTTGGAAAGGCCCATCGCTAGTGTTATAGAAGAGGATTTGAGCGACGATTCTCTAAGAAGCTTCATAAATGACTTGATAGAGGGAAAAATGAAAGTATGCTGAAACAAGAGGAAGCAGGTAAGCTCAAGATAGGACTGGAAATACATGTTCAATTAACCAATTTGAAAACTAAACTCTTCTGCCCATGTCCCTCGGATTACCGGGGGAAAGGACCGAATGAAAATGTTTGCCCAATATGCCTAGGCTTACCTGGTACCCTCCCTCAAGTTAACAAAAAGGCCATTGAGAACGCGATAGCAGTATGTTTAGCATTTGGAGCCAAGATTCAGCCTTATGTTGTCTTCAGCAGGAAGAACTATTTCTACCCAGATATGAACAAGAACTATCAAATAACTCAATACGATAAGGCGGGTGGTACGACAATAGGTGTTGGAGGGCATGTCACAATAAACCTTGACGGTGAGAGGAAAAAAATACCCTTGAGGAGGATACAGATAGAGGAAGACCCAGGCAGGCTTGTCCATGTTGAAAGGAGTGGCGTGAGGAAGACTTACATAGACTATAATAGGGCAGGCATAACCCTCGTTGAGATCGTTACGGAGCCGGCTATGCATCAGCCTAGGGAAGCGAGACTGGTACTGGAGAAAGTGCAGACAACACTGGAGCATCTTGGAGTATTAGATCCTTCCTTTGAGGGGTCTATGAGATGCGATGCCAACATTTCCTACGCAGGCGGGGCGAGGATTGAGATAAAGAACATAAGCTCGTTTAAAGAAGTGGAGCAAGCATTACGCTTCGAACAGCTGAGATTAGAGTACCTCCCCAAGATGGAAAGCACTGTTACAAAGAGATGGGGCGAGAAAGAGGGGATTACAGCAACATCGAGGGAAAAAGAAATGGAAGAAGATTATCGATACTTCCCGGAGCCAGATATACCTCCGATACTGATAGACGAGGAGATTATCGAAGAAATAAGAAGGAAACTTCCCGAGTTACCGGATGAGAGAATAGAAAGATTCATGAGAGAATATGGAATATCTGAGAAAATTGCCTCAATGCTTGTCTCAGAAAAACCAATTGCAGATTTTTTCGAAAAGACTGTTAGAATATTGAATGAGCCCGAGGAAGTTGCACATTGGCTTATGAACGAGGTTGTGAGAAGATGGAGGGAACAGGGTATAGAGTGTAGGGAAAGTAGGTTTAAACCGGAGAACCTCGCTAAACTGATAAGGATGGTTAAGGAAGGCCGTATAACTATGAGGATGGCTAAACAAGTGCTCTGGGAAATAGTCTTAACAGGTGAGGATGTTGAAGAATACGTGAAACGCGTTGGATTAAGCATCATAAGGGATCCAAAAGAGTTGGCTTCAGCAATAATAAGAGTTTTAGAGGAGAATCCGAGGCTTAGAAGGGACGCTTATCAAAACGAGCGTGTAATCGATTATATCTGCGGGGAAGTACAGAAGAAGTTGCAAGGTAGGGCTGATCCGGTGATATTGAGAAACGAGGTTAAGAGGCTGATCGGAGAATAGGCTGGAAATGCTTGAGAATATTTCTGAAAGGCTTCAGAATGCCTTCAGGTTTATCACGAGGCAAGCGTATATAAGCGATAGAGAGATTACAGAGTATCTTAGAGAGATTCAGCGTGCATTAATAATTGGAGATGTCGATGTGAGATTGGTAAGTCAGCTCACTGAAGATATTAAAAATGAACTTAAGGAAACGCGTGAGGAATATGGAATATCTCTTAAGGATAGAATTACCTATCTGACTTATCAGGGACTTATAAAAATACTTGGAGGCGAGAAAAAAGAGCTTCGTATAATCCCGAATCAGCTTAACATCTTCGTCTTCATGGGTATACAGGGCTCTGGAAAAACTACGACCGTAGGCAAGGTCGCTTACTACTTGAAGAATAAGAATAGGAGAGTAGGCGTAATAGCGGGAGACGTTTTCAGACCCGGAGCTGTTGACCAGCTTAAGCAACTTTTGAAAGACGAGATACCTCTTTACTCAGATCCCTTAAAGAAAACATCCGTGGAAGTGATAAGGGATGGTGTAGAGTGGGCGAGAAGACTCAATCTTGAAGTTGTTCTAGTTGACACTGCTGGCAGGCATAGGACTGAGGAAACTCTAATGGAGGAGATGTCTCAAATAATAAGTGAAGTAAACCCTACTGCAACAATACTAGTAGTCGACGCAATGATTGGTCAGCAAGCAAGGGTGCAAGCGGAGGCTTTCAACAAAGTTGCGAAAGTAGGATATGTTATCGTGACAAAGCTTGACGGTTCAGCAAAGGGCGGTGGGGCGCTGTCTGCAATAGCTTCTGTTGGAGCTCCAATAATATTCATAGGGGTTGGAGAGGGTATTGATGAGATCGAGGAATTCGACCCTGTTAAATTCGTATCGCGGCTTCTCGGAAAGCCCGATTTAGAATCAGTAATAGCCAGGGTGCAGAAGATGTCTAAAGAGGAGAAGCTTAGAGCTCAAAGAGTAGCCCGTGGCAAGTTTACGATAGAAGAGTTCGTGCAGCAACTGGAATCAGCGAGGAAAATTGGAGGAATTCAGACGATTCTCTCTAGCCTCCCCGGAGGAGGAAAGCTTAGCAAGAAGGACATGGAGGAATTCTTCGCAAGGGTGAAGAAATGGAGGGCGATTGTAAACTCGATGAACATGGAAGAGAGGGAGGATGTGACGATAATGGACGCCTCCCGAGTGAGGCGTGTCGCAAGGGGATCAGGAACCTCTGAAAAGGATGTGAGAGAACTCATAAAGCAGTACGTATTAGCTAAGAAGGCTGTTAAGAAGATCTCTAAGGGAGCTTTTAGAAACATTTCTCGTCTAAGACCTTAGCAATGGATCTTTTAAGAACGCTGAAAAAAATTGTAACATCTACTCCATTATGCGATAGATGTTTAGGGAGACAGTTTTCAAGCCTTATTCCATCTTACGCCAATGAGACGAAGGGGAGAATACTGAAGGACTTTCTATTCATGAGTGAGAAAGCGGGAAAGGAGGGGCTTAGTAGGAAGTCTCTCAAGGTTTTTAAGGCCCTAGCGGAATCGGGACATACTGCTTCGATAACCCTCCTTAAAAAAAGCAATCCGGGGCTCAAAATAACTCTTAAACCATGCTACATCTGCAACGGCGAGATCAACCAGCTTATTGAAAAAGCCGTTAAAAAAATAATTGAAGCATCTCATGAGGTTGAGTTCGACGTTTTTTATACTGGACTTACACTGCCGGTCTCCTTAGAAGAGAAAGATGAAGAGGTTAAGTCGTTCTTCAAACTGAGGTTTGGCGAGGCTTTGAAAAACGAGCTTAACAAGGAGATAAGCATGAGGATTATGAAAAACCTAGGGAAGAAAGCTAGGATGAGACGACCAGACGTACTGTTCGTATACAATGCGATGGATGACAAGGTCTCTATGCAGATAAACTCTGTATTCCTAAGATCTAGCTACAGGAAGCTTACCGGGGGGATTGCGCAGACAAAATGGAGAGGAATGGACTCTGATAACGTAACTCCATCCATAGAGAAGATGCTAGAGGAGGTTCTGCTACCCGTCTTCAAAGGAAGGAAATTAAAGTTCCATGGTGCAGGCAGGGAAGACGTAGATGTTAAAATGCTTGGAAAGGGGAGGCCTTTTATAGTCGAGATACTTGAGCCTAAGGTTAGAAACGTTAACCTCAACGAGCTTCATCTAGAATTTAACAGGAGGTTCGGTAACATGGTTGAAGTCTCTGTATTCAGTAAGGCAAGTTATTTAGATGTTCCACGTCTGAAAATGGAGGCTGAGAGAAAGAGGAAGACTTACAAAGTCGTTTTCGAGACTGAGAGAGAGGTTTCTGAAGAAGAGTTGAAAGAGCTCTCAACGAAGTTGACCGCATGCTTGATAAAACAGAGAACACCCCTGAGGGTTTTAAAAAGGAGGGGAGACAGAGTTAGGAGAAAAACAGTCTACGAAGCTACTTTCAAACGCATCGAGGGTAATCGTTATGAAGCGCTGATAACTTGCAGCGGTGGGCTTTATGTCAAGGAGCTTATTCACGGCGACGAGGGTAGGACAGTGCCATCCGTAGCGGGACTACTCAACACTAAGGTTAAAATAGTGGAGATGGAAGTTACGGAGATCGAAGGAGGATAGGAACATGCCTCAAACATCTGGGAAAAGGATTAAAACAAGGACTTTACTAAGGAAGAAGGTTAGAGAGAAGGGGATTAAGCCTCCCTCATACCTCCTGCAGGACTATAACCCGGGGGACAAGGTTGTACTGAAGTACGACCCGTCGGTACACAAGGGCATGCCTCACAGGAGGTTCTACGGTAAGATAGGGACGGTAATGGGAAAAAGGGGCAGAGCATACCTCATCCAAGTGATGGATGGAGAGAAGACAAAAACCTTAATTGCTAGACCTGAGCATTTCAGAAGGCTGTAGGAAAATGGGAGTTAAGAAAATATCTGAAATAGACATAACGGTATCAGAGGCTCTTGAAACACTCTCTAAGCAAGAAGATTTAAAGCAGTATCAAAAATTAGTTTTAGAGTATTTAAAGGAAGTGTCTAAGCTTCCAGCCGATAAGGCTAGGAAGCTCGTGGAGGAGCTTATGAGGGAAGCGGGGCTATCTAGGAAAGAAGCGGTCATGCTTGTAAATATACTCCCTAAAACCAAACATGAAATAATGGCGATATTGTCTGGGGGGAAAGAAAAGGAATTTTTAACGCTGGAGAAGGCGGAGAAGATCAAAAGCATAATAGATAAATATGTTTAAATAAAATTATTTGATTCTCATTATTTTTTGTCTATTGCCTACTCTCCAGTATTCTACGGTTACGCCTTGGGCTATATTATTCCTTAGTTCTTGGTCCTGTGGAAGAGGAAGCTCGAAAACCTCGTATGTTTCAAGGTCCATTACTTGCGCGTTATCGCCTATCAGGGTAAGCACTTGAGCGCTTCTCTTTTCTATCAATGGAACCTCAACTTTTGTATCAACCGGGCTTAACAACGTATGCTTAGCACCGTCGAACAAGCCTATTCCTACGACTCGTGCCTTAGCACTACCGTGTTTACCAGGTTTCGAATGTGAAATCTCCACTATCTGACAAGGCTCGTTGTCGATCATAAGCCAGGATCCCTCTTTCAATTCACCGAGCTCAACCACTTTACCCATTTTGAGGAAAACTAATAAGTTACGGTATTTAAAAACTTATACTACGTAGAGAAGAGGCAGGGGCAATGAAGATAGCAATAGTCTATAAGACTAGAGATCCGGAAACTCTGAGCATAATTGATAGGATTAAGAAATTTCTAAAGCCAAGCGTTTTAGAAGAATACTCGATAGGGGGCTTGAAGAAGGGTCTACGAGAACTTGACCTAGTAATATCCATCGGGGGCGATGGGACTCTTCTTAGAACGTCTAAGGCTGTTGAAAACGGCTCTTTGATATTGCCAGTAAACACTGGAAAGAAGGGTTATCTGATAGAGGCTAATCCCGATAATCTAGAGTCTTTTCTAGAGGAGTATGTCAGAGGTAATTTCCTAGTGGAGAAGTGTTTCAAATTGAAGGTGGAGTATGACGGCAGAATCCTGAGTGCAGTAAACGAAGTTGTAATCAGGAACATAACGGGTTTAAAACAAGTAGAACTACTTGTAGAGTTGAATGAGGGACGGTTCGTAGTAGAGGGAGATGGTTTCCTAGTCTCCACGCCACTCGGCTCTTCTGCATACTCTTTAAATGCTGGAGGACCATTTGTAATTTCAAGTGTAGAAGTTCTAGTATGCACACCCCTATGTGCAAGAAGACCATTGAGACCATTAATCGTTAACAAGAATGAAATTATAAAAGTGAAATATTTAAGCGGAGAAGAAACATATCTAATAGTAGACGGAGAAGAAATGTTTAAGATGGACCCTGAGAAAACGGTAAGCATCACGGGCAGCGACGAGATAGTGAGAATAGTACGTTTCTCAGGATCCTTTAACATAAAGCGTATGTGTAGGTTAATGGGGAGTATTGAAAATGGGTAAGAAAGGCTATGTTTTAGATTCTACTGCGATAATACAGGGCGTAGACCCCAACTCGCTCAAATGCGAATCATTCGCCATAAAAGAACTTTTAGAAGAAATTGGAGGAATCGGAAAGAGGTGGATGAGAATAAAGACTGCCATGATGCTTGGAAAGCTTAAGATTAGGGAACCTTCCAGCAAGTGGAGGGAGAAAGTGGAGCAAGCTACAAAGGAATATGGGGTATACAATAAGCTTTCTAGGCCGGATATTAAAATCCTAGCCCTTGGCTATGAGCTATGTAACGAGGAAGATTATGATATAGAAATAATCTCTGACGATTATGATGTCCAGAACACTGCTGCACTGCTTGATCTTAAATACATATCGGTAGGCGTGATGAAAATAAGGAAAACGTTCATTTACATAAAGTATTGTTCCGCCTGTAGGAGGAAGTATATTAAATACGCAGGAACAATCTGTCCGATTTGTGGCCACAGGTTGACTTCCATAAAGCAGCAGGTAAGTGAAGAGCCTTATAAATGAAATGCTTAAAAATACTGTTTAAGCCTTCTTTGAGCAAGAAGCTTACTATCTTCCTTAGTGATTAGTAATGAAAGCTCTTTCTCTAATAACTCAACATTGCTTAAGAAATAGGAGTCTAGGGGGAGACGTGATAATATTTTCTTACCAAGCATCAGGTATTTCTTAACGCTGCTTACGTATACCGTTGGGGAAAGTTCTCCACCACAAGAAGTACACTTAGATGAGAGAAGAAGCCTTCTAAACTTCTTGCCACATTTTTTACATCTAAACTTCTGCGTGAAGAAAGCCCTTATGTTTCCCGAAATGTCTTTCAAAAGATGCGAGTTTAAAAGATTCTCTATGAACTCTCTCTCGTTTACCCCGGCTAAGACCGAGGTTATTTCCAGTTGGAGCTTCAGTTTCCTATCTATGGATTCAATCGTGCTGTAGACGTTTTTCCTCACTCCATCCACGATATTAGTAGTATTGTGCGTCCAAGCTATGTTCGGATTATTATTTTTAACTAAGTTTATATGACCTTCGATTTCCTTCGGTTTAACATTTTGCCAAGCCAAAGAATATACTTCTAAGCTATACTTCTTAGCATCCTCCATATTGTAGACTTGATCGTCTATTTCATCAGGTTTCAAAACGGGAATTATTATGAGAGGGGTATCCATTAGGCCTCCAGCGGTCTCAGGAACATAGTGTTTAGAAAAGTTTAGGAGAGCATCTAAGAGCAAGATAATAGAGTCTCCATCGCCATCGCAATCTCTCCTCTTAGCCTGATGCCAGAAGGGGTGTGCAAATACGACTTGAGAATCCGTATATCCTATTATCCTACCAACTATAGCGCCTAGGGTATGTGGTGAAATCCCTAATACTAGGTGTCCTATCAAATCCTCTTTTTTCCCAGCCTTGTAGAAGGGCTCGGCATTATACAGTAGCCTAAGCTCATCATCTATGAAGTTAGCAATCCTAACTAGAGTATTGCCCATCTCAATTGGAAGAATAACGTCTTGAGGATAGAGGTATAGCAACTGATCTTCGTTTGCCAAGGGTTTTCCTTCAACATCAGTATCGTATCCAAGTTTCCTCAAGACTTCTATGGGAGTACCTATTTCCCTAGGTTTAAATGCAGTTAGTGGAGCATTCGTAGCATCGAAGCGTATCGTCCCATCTTTGTAAATCGTCAAACCGTATTTAGCTCTTAAAACCCCTTTCTCAATAGGCTCAGGAACCATATACCTATTCATTAGTCTTTTTACTCCTTTTAACTCAGAGCCTATTTTAATGCCCAGTTTTTCTTCAACTTCAGCAAGTATCCTATCGATATCAATGCTTTTAGCATCGTATGGGGTCCTCTTCCCCCCACACTTCTCACAATCTTCAGACCTCGAGTAGCTATCACACTTAGAACAATAGTATATTGCTAGCGTTGGAGATTTGCATTTAGGACAGTGGAAATAGAAAGTATAAGTGTCGCATTTCTCGCAATACCTATTACAAATGTTTACAAGTATGTTTTTCTTAGATGCAGCCATAACGATATTCCTCTTAGAACCACCCTCCAACCCTACCGGGAATAAAACATGAGAAGGAGGGTCCATCTCTCTTAGCTTAGCAGCCTCGGGCCTACCTAGTCTCGCAGATATGAACGCACCTCCTTTAGGTTTTACTCTGAAGTTAAGAAAACTATTCAGATAGTCAATAGCGTTTCTCTCTAGCCCTATTTTAGGTAGAGTCAGCTTAGACAAGTATATGAAAAACTCTGCGTATGTTTTCTCCACCCTGATAAAATTACCATCTACTTTAGACGGTAAACACATCTTTTCAAATTCAACAACCAGAGAATCGTCCTTAATTGGAACATACGTCGCCTCCTCATCTAACCTAGCTTCTCTAAAGCATTCAATAACATGTAAGAGTTCACGCCCACTTAAGTTCTCAAGGAAGAAATAAAAGCGAGGATGGAGAGGAACCTCTAATGCTATACTTATCTGTAGGAAGGTTCCGAAATCAAGTTTGAGAAACGGATTTTCAACAAGCACCTTGAGAACCCCTGTATCCAAAGGCAGGTTCTTAATACTATCCACCTTCTCTTGTAAAGCAGCCTCTAGTTCAGCAGCCCACTGTTCTTCAGTATAGCCAGTCTTATCTAAAGGAGTATTCCCCTCGATATAATCGCCTATAGATATGAGCATGTCTCCTAGGAAAAGGATTTTCAAAATATTCCCCTGTACCTCCCTGAACTTCTCCTCAGTATCTACAATGTGTATAGAACCATCTTTAGTCTTAACTATGGGAGGCATGATTGAGTCTACAGGCATTACTATCGCTGATTTCCCAGGCCTATCAATCCTAAGTTGGGACCCTACCGACAAGAACCCCTGAAGAACCCTCATAGACATTGGGTGAATACCTACAGCCATCAAACCGGTATTCCTAGCTCTTCCATACCTTACCCTGAATCCTCCGAATGATTCAGACGAGGAGAAGAAAGGCCGACCTATTAAAACCTCCTTTAAATACTCTGACTTAGTGCTCTCTACTTCGATTTTAGATATCCAAGACCACCCGGATATGTTAAGCTTGTTAATTATGCTTTCAAACTTCTTGACTCTTCCGATTATTCCATCGTTTATTATCCTGAGCGCCCCTCCCCTGAGCCTATTGGTCTCAACCCTTGGCAAGTCTCTGTATATCACTACTTCAACATCCTCGGAGGGGGGACCGGTGATTTCAATAGGCAGATTTTCTATTACTTCAGCTATCTGGGTTTTAGCAACTTTATACTGAAACCTATTCTTTCCCCTCTCATAAAGCCGTAATTCCTCGATGTATCTCGCAACCTCCTCCTGAGTAGGCTTGTACCTGTCGAGTTTTAAAATCCTCCTTATGAAATCCGCTAGGATTATCGAGAGAGCTTGTTCCGTGCCTCCAGCAGACCTCATCGGACCAGAAAAGTATACTGCGAGATACCTGGTGTTGTCGTTGTTTCTTTTTATTAGAACCCTTTCTATCCCCTCGATTGGAGCCGCTGTTGTTCCGGGCGGAGTCAGCGAGGCCAGTGCAGCTTTCAAAGCCAATTCCGCAGCCTTTTCTTCTGGGAAGGAACCAAACCTGCCCAGTATAATGTCCTCAGCTATCTTAAACGGTATCTCTAGGGGGGGAAGTGTTTTCTTGAGCTCTTCAAACCTGTCTTTAAATCCCTTTAAACCTAAAAGCTTCTCTATGGTTTCGGCTTGTGAGAAAGAGATTATCGACTCTGGTTTCTTCTCTGGATCGTATCCATTTTCTTTTGCATTAGCAGCGTGATCATATGCTTTCCAAAACTGCTCTTGTAAAAACCGGTTATAATCCTCTAGTCTCATTTCTTAATCCAGCTATTAACAACAATATGAGCCCTTACCCTCTTTTCTAGAAACCCCTCTTCTACCGCCTTCTATAATCTCTGAAAGCTTATCCTTCACTTCACTAGTTTCCTCTAGAACGTCCCCAGTAACAATTATATCAGCACCGGAAGCAACAATATTTTCAGCAGCAGAACCATCCCTTATTCCCCCACCGACGATTATTGGTATGTTTACACTCTTCCTAACCATGCTAATTACCTTCTCGGGAACATGCGTCTTCACACCTGAACCTGCCTCCAAGTATACGAACCTGAAACCGAGTGCTTCAGCAGCCATTGCATAACCAACTGCTAACTCAGGTATTTCGAAGGGGATAGGCTTAGCATCTCCCACATGGCCAGCAGCCCCGCCTGCTCCAAGGATTAAATACGCCATAGGAATCGCTTCTAAACCAAACTCTCTAATCGTTTTAATCCCCAGTACTTGAGCACCGATAATATAATATGGATTTATCGAGTTAAGCAGGGACATAAACCATATTGCATCAGCTCCTCTGGCTATGCTTGCAACGTTACTTGGGAATATTATTACGGGAAGGTTGGAATTTGATTTTATCCTAGCTATTGCTTCTTCATAATCTGACGTCTTGTGTGAAGTACTACCGCCCACCATGAAGGCTGAAGAGCCAGCGGCTTCGGCTGCTTCAACAACCTCTTTAATCCTATCCATTTTCTCAGGATCGATTAAGGTAATATGAATAAAGCCCTTCTTACTGATAGTATCATAGAGGTACCTCTCAGTTTTACCGATTCGCAACTTGCATTAACCGCTTTGATGAAAGATATAAATCTAAACTGTAATATCTAGGAAATCTCACCGCTGTGATACATATCTACAAACTTATTGAAGTAGTCAACGTTCTCAATGTTCTTAATTGGTTCAAACTCCGCTGATAATCCACAATTGCCACATACGACCCTCATCTTTCCTAAAGCCTTATTCTCAACCACCGAAACTGATTGAATACCACACTTTGGACATGGAAAAATCTTAGGAATAACCTTCCGAATAACCCTTGCCTCCCTTCTTCTTCTCCTAGCCATAATTCCGCAGTATTTTTCTTGCTTCAACCTATTTTTCTTTTTCTTCAGGAGATATGACAATAGCGAGTTATATGGTAAAGTATAACTAGAGGGAACCATGACAGGAATATAAAGAATTGGCTGCAAACAGCGTAGAAACAGACAAAATTTTAGAAATACTCGTAAAAGAATCCACGTTGACTCTCAGGCAGCTTGAAGCGATAATGTTTTACTACGATAATATGAACCACAAAATAGTGAGAAAAGGATATGTAGAATTCAAGGGCAGTAAAGTTCCTAAAGGGGCGTTTTTTAGAACCCTAAACCAAGCTAAGACAAACATTAGAAAAGCCGTTGTAACGCTATTAATAATGGCTTATCTAGGGATAATAGATATAAATCAATTAAGCATCATAATGCAATTAAACGATATCATGATGCAATTGAGAGATAACAAAGGAAACGTCTCCGAAGAATTGCTAAAAGCATTCTTAGAAAAGCTAAAAAACACCATAGACCTTAGGAAAAGAGTAAAGTAAAAATACATTTCCCCAAGTACACTAAGCAAAGGTTGGATCTACTTAACCTTCTCAGAAAACCAGGAGAAGAGATAAGAAAAGAAAGGAAAAGAAAGGGGTTAACACAGAGCACTCTAGCCAAAAGGGCGAAAGTAAGCCAAGCATTAATAGCGAGGATAGAGAAAGACCAGGTTGATCCACGCCTCTCTACGCTAAGAAAGATAGCTGAAGCTTTAATGGAGGATACTCAATCAAGAGGGTCCAGGGCAATAGACATCGCTGTAAGAGATGTCATCGTCGTTAATGATGATGATACTATCGAAAAAGCCTTAAAACTAATGCGTAAATACGGCATATCCCAATTGCCGGTATTAAAGAACGGGACCCCAATAGGAGCTGTCGAGGAGCTCGAACTCCTAAAAGCATTCGCCAAGGAAAAAGACGTCCAGAAATTCTACCAGAAAAAGGTTTTAGAAGCCATTTCTTCAATATACCCGATGGTTGAACCCGACGCCAGCATCACGGAAGTAATAGACTACTTGTTAAAGGGGCATAACGCTGTCTTGGTAACGAAAGAGGGACGTTTAGAAGGCATAATAACCAAGATTGACGTGTTGATGAGAAGCAAAAACATAATAGCATAAGTATAGCATC
>JAWBXT010000030.1:0-12996 GCA_038867695.1 Thermoproteota archaeon
GCTATTAGGACCAGCATGACTATTAGGCTTACATTCATAATGTTCAATTCAATCCTCCAGCTCGCAACTAGTGTTACTGGTTCTCTTATAGCGAAAGAATAATTAGAGGAGGTTGAAACTATGCTTCCATTGACCTTCCAGCCCTCGAAAACGTAGTTAGTGAAGAAATCCCTCGGAATAGCTGTTGGAGATATTGAAACGCTTACCGTTGAGCCGTTAACATATTTCCCAGCTCCCGTTATCACTCCTCTTTCACTGTAAACCTTTACTTCGAGTATCGTCGGCTTAACAGCTATCGTCAGAGGAAGCCAATTGATTTCCCCCTCATCATCCCTTACTATAAGGCTTACCGTGTAATTTCCTTCCTTAGCATACGCGTGAGTTATGCTCTCCCCATAGCCTTCATACCCGTCTCCGAAAAGCCACATCCAGCTAACGATTCTACCATCTGGATCGATCGAGTTACTAATGAAAGTAACGTTTTCATTCGAATGGGGCTCCTTCGGCGAATATGTGAAATTTACTATCGGTGGAGAATTGTAAACCGTTATTACCTTTTCGCAACTATCTTCAAGCCCCTCATCGTCCTTAACCGTCAGTCTAACAGTATAATTTCCCCTCTTCTTGAATATATGCATTACAACTCTTCCAGTCGCATTTTCACCATCTCCAAAATCCCACAGCCAGCTTATTATTCTACCATCTAGATCGGTTGAATTATCCGAAAAGTAAACTTTATCTATGCAGGTTATCTTTAGAGGGAAGTGAAAGAAATCTGCCTTTGGTGGCATATTTCCGTATTTAACCAAGGGAAGATAGTCTCCAGGCCCATGTGGAACTTGAGTATCTCCTATCCCGTCTTTATCCTCATCAGCTCCTGTATAATCGCTCCAACTGTTTCCACCAATCCAAGGTCCACCAATGATGTTCTCGCCTTTGGTCTTAGTTATATTCCATTTATTTCCAGTGTGGTTACCGACAATGTTCCAATTCACCTCATTGCTAAACCTGTTATTGAAGATCGTGTTATTACTTGAAAAGTAAAGTAAAATTCCTAAATAATTTTTAAGAATAGTACAGTTTGCAACGACGCTACTAGAGGAAGAATCAAACATGATTCCGTCTTTATTATCGGATAAAGTACAATTGTCTACAATGCCGTTAGAGGAGAGTTTTAGGTAGATGCCGACATCATTACTGAAGATTCGACAACTCTTTATAACGATCTTGGAGGAAGAGTTCTGAAAGACTCCAATCGTCCCATTACTTATCCTACAGCTAACTATCGTAACGTTAGATGAACCATAAACCATAATCCCAAAGGAATTGTTATGAAGCTCGCAATTCTCTATCTTTACGTTCTTCACGTTGTAAAGACAAATTCCAGCATGACTTTTATTCCCCTCTATAACCAGGTTCCTTATGACGAAGTATGAGCTAGTGTTCCAGATCTCTATTCCATTCATAACAATAGAACTTATACTTAGATTCTCTAATACATATGGCCTCTCTCTTGAGCCATCTCCGCTTACTATTATACTCCACATCTTGAAATCCTTATCGCCGTTAATGCATATTGGGCCATGCTTTTTATTTTCCCATTGAGGCTCTGTCTTTATAGGACATGAGAATGCGAATAATAATATTAAGGAGAATGTCAGGACGAATACTACAGTGGTATCTTTCATCTTAGCTATTCTACCTCCTATGCTTAATCAAGAGGTAGGCTGCGATAATACTCACAAGTATTATTGGAACGGAATATATCGCCCACATGGAGGGCTTCCCCTCTTCTTCAACTAGGACCTTAGGCTTAATAAGTGGGTAATTATCCATGCTATACTCATCTATTACATATGGTCTATCGCCTACTCCATCATCATCTATATCAGTTCCATTGTAATCGTCCCAATAGTTTCCTCCAATATATTTCCCTCCCACTATGTTTTTCCCCTCGTGCTTCTCTATGTTCCACTTGCTCGGATAAAACATCGCACCAAAAGCTTCACAGTTCTTCGCCTTTAGAGTAAAATTGCCGTGGACTAATATCTTCGTATTGTTAAAGAAGTTGTTGTAGATTAAATTGTCTTTTGCGAAGTCGAGTTTTACTCCTATCTGGTTGTTTCGTATTATGCAGCCCGTAACCGTGTTATTATGAGAAAGCAAAAGGCGTATGCCATAACTGTTTCCATATAGTTCGCAGTCTTTTATGACGTTATTCGTTGAATACAGAAGGCTTATTCCCTCGTAATTATTATAAGCTTTACAGTTAACGATAAGGGTGTTATTAGTTGGAGGAAACCTCAGCTTCATTCCAAGGAAAGATGCCTCCCCATCCTTTAATTTTATTCCACTATATGAATTATTGTATACTTCACAGTTTATTATGATTGCATCGAAGGTAGAGGATAAGCAGATGCCATGACCAATATTATTGTAGGATTTGCAGTCAGCTATCGTTATATTTCTCGATACATCAACTTCGATTCCCCCTTCTACGAGGCTAATCCACCGTGTTAAGGCGCTGCTATTATATATTGTGCATCGTACTATCACAATGTTTGAAGAATTGTAGACCCTAATCCCGTACTTATTGTTTCTAAGAACACAATTCTCGACTCTTCCATTCTTTAAGCTCGATAATATGATGCCCACGTTTTCATCTCTCCCATTCTCTATCAAGCAGTTCCTTATTATGAAATGGGCATCGGTACCCTCTATGAAGATTCCAGTATCTTCAGATGCATCTATCCTCCAACCTTCTATCACATATGGATCATCTTTGGTTCCCTTTCCACGAGTAACACCATGCTCCGTGTCGAACATCGCATTATTATAAATCCTTATGCGACAGTACACCTTATACTTATCTGTTGCATCTGTGACATGTGGAGAACCCGTTAGCACCAAGATTGTGATTACAAATACCGTAAGAACTATTATTCTTTTTATTAGCTTTTTAATATGCATTAATCAAAATCTATCGAAGCATAGTCTGCTTTTAAATTTTTCGCTAATGAATTATTACGAACTATATCTCATACGAATTATGCTTAAGAGTTAAACTTATAAAGTATCCGAATCTTATTAAAAATGTGAGAAACAGGGGTAAATCTCTTGATGTTATATTAATATCTGTACCTATAACAACAGTTATTATTACTATTCTCCTCCTCTGTTTTAGACTTTCACAGATCATCGTTTCTATAGTTCCCTCTCCAAGTTATTATACTTGGAATAATCTGGATAAGAATACACTTGAAGTAAAAGTAACATATATACGTCAAGTCTATGAGTATACTGCAGAATATGTTTTCTATCATTATCAGGTTTCACACTATGCATGCTCACATTGGGACAATATTCAAATAAACTGGGATTATGGAGTCCTACAGATAAAGTATGATAATGGGCAGAGTGCAAATGAAAAATCTCTAAATCTGTTTTTAGATGGTAATGTAGTATATCAATTGGGTGGTGGAAACTGGGGGTCGACTGATTTTATAGATATCTGTAACGTCTCAAAAGGGTCGCATGAAGTAGGCCTTTTCATCGCCGGTTTAGGGTCAGTAGCACCCTCTGTCACGATCAGGGTGATTGAGAAGAAGATACTTACTGTCCATGCAGACGAACACAGTGCTACTTGCTATAAGGATAGTGATACAGCAACGCATGTTTTTAAATTCACAATACCTCAGATAAGTGAATACCCTAATAAAATAGAGTGGACCGCTAAATGGGGCAGTGCTTCAAGTAGCGGATGGGAAAATCCTTCTATGATGGGCAAACAGAAAACACTTTCTTTCAATAGTGATAACTTTGACTACTGGCGCTTCAAAGATTCCGTAGTCGTGAGGGTTGGAGGTCCCCCACCTGGAGTTGAGCCTACTTATGCTGGTTGGCATATAGATGCTTATTATTGCGAGGACTCGAGCTCCGTCGGTTTGAAAGAAGTTGCAGTAGCGATAAGTGATGGAAACAATGTTGGATATAGAAGTGCTAAATATCTGGTTACTGATATTAAATTACATGATTTACAAGCTACTGGACATACTGGAAGAAATTATTGGGATAGAGGTGAGAATACTTTCGATATTTGGGCTAATGTAGGATCGGAGGTTCAGTGGAAGTTTATTGTCACGTATTACGCATTTAAGGGTAATAATTCACAGTGGTGTTATGATTCTACTCCGCTAAGGCGGTTTGGAAGGAATAGTTGTGGAGTAGAAAGTTTTTCAGATACTTACATTACCACGGTACAGTTTTATTCTAAGGGTAAGATGAGTTCCCTAGAATTAACCATAACATGTAATTTGAAAATTCATTTTGATGCACTTAAAGCAATACCGATAGATGCATATGTAATGACACATAGAGGGAGAATCAACCTATCTTTAAGAAAAACCTCTGAGAGAGAGGCATATGTTGAGGCGAATAAGAAGCACACTCTTTATCTGGGTATAAAGACGGTAGATGTCTTAGGCGAGGTTCCTCAGGTAGACTATACGTATTACTCCGTAACCAGCAATGGCTCAGGTAGAGTCACATATACCTACTCGCCCTCTGGAAACTATAAGGGCATAACGGCTGTTGAAGGCCTGGCTTGTGTCACAGTAAGGTGGGTATGGTTCAGGCTATCCTACGTGGTCTATGGTGCCTCTCGCCTTAGCGGCGACGAGTACTGGGTTGACTGCGCTAAGAGTGGCGCCACGGTTGAGGTTTATGTGCAGTTCGAAGACACTGGAGAATACGCTAAAGGAGTCTCGGTTTTTGATTGCTGTGGCAACACCATCATCACGGATTCTACAGGGAAGGCTACCTTCTCTTATTGGAAGAGCGATAAGAAGATATACTATTATTACTATGTTAATGAATATAGTTACTATGATGATTATGACTGTTGGAGCGACGCTAAGAGCGTTACCATCGTCTACACCAGAATCCTGCTTACCGTCACTGTGGAGAACGCCGTCTTCTTTAACGGCAAGTACTTTGCGCTCAACGGAACGAACGTAAAGCTAAAGGTTAATGCGAAATATTCCCACGATGGAAGTAGGGTTTCAGGGGCAAGCGTCTACTTCTTCAACCTGAGCAGGACGACAGATTCTGGTGGCAATGTGGAGTTTATATTATGTTCAAGTGATGAAGAAATCTCTAGCAAGGTGTATGCAAGTAAGTGGGTGATATCTGGACAAACCGATAACTTAGCTATTGTGTTTACTGGAGTATCGTTGATCCCCTTCAGAGCTAATGAGCCATGCTATGAAATAGAAGATTCACCTGGGGCAAGTTCCAACATAACGCTGAAAGCGTACTTAACATACAATAAGGGCTTTGCCAATGGGCTGGATGTGAAATGGGTTCAGGGTAATGCGATTAGGAAAACACCCGCCAGCTTTATGCTAAATATGCCTTTATCTCCAACCACTGCGACATTCGAGCTTATTAACTTCTTACCTTGTAAGCCTGTTAACGTAAGACTAATACCGAAAACCGTTGAGCTTTCATTGTCTTCTGTGGAAAATGCTGTACTAAGAAATGGCAAATATTGGAACAGGAGCCATTCCGTGATTAGGGTAAAGCTAAAGGCAAGTTATCTATACTGCAATAGTCCCATCGCTGGTATAGTAATAAAGGATTCGGAAGGCAATTCTGCCATCGTCGATTCTAATGGGTTTGCTGAGTTCTCATATAGTTATTCTGATCGTGAGTTCTCACCTGTCTACACGGCTTACGATGATAGGGGATATGCCTTAGGCAAATTGCAGGGTCCTACACTTGTCTTCTCAAGGATAAGCTTGAATACTTCTGCTAACAACGCTTTTTACTTCAAAGGAATATACTATGCTGCAAATGGTGCAAATGTAACCATATTCATAAAGGCATTCTATTCGCATAGCGGAGAACCCGCTTCAAATGCTACTATAACACTCTTTGGGTCTTCTTCTAAGGCTGATGAAAGCGGAATAGTTAGTTTTACACTTAGTGGTAACGATGAGAAGCTTGAGGACACAATAACCGCTTCGGATGGCCTCGTAGAGGGGAGTAGAAGCTTTAGTTTGATATTCACGAACGTTACGCTCGAACCTTCACAACATGTGGTTAAGGCAGCGGCTGGGGCCAAAGCATCAGTGACAATATATGCTCACTTAAGCTATAATAATGAATATCTGAGTGGTCTTAAAGTCGAGTGGATCCAAGGAAATCTCATCGGAGAATCCTCAGTCCCGTTTTACATTGAGATGCCATCTTCACCGACTAACGAGACTTTCGTCCTTATAGACTTCATCCCGTGCGAGCCGGTTAACGTTTCCTTTATACCGAAGACGGTTGATCTTTCGTTGGAAAGCATAAGCGGTGCAAAACAAAAGGGGGATGAATACTGGACTCAAAGCGGGTCAACAATAGTGATCAAGCTAAGGGCAAAATACGTGTACTGCGATGATCCTCTTACTACGATCTTTATTACTGATGGGAAGTCAACTAAAAACGCTGATGAAAATGGTTATGTTGAATTCTCTTATTCTGATACGGATAAAAAACTTATGCTAAGCTTCCTAGCAGTAGATGGAGAGTATGCGCTCAGCAAAAAGGTAAACACCACGTTAGTATTCACGAGGATAAGTCTGAAGGTAACTCCTAATGCTACGTTCTTTAACGGCTTGTGGTATGCGTGTAACAATGTAAGCGTAGGTATAAGAATAAATGCTACATATGCCCATAATAAGATATCAGCTTCCAACATCTCTGTGACTTACCTTTCTATCTCTACGAAGACTGATGAAAATGGAGTTGTTGTTTTAAACTTAAGCGGTTTGAATGAGAAATATGAAGGTGACATAATTGCAAGCGATGGAATAGTAAATGGTAGTGGGAAACTGATCCTTGTATTCACGAATGTCGTGCTAGAGCCCTCTGACAGTGTTGTCGAGGGATTTCCGGAGGACGATGCATTCTTGGTTGTGAGGACGAGGTTAACCTATAACGACGAGTATTTGAACGGTTTAAAGGTAAGGTGGGTTGAAAGCGATATTGTTAAGGAATCTCCGGCAAATTTCATTTTAAGGGTGCCGGAGAAGGGCTCAATAAATGCTACGTTCATACTCGAGGATTTCTTGACGTGCTGTGAAAGGCTCGTAGTGAGAGTAGCTGCGGTAAACGCGAGCCTAATAGCTAATGTAAACGGAACCTTAAGAAATGGAAGGTATTGGATTCAGAGTGGTTCAACCGCTACCGTTAGAGTCAGGCTTCATGTATCAAGCTTGAATGTCTCAGCTTCTGGTATGAGAATTGTCGATTCGTATGGGAACGAGACCTTGACGGATTCCAACGGTATTGCAATGTTCAATTACCACATGAGTGACAAAATGGTTACGATAAACTACACGCTGTTCAACAACAAGGGAGACCCCATAGGGAGGATGAATATCACGCTTGTATTCTCGAGAATCATTGTAAATATATCTGAAGTTAAAAACTCGATATTCTTCGCTGACACGTATTACGTGAACAATGGAGGAACCGCCAAGATAACGGTTAGGACTATTTATTCGCACGACGGGAGCTTGGTTTCCGGAGCGAGGGTGAGTTTCTCCACTAAATACTCTGAGACGAATTCTAGTGGTAGTGCTATAATAAGCCTGAGCGACAGCGATAAAGAGTATAATGGACCGATAAAGGTCAGTGATGGAATAGTTAATGGCGAGGTTCCACTACGGATAGTGTTCACCAATGTAAGGCTGGAACCCTCAAGCCAAGTCCTTGCAGGCGAACCTGGCGAGAAAGTGAGCGTAATCATCAAAGCTCGCTTAAGCTATAACAATGGAACCCTAGAAGGCCTTAAAGTTAGGTGGGTGGAGGAGAATATCACGAAAGGAACACCGGCAAACTTCACGCTTACGATATCCGATTTACCGTTCAACGCTACGTTCGTATTGGATGGCTTCCTGCCTTGCAAGCCGCTTATTATTCTGGTTGTACCTGGGGTTGAGTTTAGTGTTGTCGAAGTAAAGGGAGCAGTTAAGAGGGGAAATGAATACTGGGCCCAGAGCAACTCAATCATAACACTAGTCATAAATGTCCATTACAAGGGAGGAATTCCGGCAATTGGAGTATTAGTAAACGATACATATGGCAACGAGATAACAGTACCAGAAAGTGGAAACATTGCACTTTATTACAGGGGTAGCGATGAGGTCCTTAATCTCAACTATGCTGCGAAGAAGAATAATAAAAGGCTGATCGGAGGGCTTAACATTACCTTAGTGTTTACTAGGATCGTTGTTGAGACCATAAGCGTAGGCGGAGTCCTTGCGGACGGTAAGTATTGGGCGAACAGTTACTCGACGGTTAAGGTGACGGTTAAGACAAGCTATTCCCACAGCGGCGAGCCAGCAAAGAGTGCAGTAGTGGATCTACTGGGATATTCTGCCATAACCGGTAAGGATGGAGTTGCAGTTATCGACGTAACAGGAGTCGACAGGGAGTATGTTGGTTACCTCGTGGCTAATGATGGAGCGATAATGGGTGAGGGTGCCCGCTTAGCATTTCTGTTCACGAGGATGATCCTGAACGCGACTAGAGAAGGCAATGCTATCAAGGTTAAGGCATCTTGGGCGCATAATAGCATGCCAGTTGAGAATCTGAAGATGAGAATATTCCAGACGGATCAGGTTGGGATTACGGATTCCAAGGGAGAAGCTCAATTCATCGTAAAGGGCATTGGGGTAGACCTGCTCATTTACGCATTGGATAATCCTAACGGAATCTACGCGAGGGAAGTGATAATATCATTATGATGAGGAAGATAATCGGATCACTGTTCGTCTTCCTAATTTTAGAGACTCTGTTCATCCCGTCCATTTTGTTGGTGACAATAGCACAACCTGAAAATCCGGAAATGAAATTAGAGGTGCTTGTGAAAAAAGCTGTTTATGAGGGTTGGAGCGATGAAACGCTTCGGCAGCAATTAGCAAATGATAAGAGTCTCAGCAGATTGTATGATCCAAGTTCGGCGCAGATATTTAGGCTTATTGATGGTATTGTAAGAATTGTCATTAAGTCCTACAACAAGACCACTTGTTATAAAATACTGAAGAGGATTGAGGAAGATAAACCCCGTTACAACATTTACTTAGCACCGTGGGGACCTAAGGATGGGGATATCGTCTATGCGAAGAAGTATAACGAAACACATGGAACATTCTTTAGAGAATACCGCATATCTTCACGAGTACTCTTAGAGAAGAGTGAGGAATGGGTCTACGTCGGCACGGTGAGTCAACAACCTCCCAATTACGATCCGAACATATGGAGGTATGAGCCAAGTGATGAAGACGTTTGGATAGTTAAGGGGCTCATTGAGGAGGAGGAAGCCAAAAGCTACAAAGATAAGCCTGAGTACAAGCTGGAGAAAGATGGGCAGGGTATAAAGTTTCGCCAAGTTAACTATTTCAAGGTATATAGAATAGTTACTAGGGTCCTCTACCACCGCTATAAATGGATTAAGAACCCAATTCGCGAGTTCATAAAGAACGGGAGGGCAGATTCAATAGATTCCTGGTTTTTCGATAAGTTTGGAGAAGCACTCGGTGAACTCTATACTTCAGACTACATAAGCACCCCCTCTTGCTTGAGGATAATAACAGGTCCAACGAGTTATGGAGCATGGAGACAGAGCTTCAGCTATGATGGAAGTAAGTATCCAAAGCTAGAGTTTCGTTACAAGTTGAGTGGAAAAGGCGTGGTGACGATAAAGACCCCAAGTGGGGAAGCCGTCGTAATCCCCCTTGGAGCTAGCTATAAGTGGGCAGAGTTCTCCAGAGACGTTTCAGACATACTAGTCTCACCTGGAGAGTATGAGATCTCATTCGTTGCGCAAAAGGATTCCGAGCTTTGCGTCGATGATGTTAGCCTACATACCGGAGGCGGAGGAGAATGGGTTTACTTAGGTGATAGCGAAAAACTGCCGGACGAGATCCCTGAAGACGAGGACTACAAGCCGTTTCACAAAGTTGAATGGAAATACGTTGGCACTTTCAACGAGCAAGAAGTTTCCTCCTATTCCAAAAGCGAATACGTTATAATGTTTGACCACGTTGATACGATAACATACTACGTTGACCTCTACATCCTATATGAGAAGGGAAAAGCCAATGTCTATAACGTTTACTACAAGAAAACTAAGGAGGGTGCCTATTACTACTGGATGGAGCCAACCGGCAGGATTGTTAAGGAGGCACATGACTACATCGTCAACGAGAAAATATGCGTTGAGGAAGAGGAACTCAGCACTTTCATCGAACCAGACGTTCTTGTCGAAAAAGAGGCTGAGAAATGGCTCTTCGAAACATACACGTTCTCAGAAGAAGAGGCTGACGAATATAGGAGGAGAGAGGGGTACGTTGTTCTCAACGTTTCCGCAATCCCATGGGAGAAATTATACAAAATCCCCGTGATACTGGATGATACGAGGATAGAGGGGTCGGGAATTCTAGGAAGCGATCACATACTAGTAATCTTGATAAACAACAGTCACCAGCCTCTCCGGAATTACCTTGTAAAAATGCTCGATACCTCCCCGAGGGAAGGAGACCTAAATTTTCCAGATATTAGTTTTTATATACATACCATTTGGGCGGTTGAGCCTAAGCAGAACCCCGTCAATATAGACAATATTCCTGTTGGGATGAATAGTTTTCACATAAGCTTCCAGCCATACATATATGGACGTGATGAATATGGAGGAGAACTATACTTAACCGATCCTGAATTAATCATCGTAAATGGAAAGGCTTGGGAACCCCTGTTTCCAGTAATCTTCGAGGTCCAGTTAACAACCCCGAGGGGAGAGGTAATTGCAAGATATACCGTTCCCTTCGCATTTGAATCAGGCGCTTGGCTTTACCAGAACGTCTACAATAAGCTTCCGGATTGGGCGAAGGAAGTTTGGAACGTCATGAAGGAAGCTCTGCCTGAGATTCTCGTTCTGGTTGTAATCTACTATTGCCTACCCGAGGCCCTTGTGGCAGCTGGATTGAGTGCAACGGAGGCTGCGATGATTACGAAGTGCGTCACTACAGTCCTTTATGCGTTTCACATTACTGTGGGCACGTTCAACGAAATTATGGAGATCATCTATGAGACGGCGCATGCGCAAGAGTTCTTGGAGGAGGCCAAGAGGCTAAAGGAGCTTGCGATGTGGGCCGATAAATACCACGGTCCAGAGCAGGAATATCAGCCGAGGAGCAAATTCTCCCAGATCCTCTGGGAGGAGGCAATGGTGCTTGAGGGAAAGGGAAGCTCAGCTCAAAACCTTGCGAATACACTCCTCAGACTAGGAATCGGCATTGATACCAGAGATATAGAAAATGTTGTTGAAGGCATTAGAAATGAGCAGAAACGCAATAAGCTTTACTGGCGCTCCTTCGGGAAGGTTCTCGTTGCTCTAACGAAGTTCTTCATCTTCTCTTCTGGAACGAAAAGTCTGGCCAAGAGATTTGGAGAACATTGGAGCTTTACTGGGGCTGTGAAGGCATGGATCACCCCGGCCTTTGTCGACCTGCTAAGTTTCATCCACGGCAAGCTGAGGGGGTCCGTTGACATTAAACCATTACTCGAGCTTCGAGCCTTTGTTGAACACGTTTCCTGTGAAATTGGAGGACGGCTTTCGGAGGAAATGAAGATCGCCTTCGAATCCGCAGCAAGCAAGCTGGATGACCTTAAGGAGGCGGTCACTAAGAAAGACATAGAAGACGTGTTCAATGATTTAAGGCCATATACCAGGTTCATGAACGCTTACGAGAACCTCATAAATAAGTTTCCGGAGGATACTATTAACGCATTCTGCAGGAAGTTCTCCGAGCTGAATGTTGAAGGATTCGGGAAAGCCCTGGAGAAGATCTCGCTGTGGAAAGAGAAGCATACAGATGCGGTGATGAGGCTTGTCTCAAAAGCAGACTTGAAGAAGATAGAGCCGGAGGGAATCCTCCTGTCAAAGATACTCGGCCTATCGATGGAGGTCAAGGAAAAAGTAGCTGAAATGGTCATGAGGTTCGGCGACACTATCGACGAGGATTTGGCGACTAAGATGCTGGATGCTGCGCTGAAGGGACCTGGGGAGCTGGCGAAAGTAGAGGAGGAAATAATCGAGTTCAAGGGGCTCAGCAGGGTCTTCGAGTTCGAGGCAAAGCCGAGGAAGGTCACGTTGAAGAAGGGTGAGAGCAGCCTATTCTACTTGGGAAGCGGCGGGGAGTTGGAGAAGGGAGTATACATAATCAGAATTCGTTGGAAATACGAAGGGGAGGGTAGGACAGTAAGCGGGGAAGCGGAGTTCCCCTTCACGAAGGAGACCAAGTCAGATGGTATATGGATACCGATTAGGGAGGCGAACAAAGCGTTAGATGCGATAGGAAAGAATGAAGCGGAGATATTGATAACCGAAGTAAGGGCCTCCGATTACAGGCTCTTCTTCCCGTCGAGCTTCACCGTCAACGGCAAGCAGATAAGGCTTGACCTCTTCAGCAACAAGATAGCTTTTGGTGCGAACTCATACCCGTGCTCGATGGAGGCGGAACACATAGAGGAAATAGTCTTCGTCAAGGCGACGGTGGAGTCGGGAGACACGATGGGCAAGCCCCTCACGCTTGTTTTCTACGACGACGGCAGGGTCTCAACACTAGTCGGCCACAATAAGTTCCCCCTAGAAGACATTCAAGTAGATGCAGTTAATGAAGCAGTAACGCTGATTTACGTGAAGGAAGGGTCTGTCTGCACGCCCGTGTATAGCCTTAAAGCCGGAGACATTAAATCCGCCGTAAACAGGGCGTTTAAGTGGAAGGAGGATACGAAGGGGAGGGAACACATAGGCCTGAAGGAGAAGCTCCTCGTATTGCTCGGCTACCAAGCCTACCAGGATTTGAAGGAGGGAATAGGGAGCAAGTACGGGATCCTCGTAGAATTCGACAACGGCAGGAAAGCTTACACCGGAGACGAAAG
>JAWBXT010000031.1:0-12826 GCA_038867695.1 Thermoproteota archaeon
AGTTTGCCTGGGGCGGCGCCCCCTTGAAAAGGTATCGAGGGGGCCCAAAGGTCGGCTCAGGTGGGACGGAAACCCACCGTAGAGTGCAAGGGCATAAGCCGGCCTGACTGAACCCCTAAAAGCAGGGGGTTCAGGGGGGAAACCCGGGCCTAGCGAACCTCCATGCCCCTATTAGTGGGGGCTGGAGATGACAGAAAAGCTACCCCGGGAGTAATTGGCTCGTCGCGGGCGAGAGTCCACATCGACCCCGCGGCTTGGTACGCCGACGTCGTCCCTTCCCATCCTGGCGGTGCATAAGCCGCCAAGGGTGAGTCTGCTCGCCTATTAAAGGGGAATGCGAGATGGGTTTAGACCGTCGCGAGACAGGTCGGACTCTACCTGCTGGGGGTGCTGGCCGCCTGAGGGTAAGCCGTCCTTAGTACGAAAGGAACAGGGCGGCGCGGCCTCTGGTGTACCGGTTGTCCGATAGGGCAACGCCGGGTAGCTAAGCCGTTGGGGATAAGGGCTGAAAGCATCTAAGCCCGAAGCCGCTCCCGAAAATAGGCGACCAACCTGGAGCATAAGGCTGGGCAACCAGCCGGCTCCAGTCGAGGGCGGGAGTAGAAGACTCCGTTGATGGGGCGGGGGTGTAAGCACCAAGGGTTCGCCCGAGGTGTTCAGCCCGCCGCTCCCAATAGCCCAAGGTACACGGTAACCCGCTTCCAGTTGGAACAGGTGAAAAACTGCCTGTGACGCTTCGCAACCTTTTTAAAATCATTCTCCTATTTTTTAATGGAGACAGGGAGGAAGTTGAAGGACGGGTTTCGGGCCCTTAATGGGTCTGAGGAAACTCCCTTCTTGATGCGGGTGCTACGGTGCCGTAAGGCACAGGGGGAGACCCCTAGGCTGAGACAGAAACGAAGCTCCTCTGAGGATGTGGGTATGAAGAACTCAGACGACCCTCAGAGTGAGCGTGAAACGTGCTCAACCCGTAGCAAGCAAGGCCAAATGGATCAGATGAGCTACCCGCGCGATGATCGGGTGGGCCGCTTAGTCGAATCCCGTCTCAAACAGAAAAGGGGTTACTCTCAACATCCTCCCTGTCTCTATGCACTTCGCTTCCGTGAGGACGATCCTAAAAAATGCACTACTCTCGTTCTGAAGAGACATGGCATGGTTAAGGTATTCTCAAAAATATCGATGGTGCCTAAATACTCTATAGTTTTAAATCCGGAGGCGAAGATCGTAATGTCTTATGAAGATAGGGATTTTGCTTTAAAGTATGGGATTACAGTCATAGACACTTCTTGGAATTCTCCAGACAATAGCATATTCCACATTCTTAAAACTCCTTTTCAAAGACGTTTACCACGGTTGCTTGCAGCAAATCCAGTGAATTATGGGGTGCCACATAAGCTTTCAAGTGCTGAAGCTCTTGCGGCAGCTCTCTTCATACTCGGCTTCCCAGAGCAAGCTACGAAGATTCTTTCGAAATTCAAATGGGGAGCAAGCTTCATAGAGCTGAATAAAGATTTTCTTCCTACTTCAACTCATCAAGGGTTTTTACAATAATGTCTGTCGGCATTTTTTCCACAGAACCTATTCTCTCGCCCACTATTAACCTGATGTCCTTCGCTGATGCTAGGTCGAGCAGCCTCTGCGAAACTATGCCATCGAACACTATTCCCGCAACATTATCAAGCTCGTTAAGCCGTTGAAAAAGCTGACTAACAGGAATTTCTTCAATAATCTCACCGTCAGCATCTAACAATACTGCCATAAAAGTTTCTCTGATTCTTTCTTTAAGCTCACTCACTCTACTAAGAAGGTTTTCTGGAATAATCTGCTTAACAGGCACATGAGTAGCCAAGTAAGTCTTTAAATCTACCCTCTTACTGATCAAATCTAAGATTTCAATAGGCTTCATCTCTTCCACTTCTATACCTTGCGGGGCCTTGCTGACATAATCGATCTTAGCTCCCCTTCTTAAGAGCTCTTTCACAATCATGTTTCCAACCCTATCTCCATCGGCAAGAACAGTAACTTCCTTCTTTTTATGAGTTAGATTAACAACGTACTGCGGGATATTCACACCGTTTGTCGCAACAACGTTTTTAATCCCAGCTCTGAGAAGGGCAGTCAAGTCTGCTCTTCCCTCTACGATGAACAACGTACTACTCGACTCCGCTTCAGGCCCGCCCTCCACATCAGGCGCCAAGCTGATTATTCTTCCAACCTCACTAGCTTCGCTGACCCGGCTTAGCATTTGAATAACTTCGCTCCTCTGCGAGGCAGACCATCTTTGCATTATATCCTTCGCCCTCTCCATAACCTTCTTTCTTTTCTCCTCTCTCACATCCTCTAACTCCAAAAGCTTAAACTTGGCATCATAAGGTCCAACTCTTTCTATGCTTTCCAAAGTAGCCGCTAAGAGTGCAGCAGTCGGCTGATCTAGACTATTGGGGATGATTACTGTTCCAATCGTCTTCTTATCTTCAACCTTTATATCTACATCTATCCTTCCAAGCTTACCGCTTTTTTGGAGTTTTTTCAGGTCGAGGATATCTCCGAACAGACCCTCGGTCTGTCCAAATATTGCCCCTATCACATCATGCTTTTGTGGGAATCTTCCACTATGAAGATCCTCTCCACAACCCCCTCGACCGTGAACTCCAGCTTTATGACATATTTCGAAGTGGGAAGCGGCTGTTCAACACCCATTTTCCAACCACCTTCCTCTATCTTTATGAATAGATAAGCATCTTCCTTCCATAAGCATCCAGTTTCCTAAAGTGCTTGTAAATATAAACTTTTTATCTTAGGCCAAATCCTTAAAAAGGGTATAAGTTGTCACCGAAAAAAACTATAAGTAAGAACATCATTTCAAGAATAGACTCCGTAAGTAGGATTATAGAGGATTTGAACACGCATGATTCTGGGCAACTGATAGTGGTTGAAGGTTCTAGAGACAGAGATGCCTTGCTTAAACTCGGTGTTAAGACGAGAATAATGACGTTAAGAAGCTTTCTAAGACTCGCTAGCACGGACAGACTTGAAAAAGAGGGTTTTACTGAGATAATTGTTCTAACGGATTTTGACAGAAGAGGGAAATTCTATAGCGGAGTAATAAGAAAAATGTGCTCTGGAAGGACAAGAGTAAATACTATGTACAAGCGTATGCTTAAGAAATCCCTAGGAAGCTGGGTTAAAGATGTTGAGGGAATACCCGGTTTTCTCAAGAATCATTCTGGCTCCAAGGTTTAAAAATTATTTCAGCTCGGCCTGACCTCCTTTTTCACAGCACGCATATTGCGTGCTCGAAGGATTCTTAAACCGAGCTAGTTTTCGCCGTCCTGGGTCCTCCTTCCTCATAGCGGAGCCAAGCTCCAAGCTCGGTTAGATCCGCTTTCGGACGGCTCATTAAGAACTAATGCTAAAGAAGCTTTTAAGCTTTAGTGATTCAAATACCCCTCCTCATCCACTTCTCCCATTCTAATCCTCGAACTAGAGATGGGTTTTGAATCCTCAGCCTCGAGCAGCGGGACTAGAAGTATCTCAAAAGGACACTTGCCCTCCTCTTTTCTCATCCTATTTATAAGGATACTATTATTAAGAGTGTCTGAAGTGGTTAAAAGAGTGCCTTTTTCAAGGCTTAGAGAAGGTCCTGTGAAATCATCCAGCTTAAATACCTCGAATTCCACATTTTTCCCTTGAAGAAAGCTTAAGACTTTGCTTAGTCGTAGTTCGAAAGACTCCACATTGTGATGCTTGCCAGTTGCGAAATCATCTGACGTAACTCCAATAATCACCTTCTTTCCCAAGGATGTTGCAAAACTGAGGAAGAGTCTATGTCCTCTGTGGAAAAGGTCAAAGGTTCCTCCGAGGATTATGATTTCCCTCATACCATTTTAAAATAACCTTAAAAATCATTTAAAGTCTTTTCGCCTGATAACTTTAGAATTGAATGAGGATGAGATGAAGAAGTACTTGACTGCTGGCGATATAGCTAAGAGGGTTAAAAGGGATTTACGCAAATGGGTTAGGGAAGGCGAGCTCTTGCTAGATTTATGTGAAAAAGTGGAGAAACGTATAGAGGAACTGGGAGGAGCTCCTGCCTTTCCCTGCAACATTTGCATCGATGACGTTGCTGCACATTTCACCCCTCCCCCAGGTTTTACTGGCAGGGTTCCTCCAGAAGGACTTGTCAAGATAGATTTCGGGGTTCATGTCGATGGATATATAGTAGATACAGCCTTCACTATCCCTCTCTCTCCAAGAGATAGAGAAATAGTGGAGGTTGCGGAAAAAAGCCTTGCAAGAGTTTCTGAAATCCTAAAAGCAAACGTTAGAATCAGCCAAGTCGGTGAGATAGTTGAAAAATTTGCAAAGTCTAAGGGCTTTAAAGTCATAAGGAATTTAACGGGCCATCAGATAGACCGTTTCAATCTGCACACGGGATTATCCATACCAAACATCAAGATATTCGGTACTGAGAAATTTAGAAAGGATATGGTTATTGCAATAGAACCATTCATCACCATTGCCGATGGATCCGGTGAAGTAGGTGAGATCGAAGAAATATATATTTATCGTTTTAAATACCTATCTATAAACGATATTGGGGAGTTTAATAGCTTTGCTAAAAGATTACATAATTCATTTAGGACACTGCCCTTCTGCGAAAGGTGGGTACTAAACCGGTTTGGGGATGAAGAAAGAAACAAACTTAAAAAGTTACTGGAGTATTCTAGAAAAAATTTAGTCCTATATCCTGTTCTAGTTGAAAAGAATAGGAAGAAAGTGGCACAGGCCGAAGATACTTTCCTGGTACTTGAAGACTTTGCAATAAATCTTACTTCAGAATGGGTTTAAGAACGCTCCTCTTGAAATCCTTTTTCCAAATATATTGCAGTAATCAGCATTCTGTTTTCAACATTTTCACCAATCTTCGGACACTTGGGGCATTCTTCCCCATAACCGTAAACAAAATCTCCCTCACGGAAAGGCCTAATAGACTTATAATTACACTTTAAGCATTCTTCAACGGTTACGACCGCTATTTTTCTCCCTTTCAGCATTCTTTGAACGCTAACTTGGTACCTCCTTATCATATAGAAAGTTAAGATTAACCCCATCGAACCAGTTGCCATAAACAGAGTGCTTGTTAAATTATCATTCTTGTTTACTCCCGTTATGCCTTGTAGAAGCAATATCAGTGAAAAGAGGACTATTAAACCTAGTAGGAAGAAGTAGAAGGGTACCAGGAAACCTATTGAACTTCTCTCCATTTCCATTCCCCCTACTGAGCTATACCCATAGTGTTGCCTACTCCTATCACCATTATAGCGTCACCCTCAGATGATTTTTCAATAATCCTCTGCATAAGAATTTTACACGTTTCCTCGACACCGTTAAGCACGTCCTTTGTCATTGGTGTAATTGCTTCCTTTAAAGACATTTTTATAATCATCCCGTATAAAGGTATGGATTTCTTAGTGGCTACCTCTTCAATCTTATACTTTTCAGTACCTATTCCTCCAATGATTGCTCCCACACCTTCAGCAATACTTCCAGTTTTCTCACCCTCCAGTTTAAGCCCAGCATCCACCATGAAAATAGTCTTAAAACTTTCAGCTTCACTAAGTTTCATTAATGCGTCTCCTGGTGTTCCAACTGCTCCTCCGGGTCCCTTGGCTTTCATGAAGTAAACTTTCCTCCCTTCTATATTCTTTACAGTATATACGTTGTCTTTTTCAATCTCCTTAATCTCGCCACCCCTCATCAAACGGGCAGCAACTAAGGCTCCTGCACCGTCTCCAACCGGCTGGCCGCTGGAGAAGGCCTGTATGGCCCCAAGATATGCTTCAGCTTCCATTAGAACTTGCGGAAGGATTGCTTGCAACTGTATTATCAATATGTAGCTAGAGGTTTTCTTGCTTAGAATATAATAATGTCTTATGACCTTATAATAGTAGTTTAAGGCATAAGATGCTTCGAAAAGATTCATTATGTTCAAAACCTGGCTGTCGTCAAGCTCTGGAATTATCTGTTTAATCTCACTCCTAATCCTATTCTCAGCAGTCTTAACTATATGATCCAGCTTCCAAACAACCCCTGCGGGATCCATATCAACAGGGGGGACTGTAACGAACTCTAGGAAATTATCCATGAAACGATTTATCTCCTCCTTATTATACTTCTTAAGCTTCTCTTTTGTGAACCTGATAGATTCGTCTCTCATCATTCGCAGTCTTTCTAAAGCATACTCTATGTCCCGGAGACGTATGAGCATCTGTATTCTTTCCCCCCAGAAGATGAGTACTAGAAACATTATCATGTAAGCTATACTGATTATCTGGCTGATACCAGTATTATCCTGTCCAGGGAACAAGATTATCGGCATTTACGTAAAGCCGCTGGACAATGAGAATATTTAAGCCTTTAAGAAAAATTTTATGTTCAATTAACATTCTTAAGACCATTAGGGGGTTACCAGCTTTCAAACCTCGCGTGGCCGAAGACCACACTACTGTTTGAAACGGGGCTGCGTTTAACTTCCGTGTTCGGAATGGTTCCGCGGGAACAGCTCCCTGTACGGGTGTTTCCACAGCCCCTATGGCCGGTAACCCCAGAGAAGAATAAGTCGCCCACTATTAAAATTTTTCGAGTCTAGGAACTAAAGCTTTTGGAGCTAGATCCACATATGCATCTCTCTTCAGCCGTGGGATATATTCTTCCACAGCATGCACACATTGTAACGGGATTATATATTAGGATACTCGACTTATCGTTTTTCCTAATGCTCTTAAGCTCATCTAGGTTTCGGAGAAGGATGATATTAGAATCCTGAGCCAGGCTTTTAATTCTAGACTCCATCTTAAACCATTCTTCAAGCGGCATAGTTCTAGAAACGATGTTTACACGTTCCTCCTCACTGACCATTCTCTTCCTAAACCTTCTTTCAGCCTCCTTGTGACTTATCAAACTTACAGTAATCCTGTGGTTCTTCTCAGAGTTTCGGGAAACAATTTCATTAACCCTTCTAAATACTTTCTCTGCCTCTGAAATAACGTCTGAGATGTTTCGTGAACCACTGATTTTTTCAGAAACTTCGTAAAGCCCGGTAAGCTCTATTAGGGAAAAACCTTTTTCAACTATGAAATAAGGCTCACCATTCACCGGACCAGATAAGAAGGGTATTTTTCTTACCTCCATAATGCTTTTTAAGCTTTCCCTTTGAAGCTTAAAGGCATCTATTATTTTCTGAACGATCTCATGGAGACTTTCAATGAAACCCTCTTTGTCTAAAGATGCCTTTTCGAATACTAAAGGAAGATTAATGCTTATCGACCCTAATAAGCCAGACCTCACATAATCTCCAGTATCTTCTCTAAGCATTAATAGATGGTTGGTTGGAATTGTCCTTTGAGAATTGGATAAAAAGAGTGCTCCTCCTGCGTTTAAATATTTAACTAGCTTGTCATAAGCTTCTTCAAGAATTCCTTCGTCATACCCAACGAGTGATATGGAAAAGTTAGTTAAAACGGTTTTTCCAGCAAGCTCTTCCATATAATCAAAGAGTTCAAGTAATTGTTTCTCCTCAACATATCTCAGAATAATATTCCATTTCCTATGGCTTAAAGCTATACTAAGTATGGTCTCCCTATTAGTTTTTAAATCTCCCTCCTTCAATATAATGCTATTGGCATCTGATGATGCATTGCTTAACTCGTTTATCAGCCTGTTTGCAACAATCTTAAAGGATGATGCCTGTTCTACTATGGGCAGATATGAATAAACCTTAAAGAGGCTTAAGCTCGTAAAGGAATGAATAGGCTCCTCAGGCTTAAACATGAAGCTTGCTAAATGATTTATGTTAACCATCCCGCTGAGGTGCATGTCTCCTATTTCTCTCGGTAGTTTTATGAGAAAAGTATACTGTCTCATAACTTCTTCTCCAGCATCTTTAACTACATCGTCTATACTGTGCTTTAAGGAGATCAGCTCACTGACATCATGTACCGGTATCCCGAGCCTTGTAAGCCTGTGTCTATAATTCTCCATTTTCTTTTCCAAGAGTACTGCGTTAACATATTCTCTGATCAAGGGTGCTGTTAAATATCTGACTCCAAGCGAGTAAAGCCTCTCTTCTATTTCGAATGATATTGCCTCGGCAGTCTCCTGCTCCATTCCCGCCTCTCTTATTAAACAATCCTCTATCCTCTTTCTGTCGAAAAGCTCTATTGAAGAATCAGTCCTCCTCACGAGGAGAATATTCTCCTTCCTTCTCAAGGATTCGAAAAGAGTCATAGCAAGGTTTAGAACATCTTTTCCAAGAGGGGTTATGGAGTAAATCTTATTCTCAGTCTTATATTCAACCAAACCGTTTTCCATAAGCTTACTCAAATGATATGCAAACTTACCTGCGTCATTAAACCTGTCAAGCCTGGCCATTTTCATTAACTCACTATACCTGAGCGGGCTCTTCTCTAGTATTTTCAGTATTTCAACCCTAACTGGAAAACCCAATGCTTTGAAGATTTCGCTTAATTCCTTGAAACCTCTAGTCTCTTCTTTCTCCATTTTTTAGTATTATGCTGAATCGCTTTTTCAAAGTATTTTAACTTTAAGCTAATTCTATTCCAAAAGCACTGTTTCAAAACTAGGATATTCCGTGGAACAAACTCCATAATTAATTGGCGTTTAAAACTTAAAAAGAAAGTAAAGCATCGTTGAAAATAAGTAAAAACAGTAAACGAAATACTTTTAAAAATCCCATTTAAAATATATCAGAAAGGGGGTATGGGCTAAAGGCGAAGCCGGCTAGCTTGGTATGCTCCGCGGCTCGGGCCCGCGTGATTCCGGTTCGAATCCGGATACCCCCATCGTTAATAATTATTCCAAATTTTAAGAATAATTCGCCTTATTACAGTGATTTTTGCTCCTTACATAAACGTTTTTAACAGTTTTTATAAAACTTCTTGAATGCGTGTTATTTGAATCATTAGATTTTCTATATCTAACTCACGGGCTGGGAAGCTTTTAGCGTTTCGGCATTGGTTGGAAATCATAATTTTCCCTTAAGTACCAGTTTTTGAAAAATATTACTGGTTTATGGGGGCGCTGGGATTTGAACCCAGGTCGCGCGGGATCTCGGAAATTTTTTCTCCCAAGCCGCGGAGCCTAAACCATGCTAGCCGACGCCCCCTGCAGTCTCCTCTTTAGAGCTTTTGGTTTAATAAAGATTTTGTTAGTCCTAAAAGTGTCTGTAAAATTTTTCATTAGAAGCTTTATTGTTTTTAGATGCCGGGGGCGGGTCTCGATCCCGCAGCCTCCAGATTATGAGTCTCAGCCACCTTCAGCGGTCTGGCGCTTTAACCCTTAGAGACTAGCCGGTTGAGCTACCCCGGCACCTGTTTTTAAAAGAATCTTCCTCGTTTTAAACTTAACCCTTTTAAAATCTTCCTGTTTCGCTTAATCTATATTCGGTAATCCGAGTGCTTTCAAAATTTGCCTTAACCCTTCTTCAGTAACTTTCTGCCCTGACACAACATGGTCTCTTCGAGGATGTATTAGGAGTCCCTTATACATCCCACCCATGTTGATTATATAGAACGTTTGCATTACGAATATGAGAAAGTTCAACTGTTTACTTGTTAGTTTTTCCAGGAGTTTTCTCTCTGTTCTGAGTGATATTGCACATCTTTTTCGTAGACTTTCAATGATCCCCTCACTATCTTCATCCATTACCCTTACTACATCTATCGGAGTCAGCCCTTGCTCTTTGAGGAAATCTTCAACAGCCTTTTTGAGGGGGATATAATAGCTTGGCAAGCTCATCTTTATCACGTTCCTACGGGTAGACTATTGTCTGCGTTCTCGGATAGGGAATAGCATATCTTATGCTGGGCAGATTTAGGATATGGGCAAGTAGTCTCTCAAAACCTAGGCCAAAGCCTGAGTGAGGCACTGAACCGTATTTCCTAAGGTCCAAATACCAGGAGTAGTCATCAGGATTATAGCCTGATTCTACTATTCTTTCGAGTAACATTTTGTAATCGTCTATTCTTTGACCTCCTCCAGTTATCTCTCCATAGGGCCAAACTATGAGGTCTGCTGACAGAACTACCGAGGGGTTTTCTGGACTAGGCATATGGTAGAAAGCTCTGACTTGCCTGGGATAATGTGTTATGAAAACAGGTTGCCCAAATATTGTTGCAATCATCTTCTCTTCTCTTACACCAAGATCTCTACCCCATTCTATGTCTAAGCCATTATCCTTAAGTAGTTCAATAGCATGCGTATAAGTGATTCTCCTAAAAGGTTTCTCGAAGGGTCTGAATTCAGGGTTAAATCTTTTAATATCATCCATATACTTTTCATAGAACTCTTTTACAACGCTTGTTAACATATTCTCTTCAAGATCGAGGAGTTGCTGGAAACTCATATTGCTTACTTCAACTTCTAGATGCCAATATTCTGAAAGATGTCTGCGCGTTTTAGATTCTTCAGCCCTAAAACTGGGTTGGAAACAGAATACTTTTTCAAGCGAGAAAATAGCTCCCTCCAGATAGAACTGTGAGCTCTGCGTTAGAAACGCTTTCTTGCCGAAATACTCCACTTCAAACATTTTTGCCCCGCCTTCTGTTGCAGCTGTGACTATTGACGGCGCATCTACTTCAAAAAAACCGTGTTCAATAAGCCAGTTTCTAAGCATGTTTGAAAGCGAGGATCTGAGCTTAAGAATAGTACTCATAATCCTGCCACGTATGAAAAGATGTCTATATTTCCACACTAAGTTTGGCGATAAGTCTTTTCTAAGCGGATAGTCTTCAAGAGAGGGTGATTGTATTATTAAAGATTCGGCTCCAAGCTCAACTCCACTTGGAGCACGCTCATCCTTCTTAACAATCCCCTCTATTATCAACGAGGATTCCCTCTTCAGTTTATCCATTTGTTCAAAAACTTCTTCGCCAACTTTCTCCTTTCTAACAACAACTTGCACTAATCCTGATGAGTCTCGTATTCTTAGGAAGGAGATTTTACCAATCGTATTCTTCACATACAACCAGCCATGTATCCTAACCCTTCTCCCGATGAATTTTCCGAGGTCTGAGATCTTACACTCTTGCACTTCTCTTTCAGTACCTAGCTCCATGTTTAAATTAACACTATTATCCTCGCCTACCTTTAAGAATATAAAGCTAACTAACACATGACAATAGTTTTAACTAGAGACTGTTTCTTCATAAAGTATGATTAAGAGGGAGATAGTTGACTATGGAGTAGCAGACGTAAAATCTTTCTCCGAATTGCTGAATAGGATGGAACAGGGATGGGGCTTTGAGGCTGCACAACTAGCCAACGCCTACAGGATTATTCTTGAAATGGTAAGGGATAAAGAATGTGTAAAGTTTCTATCTATGACTGCCAACTTGGTTTCAACAGGGCTCAGAGGTGTTATCGCCGAAATGATTAGAAAAGGTTTGTGCGACGTCATAATAACAACTGGAGGGACGTTCGATCACGATATTGCTAAAAGCATCAGAAAATACTATAGGGGGGAATTCGTAATGGACGATAGGGATTTGAAAAAGAAGGATATCCATAGACTTGGAAACATACTTATACCCCAAGAATCATACGGCTTAGCTATCGAATCCTTCACGATACAGATGTTAAGAGAAATAACGAGGGAGAAGAAGAGCTTTAGCAGTAGGGATCTGGCTGAGGAAGTTGGAAAAAGATTGAACGATAGGAATTCGATACTGCGTTCAGCCTATGAGAAGAAAATCCCTGTATTCACACCCGGAATAGTGGACTCGGCTTTTGGCACTCAGCTCTTCATATATTCTCAGACTAACGAATTCTCGCTGAATTTGTTAAAGGATATGAAGGAACTTTCAGACATAGTCTTCTCCTCTAAGAAAACTGGTGCAATAATACTCGGTGGGGGAATAAGCAAGCACCACACAATATGGTGGAACCAGTTTAAAGGAGGCCTAGATTACGTTGTCTCCTTAACAACAGCCTACGAGTTCGACGGAAGCCTTTCTGGAGCTAGGCTTGAAGAAGCCATAACTTGGAATAAGGTGAAGGAAAATGCGTCAACAGCCCTTGTTCATGTTGATGTCACGTTAGCATTACCTCTATTGCTTGCAGCAGTCTATGAGAAAATCTAATACCCATTTGTCTAAGATATGGTTGAAAATATTAATTTATAGGAGTTTTTCTTCAGCATATTTTGAGATGGATTCTATAAAGTCTTCTCCAACCATATTTATTATTTCAAAAATCCTTCTATCAGTAACCCAATAGGGTCTCTTATTACCTTCCTTTCTACAACTCACTAGCCCGCATTCTCTTAGAACCTTCAAGTGTCTGGAGATTAATGGTTGAACAGTCTTTAGGAAGGGAATCATTTCAGTCACGTATTTTTCACCATCCTTCAAAAAACAGAGTATTTTTAGCCTCATGGGATCTGCAAGGGCCTTGAAAATCTTTACTCTAGCAATATCTAGATCATTCCTCTTTTTGCTTGAATTTTTCATAAAATATAAATCATCTTTTATGATTTAAATATTGTTTAAACAATTTTTTAACAGAATTCCTCATCCTATTTTTTTCCCATAGATATATATCTTTTTAGTTATATTTCAGTTTTAATGGCTTTTGTCTATCGCAACTATAATTAATGCTCATAAAATCCAATTTGGAATAGCCATTTAAAGCTAATAAAATAAGTACATGACATGGGTCCTAACTACCCTGGTTTAACTGCTAATTTTTTAGATTTCTAACAACCCTCGGGTATTTAAAGAACAAAATTGTTTGATGAATGAAGTGG
>JAWBXT010000032.1:0-12689 GCA_038867695.1 Thermoproteota archaeon
TACACGAGAAAAAAATATTAAATCATCGCCGGTATAAATAAGTGCATGGTATAGAAGATTATTACATGAGCGCACGCTTCTGATTTAATGATTTTGCAATGGAATTTACATTTCGCAATTGCTTCATAATACAGATTTATCCTTAAAAGAATGAGCTTAAGGTTGCTCTGTTCAAGATATTCTAATTGTAGCACGTGAAGTTTAAATCTTCTCAAGAAAAAGCTAATAGCAAGTGTTATGGGAAAGCTGTGTAAATCCAGAAGACACAGAACTGAGGAAATAATCGATCTTATCAATGAGGGTAAAATAGACGATGCGTTAAAAATTGCCGATGATGCAGAGGCTTTGAATGATATCGGTATTTCATTTGGACTAGAGGGAGCCTATGAGATTGCTGTGAAAATATTTGGCCGAGCCACTCAATTAAACCCGAACTTTGTGGAAGCGTGGTACAATAAGGGTCTCGCGTTATATCGTCTCGGAAGGCTTGAGGAAGCGTTGAAATGCTATGATAAGGCTATAAGAATAAACCCGAATGATGCGAAAGCACGTGCGCTTAGGGAAGAGGTTCGAACATTGCGAGATCTTCAAACGAAGAGGGAAAAGTGGAAGAAAGAGGGCTATAATGTTTCTGGCCTTGAAAAGCTTAAAATGGAAGATATTGATCACGTTAGAAATGTTTTAGAAAGATTTGAGCAAATAGTTCAGAGGATAAGTACACTTGAGAGGGAGGTAAAGGTATTTGGCCTAAGGGAGCTTGAGGCCAAGGTCTCCTCTTTAAAGAATAGGATGGGAGACTTGAATAGGATTGAAAAGATTAAAGAGTATATATCTCGATTGCAGAAGAGAGTCAGCGGGTTTAAGAAATCCAAAAAGAGGGAGTGGGAGAGGAAGATATCTGGATGGAAGGAAAGAGGATATGAGCTTCCCGTGTTGAAAGGGCTTTTGGCGAAATACTCAGTTCAGGCTGAGGAGAAGCTAAGGAAGTATGAACAAGCGATAGGCGAGCTTGAAAAGCTAAAAGAAGACTTGAAATATTTCAACATTAGCGGCTTTGGCTTCGAAGTATTGACAATAGAGAAAAACATGAAAGAGGGACAGGACATCGATAAAATCATTGGAGAAATCTCAAAATTAAGAGCTAAGATGAGAGAGAAAATCAAAGAGGAAATGATGAAGTGGATAGAAGAAACCATGGGGAAAGTAAGGAGCTTCTTTAGGGAGCTGGAAAGCGAATAAATTTATTCCGGTATTTTCTTCATGAGGCTCTTTGTCTGAAGTTTTTTGATTTCCTCGATGTATCTTTCTAGGGTGAGTGTTCCGTTTAACAGCAGGTTGTCCAGTTTCTCTACCTCCTCACCCATTTCCTCGATGTACGTAATCTCTACTTTAGGCATCAGGCTGTATAGTTCTTTGAGCACATCCTTCTTATCGTTGAAGTATGCGTCCAGCGTCTTGAGGTCTATGAACATTAGGTGTGTCTTCGGGTCTGATGCTTCCTGCGCGAACCTCTTGGTTCCCTCATCCCATCCCGTTGGGGAGCAGAATATGACGATAACAGGGTGCTCAAGCTGGGAAACGCTTCTTATGAAGTCGCTCACCTCTTTGCTAAGGCTCATCGGAGCATGGTAAACTTCGTCGAAATAAAGTCTCTCAATGTTCGCATACGTTTTCACATATACTTTCATCAAGGTCTCTTTCCTTAAGAATCCCCGTTTAGCGCGATACGTGTAGACCAGCATCGGATTCCTAGGTAGCTCTTTAAGCTTCTCCTCTTCAACCTCCTCTCCGTATTCTTTCAACGCTTTTCTAATCTTTTCAGATGCTTCCGTGTCGAAGTACTCTTCCACGTCCACCTCAACAGCTCCCTCAGGCCTCCAGCTGTTCAATACTCCTCTCACCACGTGGATGAACTGCTCCTGCAGCCACCTCGCAGTTGAACCATCAACACCGTGGAAAATCTCCACGGGAGTGGCCCTCCTAAGCCTCACAAACTCCTCGTATTCGTCTTTCACAACGGCAATTGGATGTTCGAAGATCAGCGTCACCTCCTGATCCTTTTGCTTTACTGGCGCCCATCTAAGGTCTTCGTCGACGACAACCTTTTTAGGAATCCTCCTTATCTTCGGAGAGATTGAGGCTACAGAATACCCAATTAAGGCAGAGATACCCAGTTTACCTATCTCTCCCATTATCTCATCTATGCTAATGGCACGCTCCTTCTCTTCCTTTCCTACCTCTTCCCTTCTTGCAGGAACTTCAATCAGCCTCTCAATAGGCCGGGGTTGAACTTCGATGTTGACAGCATTGCTTTGAACAGAAGCCTGCTTGCCAGATATGTCAGTGAAAGTTACAATAGCTGGTTTTAATACTTTGTTGATAGTATCGGCAACAATCCTGTAGGATATTGTTTGACTTGAGCCTGGAGTAAGCTCGCCCCTCCACTCCGTAGTTCCCTCCACTTTCAGCCCGCTGACATCATCTCTAAGATAAACATCTTTTGCAATACCTTTGCCTTCATTTGTCACAGTTAGTTTGACTTCTATCTCTTCGCCTTCACGAACGCTGGTCTTACTCACGTTTTTCACGATTTTCAGAATGGGTTTAAGAGACCGTATCTCTACTTTCACGGGTTCTGTAGTTATGCTTTCTTCCATCCCTTTTGCTTTGCATGTGATTGTGAAAGGTCCGACTGTGAATGTTCCATCGTTTGATCCCTGAAGGATGAAACTCGCAATTTTAGATGTTCGGGGTTTGAGCACAAGGCTTCTTGGATAGGATGTTCCAATCAGCTTGAGCTCGTCGGACCATGAGCCCTGCAGATTTACCGAGATTTCAAAAGGATTCCTATTTCGTAAAATTAGGCTAACTTTAAAAGTTTGTCCAGTTTCTATAGTCTTTCTGTCGACATCAAGCTCTGCATCAATCCTGATTTCTTTCCATAGCTCAATTGCACGAGATATCTTGGATTTGATTAGTTGTATTTCGCTCTTTAACTGTCCTCTATCGGAGGCAAGCAAACTTGTGCTCGATATTTCTTTATCAATCTGCTTCGCAATTTTCATTTTCTCCTGAAGTTCTTCAACCCCCATTTCCAATAGTTCATCTTCAGAAGAATCCTCTATTATTCCTAGTTCTCTACGTATTTCTTCAGAAAGGCGGAGCTTGTTCCTTATCTCTTCTTCAAACATTTTTATCCAAACTCCATACTTACAATTTTATCGATATATCTTCTTGTAAGAAAGAGGTATGTAGCCCTATCTATCCTGCCCTCACAGAAAGCCGTTGCAATCTTCTCCAGTTTATCCAAGTAGGATTGCCTCCTGTAGATCTTTATCAACCTATCCAGCTTCGGATCGACTTCCCTAATCCTCTTGTCAAACTCTCCCGCTAACCTCTTAACCTCCTCCTCATTCAACTCAAGGCCCCATGCTTCCTTCGCAACCTGCCTAACAATATCCTCCGGTTTAAACGGCTCCCTCTCCGGTTGTAACTCTATTCTAGGCGGGACGAAAACTATGTTAGGAGGAACCTCAACCTCCTTAGCCTTGACCTCGCGGCCAAGGTAAAGCCCGCCAGCAAAGGCCAGAAGCGAAAGCCAGCCTCTAACCATTGCATAATGCTGTCACTAAGCAATATTTATCTTTTATGGAGATAATTAATTCATAGCATACTTCTCCCTGCCTAATAAGATAAACCAGAATCAACCGCTTCTCTCACACATGCTATTATTTCTTCTTTACTCCCAAGAGTACTTAACTGAAAACTTTTTAGCAAATTGAGTCATACAGATTAAAGTCTATCCTTATATTGGATGAAAAATTATGAGATTCTGAGATTAGAACAGCGGATAGAAGTGAAGTCGATAACTCTGCTTAGGCTTAACATAGAACTTCTAAGTGGTATGCGTTTCCTTTAGTACGAGATGGTTAGTAAATCAATCTCGATTGTTTCAGAGTATTTTTTAAAACAGTTAAATGTGTTTAATAAAATTGAAATTGGGGAAAAGGAAAGAGAAATCATAAAAGTATACTTGGAAATCATTACAGCCAAGAATATAAGAGAACTTTTTTATAGTCTGACACGAGTTGGTACAAAGAAGACTGCAAGAATAGCACATAATAAAATAGATCTTTCTGATTTCCCTTTAGTTGTGCTACCTGATTGAGTACTTATAATTTTCCCAACTACTATCAACACCAAAATATATCAGTCTAAGTGAAAACTTGCAGTATCGAGTAAATCTATGGCAAAAGCGATCTAACACGCCCAGTGACACTAAAGCGAGAACTATGAAGAAAGTAACCATGTTAAACTTTAGCGTGGGTAGTAATTCTCCTAATCCTGCTTGGATTAGCGAATACTCGATTCAAGCTGAGTAGCGCGCTAAACCATAACGAGGTTGTTTCTATCATTATCAAATTGGCTGAGTTTTAATTTGATCTATACTTTCTTATTCCTTTTTTCTTTGAAACATCCGTTAGCTTCATCCTTAACTTTTTAAGAACCCCAAAGCTTCTTATCAATAGTCTTCTCAAATCACTCTTGTGTTACATACTTTTGGGATATGAACCGGTATAGGCCGGGTTAAAAGTTTATTAGACTCTCTTCATGCATCCATATACTTATGAATGCATATGCTGAATATTCTCTTGACTCTCGTTTACAAAGTCTCAGTTATGAAATAGACTCTCTTAGAAAAAGCATAGATTCGTTAAGAAATGTTGTTGCAGGGATTCAGCAGTCTCAAGGAGAATTGTGGAAAAGAGTATTGGATATGGAAAGCCTCTTAGATAAAACTTACACTACGATCAGTAAACTCTCCACTGCTATAGAACGATGGTTTAGAAGCATTAGTGATGATTTTGAAAAAGTTAAAACGGATCAGGCTCGTTTTCATCAATTGTATATCCAAAAATTGGAGGAAAGTAGAAAGGATATTTCCGAAAGAATCGGTGATGTTGGAGCAGAACTATTCCAACAGATTTCTGAGCAGACAGATAAATTGGATGAGAATAGAGAAAAGCTTATCGAACAAATGAAAGAGATCAGCGGTAGTGTAGTGGTTAAACTACGTAAGGTGCTTGACGAGTATGAAGTTACTTTGAAGGACGTGAGAACCAAGGTTGAGGTAATTGTTCCGAAAATAGATGAAATGAAGAAACCGGTTTTTGACGAGCTAAAGAGTATTACAGATTCCTTAAACGATATAAAGCAGGCTATAGGAATAAACGCAAGCGTATTGGAAAATCATATAAGAGAGTTAAAAGAAATCGTATCATCGCTTTATCCATATAATAAATCGTTGAGCGATGAAGAGAAGATGCTTTTGGAGGAATATTTCGAACGATTGTTGTCAAACCTGCTCGCTGCGGAGAAGGATTTAAACAACATTGTTTCCCTAATTGCAGTGGAGGGAGTAAAATGAGCGTTGAAGAAGAAGTCAAAATAGAAAGTATACTTTCCTCTGCAAAAAGCGAGATAGACAGCATAAAGAGGAAAATAAGCGAAGGAAGGGGATTAAAGAAAGAGGAGGCCGATCTAATACTCAGCGTCTTAACATCCGAATATGTAAGAAACTATGTGCCTGCTCTTATTTCTTCGATTAAAGAAATATATGAAATCAGTAAAAACATGATTAATGATATAGAGAAAAACAGAGACATATTCGTGGAAAAGGCGAATGAATTGTTAAATGTGTTAAGTAAAAGGGTTGATCATGTAATAAGCCTTGAGCAGCAATTAGCTGACGCCAGTTCAAGAATTCAGGCAGTGGAAAAAAGAGAGGAGATAGTAAAAACACTTATGGAAGACCTAGAGAAGCTGCGGGAAGAATCTTCTAACAGGGTAAAGTCTCTACACACTCTTTTGGAAGAAGGTAAGACATTCTTAGAGGAAGTTAAGAGTAACACTGCAAAAATGGCTTCTACTATAGAGCTGGATTCTCAGCATTTTAACTCTGTAGTAGAAACGCTAGTTAAAAGGACAGATTCTTTGAACCAGATGCTTCTTAAAATAGAGGACGAGAGAAGAATCTTATCAGAGCGTTTAGCGGAGCTTGAAAGGAGGAGGGCTGATCTAACGGCCCGAGAGGCTGAGATCAAGCTGCTAGAGGCAAAGAAGGAGGAATTAAAGGGAGAAGTTGAACAGTTGCAGAAAAAACTGAGTGAGCTAGAGGATTACAATAGTAAGTTACAGAAAGTGATAGAAGAAAAGGAGGTGCTTTTCAGGAGAAGGGAGGATGAATTAAGTAAGCTGGAGCAGCGTACGAGAGCCTCCTTAGAGGAACTTACCAATCAATATAAGAGGTTGAAGGATGAGGAGAAGGCTTTAAATGAGCGAGAAAGCCAAGTAGGCGAGAGACTAAAGACTCTTGAGAAAAAAGAAAAGGAAGTTGAGGCTCGGGAGAAGGAAGTTGAGCGGCTTAAAGATGAACTGGCTAAACTCGAGACTTTAAAAAGCGAACTGGCTAAAAGGGAGGCTTGGGTTAACGAGAGAATAGAGTATTTAACGAGGTTTGCTTCGGAACTCGGTGAAATGGAGAAGAAGCTGAGGGTGTTTGAACAGCAGCTTTCAGATAGGCAGAAATCTTTGGACGAGAGAGAAGAAAAGCTGAAGAGGGAAAGAGAGGAGTTAAATATTCTTAGGTCTACGATAAGTGACGAAGAGGCGAGGATTAAAAAGGAAAGGGAATTGCTAGACATAGAAAGAACAAAACTAGATAAGAGACAGATTGAGATCGAAGAGTTATTCAAAAAAGCTGATGAGGAGAAGCGTGAAATTGAAAAGGAGAGACGTGAGGTTATGGCAGAGAGGCAAAAAGTGAACGTTGAAAGAGAAACTGTTTTACAGGCGAGGTTAAAGTTACTTGAGAAAGAGGAGGAGCTTAAGAGAAAAGAGGCTGAAGTAGAGGAGAAGGCGAGAAAATTGAGCATGCAAATATCGAGTTATGAAGCAAAACTTGCAGACTACGAGAAAATGAGAAAGCAATTAGAGGAATACAAGTTGTTAATCGAGAAACATGCCGTTCGCAGCAAAAGTCAGTCTTAAAAAATGTGTAAAGTTTTTATGCTTCTAATTCCTTTTTAGAGTCACATGGAAAGCTTTGAACGTTTTATCCAAGCGCTCGAAGATCTTTATAATGAGAAGGGAGATGTAAAGATTCTTCGCCTTAAAGCTCAAATCAGGAGGTATAGGAGTCAGGTTGAAAAACACGGTATGAGTATCAGTGATGCAGACCGCGAAATCGGTAAAATTGTAGCCGATGTCATTAGTGGCCATCCAGTGGAGGACGCAATAAGGTTTATAGAGTCTAGAATCTCTGAACTAACGGTAAGGAGACCACCATCCCCTCTGGCGGTAAATATTAACATTCCACATATAGATGCAGTCGGCGAAGACAAAGCGATTGTGCATGTAACGATTTCTAACAGAAGCGGGATAACTATAAAGGCTCAAGCCCTTAAAGTCCTCGACGAGAGAGGAATTATCGTAGAAACGCTTCCGTTTGAAGAAACAATAATTGATCCAAAAAAGATTCTTGAAAAAAGTTTTACATTAAGGACGGGAACGTACATATTCAAGTTCACCTTCATGCCGGAGGAAAAGCATGAGATTCTGGAAGTAGAACGCAAAGTAGAAGTAAAGCCGCCGACACTGCCCAGGCTTAACATCGAGCTCTTAAACCCACCCCATCGTGCACGCTTAGCCCCGCCTTTAACCTTCAGGGTTAGAGTTACCTCTGCTGGGAAACCGGTCCAGAATGCTGACGTAACCTTTCACATGAAAAATGAGGAAAGTAGTATTCAGAGGATCTTAAAGACAGATATTGAAGGGTATGCTAAGTTTGAGGATTGGGATCCGGGCTGGAGTTACGAAGCCACTTTAAACTGGTGGGCCGAAGCGTCGAAAGTCGGCTATGAGAAGGGAATTTCTGAAAAGAGAATTGTCATATACATACCAATTGAAGAAGAAATGAGAAGATGGTTAGAAGAGAGAATAGAGAGAATAAAGGTTTTTATTCGGAAAATGGAATCAGAATTCATTTGAAAAAGATCCTTACCTGGATAAAAAGCTTCTTTTCATGATATTCAACTATCCTACTTGTGGCACGCGCTAAGTTTAAAGAGGCTGTGAAAATAATTGATCTTATCAATGGGGGTAAAATAGATGATGCGTTAAAAATTGCCGATGATGCGGAGGCTTTGATCGATATCGGTGTTTCATTTTGGTTAAAGGGAGCCTATGAGATTGCTTTAAAAATATTTGACCGAGCTACCCAATTAAAACCGAACTATGCGGAAGCGTGGAGCAGTAAAGGTGCGGTACTTTATTCTCTCGGAAGGCTTGAGGAAGCGTTGAAATGCTATGATGAGGCTATAAGGATAAAACCGAACTATGCGGAAGCACGTGCGCTTAGGGAAGAGGTTCGAACATTGCGAGACCTTCAAACGAAGAGGGAAAAGTGGAGGAAAGAGGGTTATAATGTTTCTGGCCTTGAAAAGCTTAAAATGGAAGATATTGATCACGTTAGAAATGTTTTAGAAAGATTTGAGCAAATAGTTCAGAGGATAAATGTGCTTGAAAGAGAGGCAAACGTATTGGGTCTAGAGAAGATCGAAGCCGAAGTCTCCTCTTTAAAGGGCAGATTGGGAGATCTGGATAAGATCGAGGAGATTGGAGAATACGTGTCTCAATTGCAGAAGAGGACCAGCGAGTTAGCAATAGGCAAGCTTGAAAAGCTCAAAGAAGAGTTGAAGTCTTTCAACATAAGCGACTTGGGCTTCGAAGTATTCACAATAGAGAAAAGGTTGAAAGAAGGGCGAGATATCGATAAAATCATTGGAGAAATCTCAAAATTAAGAGCTAAGATGGAGGAAAGGATTAAAGTGGAAATGGAGAAATGGATAGACGAAGCCATCATGAAAGTAAGGAAACACGTAAAAACATTAGAGCAAAGTGCATAACAGTTAATCCTGTAGTCATCAGTTTCTAGATAGAGAAAAAACGAGTCACAATAATCTTTTAGCATTTTTAGATAATAAAGTTTTTAAGAAAATAAAACAATATTTTAGATATGACCGGAAAGCCAACTTTAGCATTTGTCTTCTCGTTAAGTGGAGCTGTTTTTATTGTTCTCCATGGTTTTGCAATGTTTTCGTTATATGGTGGAGTCTATGGTACACTTCTGGGGATGATTGATTGTATGACGGTCGATCTGTTATCAATGCTTATTGGATGTTTAATATTTATTGGCACCATCATGATTAATTCAGAAAATAAAAGTAGTATTACAATGGGCTCAATTGTTGTTCTAGTCTTAGCAATAGTTAGTTTCCTTTTTGCAGGAGGCTTTTTCATAGGTCCTATTCTATGCATCGCCGGCAGTATCCTTGGACTAAAATGGACGTCTCTTCCACCACCGCCACCCCCAATTCCTCCGCCAATTATACCAATCTCTACTCCTACAACTCCAATGTTTAAACACGAGGAAGATTTGACCAAGCTTAAGGAAGAGAAAGAGGTCGAAGAAATGACAAGGTGGCTGGAAGCAACGATCAAAAAGATGGAAAAATTTATTGAAGAAGTAGAAAGATCATGATTATCCGCCTTTACCCAGAATTGTATAGCAATCCTAAGAACCGTTGCAACTTGGAAACGTTGATTTTTACCTCTTTTTCGACCATAACTGCATGACCTTCTCCCAGATATGTCTTTAGGGAATGGAGAGGCTACATCTTTTCACAAAAAAATGACATCATTACATTTGCTTTTTTAGACATGCCAATTTCAATAACAGCATTATTTGGGGTTTCAAGCTCTATCTCCTGTCATATCTCTGAAAGTAGACTAGTTAGAAGCGAGGCTCTGAGAATTTACGGCCAGATAACTCCGCCTCCGGGGTATTCTGTTGAATTAAATGTTAAACTTTACTCTCCCAGGGGAGAAAACATAACTAAGGAAGTTATGTCTGATGCTAATGGTAATTATGAAATCATTTTCACGCCCGAGTTTTCTGGATCATGGTCAGCACAAGCTTTTTGGGATGGCGATGAGAAGTTTTGTCCTGCAAGCAGCAGCATAGTAAGATTTGAAGTGGTTCCCGTTTTTTACAAAATTACTATCGACGCTAATTTGAAGGAAAAAACAATATACTTGGAGGTTGATCAAGACATTATAGATGCAACTAGATTACCCTTAGTCCGTCACTGGAACGAATCCACGGTTCACACTATTAAAGTAGAGGAATATTATAATAGTGAGGTTAATGGGAAGAGATACAGATTTAGCAAATGGAATGATGGGATAGTTACTAGAGTTGTAAACGTCGAGGGGGATCAATATATAAAAGCTATTTTTATACCGCAGTACTATTTAGAAGTTGATTCAGAATTCGGAGAGATCGATGGAAAAGTTGAGGGATGGTATGATGAAGGTACTGCGGTTACCCTTCGCCTAAGGAACACCGTATCGGGATTCTTAATCCAAGGTATCTTTGACGGCTTTAAAGGATTAAAAGATACTGATAAAATTGTTGCAGAAAGCGTTGCCGAAATTTACATCGACGGTCCGAGAAATATTGAGGTGGTTTGGAGAAAGGATTATACCCAACTCATTTATGTTATTGTGGCCACTATGGTTAGTATAATTTCAGTATTTGCAGTCTCTCTTATTAGAAAAAACTTGCACGCATACGCATAAAGAGAAGAGAGGAAATGGTTAAATTCGTAGATGACAGAATTATTCGAATCAGAAGATTTATAGAATCAATCGAGGAAGAAAGTAAGAAAAAGCCTAGTAGAAAGAAGAGCAAGAAATAATCTCGACAAGGTCTTAACTGTATTCAATGGCTTCATTATCAAAACTAGAACTTAGTCGTAGTCAGGATTTCCCTGAGTTTAGCCAGAGACCTTTCGCAGAAGATTCTCCGTATGGCTTCCCTGTCTTTCTCCGGAATAATCCCGTTCCTTCTCTCAGCTGAGACTCTCCTAACGACTCCGCCTATATCATCATCAGTCTCGAAAGCCCTCCCATATTGGTCTAAGTGTTTAAGCAACTCGTTATAGTTTGCTTCAAGGAAGCTGTATGTCATTTCCTCCCTCGTCTTCATCCTAATCTCCCGAGTATCCTCATGGCGTTGATTACGAAATCCGGCAGCAGCTTATACTTCTCGCGCGCTTCCGTGGCGCGTAGTGCGATAGGTGAATATTAGGAACGCTACTGTTTTGATGTTTTCTCAATTTCTTGAATATAGTGCTTAACCTTTCCTATTGTTCTATCGAGCCACTGCATCATTTGGGATTCATCGTGCATCATTGCTCTCAGAACAGGGTGCTTGTCAAGAGGGGGAGTGAAATGTTGCATTGCATGCCGTACGAATTCCTCAGTAAAATCTTTCTTAGAACGTGGGACGTAACCCAGATGTGAGAGGGATGCCCCAACTATCTTCATACTCGATTCATATTCTTTTTCTGCTTCATTTTTTATTTCATCTATTACAGTTAAGATCTTTTCTTTTAATTCTTGAATAGAGGAGCCATATAACGCATACACGTATACATGTTCTAAAATTCCTGATAAAATTAAGAAATCAAGAGACTCAGAATAATAAGTACTATAAAATTCATGATCGGGAAATTTACAAATAACTCCTGATCTTTCAAGATTTCCCAAGATTACATACAGATACATACTTACAGGGGCTTTACCTAGAGGGGCTTCATGAGCAAGGTCTATCCAGTCTCCATACATACGACACTTAAAGAAAGCAATCCATTTTTGTCGTTGTCCATCCCATTCATACCATTGCTCCGGTATTTCAAGACGTTTCTTGATTCTTAAAGCCAGATTTTGGAGATAGAAACCGCATTTTGGGCACTCATCCTCGTATGCATAAACTTTCTGCCTGCAGTGGGGGCACGTGATTTTAATGATCGGTCTTTCACGGATCGAATAAGATCCTTCGCCCTTTTCCTCAACCCACTTCATCCTTTTACTAATCGATAGTGCTTCATTAAGTATCTGTGGATCATACTCCTTCAAATCTGACGAATGAAATTCACTTAACGAATTAAGTATCCTCGCTGTGCAGACATAAACCGGTTTGTAAAGCTCCCTTAAGAATTCGACCAGCTCAACTGGTTCAAATAGCATGGAAAATGGATAAGCTTTTTTAGAAAGCACAACATGACAGTCAGGCTCATGTTCGCTCTCAAGGACCTCCACAATTCCTCCTGCGCAGCTTAATAATGCAGGCTTCAATTCTTCGGGAGCCCATGGGAAGCATTGCTGGAGAAGACAGGTAATTTTCTTAACCTGTGGCTCTATTTTTGTTGATAAAATTGCGTCCCTATACTCGAAAGCCTCAAGCCGCTTCTTTTTTGGAAAAGAAATGCTGTAAGAAGACCCTATTTTCTTTCCTTTCCGTTTGAATTCGTCTTCTATCTCGTCGATCACAGTCCTCAGAGCTCTGATTTCTTCTATAATCGAGGAGATAAGCTCATTGCCTTGGAACTCCGGAGGAATCATTGGTAATAATTTTATTAAAAGAGGGATAATATAAAGAATTTTAAAAGAAGGATAATATAAAGAATTCTGAGCTTGACATAGCTTTCCAGCCTTCTAGCGCGCTATTAAAATTTGAAATACCGCCGTCTCTTATATGTTTTTAGCTTAGTTACCGTGCAAAG
>JAWBXT010000033.1:0-12257 GCA_038867695.1 Thermoproteota archaeon
AGCTTCTAAGTGTTATGCTGGAAGTAGCTGATGCGCTGATCTATGCTCATGGCAAGGGTATTGTTCACGGGGATATAAAGCCGAGCAACATACTTATTAGGGGAGGCATTCCTAAGATAGGTGACTGGGGTTTTGCCTATACTCCTGAGTACGCAGCCCCGGAGATCTTTAAAGGCGAGGAGCCTGACGAGAGAAGCGATATCTGGAGTTTTGGAGTCACGTTCTACGAACTGTTGAAAGAGTTCAACCCGTTCTCCGGGGAAGACGTTTTCGAAATACTGGAGAAGATGGAGAGGGAAGTGGATTTTAGCGGGTTAGGACGGTTTGAGAGCGTGATTAGAAAATGCCTGTCTGTAGACAACAGGTATAATAGTTTCGAAGAGGTTAAGAAGGATTTGGCTGGTTTGAAGAAGGCCAGCCGGACGATTGGGAAGGATATGATGCTGTATGCATTTGACTCACTATGTACAAGCATAAGTTCAGACAGTGTTGAAGAAGTTAACAGGGAATTCAGAATGCTTAAGGAGTATATGTTGCTACCGGGCTTCGTAACAGACACTATGAGGATAATCTGGGAGATTAAGCTAAAGACGAGGGAGGAGATGACTTATAGCTTCTTAGAATCAAGTTATAACGAGTTGCTTAAAAACTTGGATCAGTATGGGAAGGCTTTCGAAGCCGATGATGATATAGGTGGAGTCATTAAGAGGATCTTGGCTGAAAGGAGGAATGAAACTGTTCCGGAGAAGGACAGGGAAGCTATAAGGAGGATATTTTGCGAAAGGTCCTTGGCTAAGCTCAGGGAAATCCTGACTAAGATTATAACCTAATTTGATTGGTAGAGCCAGAGAGGCATTAACCCTCAGACTCCAGAAGGGAAAAGTTGAATGACTTTATTCCGTAGATATGCAAATTGACTTTTAGAGCATTTATAGCGCGCGAAATTGGAGAAAAAGAGTCTAATAAACTTAACTAATTTCTTGACAAGAAGATCGCTGTTGGAAATCTTTAGCACTGATTATAGCTTCTGTTAAAAGATTGTGAAAAAGCAAATAATTATGATTTTTCTATTTCTTCAATTAATTTTTCCACCTTTCTGATCGCCGTCTCCAGCCACCTTGTCATTTCTTCGACCTCTTTCTCCTCTTCAAGCTTGATCAAATCTTTCTCACGTTTTAATACTACAGGAGTAGGAGTATAGATTGGTGTAATTACATGCAGGGGTGGAGTAGGCGGTGGTGGGGGTAGTAAAGGAGGCTTCCATATTAATCCAAGAACGCCACTAACAATACATAGAATAGAACCTATTAAGAAGCCCCCTCCAATGAAGAGAACCATGATTGAGAAGAATAGGATGATGATTGAGCCTCTATTAACTCTATTCTTATCTACTGAATTGATCATGGTGCTGCCGACAATTATCATTATGATTCCGACAATTATCATTATTCCGGCATATATAGGAAACCAGCTGAAAAAGAAATAGTCTATTGAATTGATAAATATTATTGTATAGAAAAAACCATTAAAGAGAATTAAGGAGGCTCCAATTAGTGATGAGATAATCGCAGCAACTGGTTTCTCGTGCATATATAAAACTGACGTTTACTCTTTTATAAGCTTTTACTATTGTTTATGGATTTAATTATCACGACTTTAATATCCCTTTATCTAGAAACCTGAGTCTAAAAGGTAACTGTCTATGTGCTTTGCTCTAATGTTTTTACGTGTTTCCTTACTTTCCTGATGGCTTCGTCTATCCATTTCTCCATTTCCTCTTTAGCCTTCTCTTCTGTTTTCGCTTTTAAGGCGGAGATTTCTCCAATAGTTTTATCGATGTCCTGTCCTTCTTTCATGTTTTTCTCTATGGTGAATACTTCGAAGCCGAAGCCGCTAATGTTGAAAGATTTCAAGTTTTCTTTAAGTTGCTCAAGCTCGCCTATTGCCTGCTCGTATTTTCTGAGCTTTTCCTCAGCCTGAACAGAGTATTCTTCCAAATATTTTTTAAACACAGGAGCCTCGTAGCCTCTCTTCCCCCACCCGATTATCTTTTTCTCCCATTCTCTCCTCTTGAATTCTTTAAACTCTCCAATTTTCCTCTGTAGTTTAGATACGTATTCTCCAATCTCCCCAATCTTATTCAGATCCCTTGTCCTACTCTTTAAAGAGCGAACCTCTGCTTCAAGCTCCCTTATGCCCAGTATGTTTGCCTCTTTTTCAAGCCCCCTAATCCCCTGAACTATCTTTTCGAACCTGTCTGAAACATTTCTAATAGATTCGATTTCCCTGTTTTCAAATAGTTCTTCAAGCCCTGAGACATTGTATCCCTCTCTCCTCCACATCTCCATAAAAAAGTGAAGAAGAACATCTGTGCACGCTCTTTAGGTTCAGACGCCTCTTCCTTTTTGTTAAACGCCACATTTATTTTACCCGTTATTTTTCTATTTATGTTTTTTCGAAAGACTAAGTAAGGATTACGATGCCGCCTTTTCACTCAGCATGCGATTTTGGCTAGACTCAGGTAATCCTAAATATAACTCCGCTCTAATTCTAGTTTTTTAATAATAGAAGAGCTTGCTGAAATAAGAGAAGAATCTTAGCAAGGTCTTAACAACATGTTCACACTTAGCGTAAAAAATTCGTGACTGGGAAAAACTTAAATCTCAAGCTGTTTTATAGCATTAGAGATGTGGAGAGGCGTGGGCATTACTATTAAAGAAAATGGTAAGATTGAACCTAAAGATGCACCAATAAGGCGGGATGGAACCATTTATTTCTTAACTGACGATATTGAGATAACCTCGGGAGACGGAATCAGGGTTGAGAAAGATAATATCATTATAGATGGGAAAAGTCACCTAATTATAAGTACTTCTGCAAGTGGAATAGACGCATCATTTAGGGAAGGAGTGGAAATAAGTGATATAAGGATTCAAGGCTTTAACAGCGGTATCTCTATTTCTGAATCTTCAGGCATCGTGGTAAACAGAAACGAAGTTGTTGACTGCTGGGAATGCGGAATTTTTTTGGGCGGATCGAATATTGAGATAACGGAGAATAAGTTCATCGGTTGTGGCCTATATGTCTATGGTTCTTGCGATAATGTTGCTATTAAGGGCAACACCGTTAACGGTAAGCCTTTGTTCTTCCTTAAGAAAAAATCCAATAAGAAGATTCGTAATGTTGACATTGGTCAATTAATACTGGTAAACTGTAAGAATATTGTCGTCGAGGATCTAAAGATAGTGAACACTTCGATAGGAGTCCAATTGGCAGAGACAAAGAACAGTGTAGTAAGAAATAATGAGCTAATGGACAATTATTATGGCATAATTCTTCAAAGGTCTTTCGAAAACACTATTGAACAAAACATCTTAGAGAATAATGATTTTGCCATCTGTTTTCAAAGTTCTCAAAAGAATATAATTAATGATAATAGAATAAGGCATAACGGGAGAGGTATTTCCATTAGGAGAGATATTTCCATTATCAGCGTGGGCGAACTATCAAGAGATAATAACATAATTAGTAGTAATACTATAGAGCACAATGAGCTTGGTTTGGAGGTTTTTAGTTCCTCTGGTAATAGAGTTTACCATAATAATTTTATAAGCAATAGAAATCAGGTTAGTGTGGAAGATTCCGCGAATGTTTGGGACGATGGTTTTAAGGGAAATTATTGGAGTGATTATCTTGGTAGTGATTCGGATGGAAATGGTGTCGGCGATTCTCCTTATTTTATAGATGAAAACAATATTGATAACTATCCTTTGATGCCGCCATTCTTGTTTCATAAGGTTGAGCTTGTAGAGCCAGCGAATAATGCTACCTTAGTTCCTCCGGTAAGGCTACTGGTCAAGGTATTGTCCAATGGCGAGCCTGTTAGGCTGATCCCGCTTATACTCCATATAGGTAGCGAATCGGTAAATCTGTTAACTGACTCTAAAGGTTATGCGGAGCTGAAAGATTGGATTCCGAGGGTGGACGATGTTGTAACAGTTGAGTGGTGGGCTGAAGCCATTAAGAACGGGCATATTGCAAAATCAGAGAAAAGGAGACTGACATGCCTACCATTACCACCTCCACCCGAAGAGGAGGAAATGGTGAGAGAGATTGAGGAGAAAAAAGAGAAGGTTAGAGGATTCTTGAGAAAGCTGGAAAGTGAAGAATAGTTTTTACCTTTAAAAATTTGAATAAAACCTCCAATAAGCTTCTCCTACGTTTAAACATTTAAGTTCATCCAATTAAGAGAGCTTAACATGGTCTAGATGAAAAAACGTTAACCTGTTTACCTTTCATACCATACCCGTCAGAAATCCTAGGCATAGAGGGAAGGTGAAAAGTTTCCTGAGAAAGCTAGAGGGTAAGGGAATTTAAAGCTCAAAATCCTTTATTGATAGGTACTATTAGACCATAAAGTTTAATTATTAAGGGAAATATTTATAAGTGAGGAGGCTTGGAGACGGGGTTTGGCTGGATTAAGGTTAGGGGGGAGAGGTATGAGTATGATATTGTGATCCATGTTAATGGGGAAGTGAGTAGGAGGGAGAAGGAGAAGTCAAGGGTTCCGATGGGGCATACTCCTTTAAGCGAGAAAGAGCTTGATTTTCTTGAAAGGGAAAACCCTGAAGTGGTTTTTATAGATTCTGATTGATATGGTTTGTTACCGCTAATCGAGAATGCTAGAAAAATTTAGGAAAGTACAATGTGGAAATAAAAACAACTCTAGAGATCTTGAAAGATATAGAAAATGAAAAATAAAACATGTAGCAATTTTACATATAACTTGTTAGTCACTAGAACTTTGCTGAGATTGCTCCTCCTATTACTCCTCCAATTAGTCCGATTATTGCTCCCTTAAGGCTGAGGATGATGGCTAGTAGGGCTACTCCTGCTTGTAGGTAGCCGAGAAACGGTGCTAAAAATGGAAGAAGATTTGCTAACGGTATTAGTAGTAAAGGTAGCACTATGGCGAGTATTATTCCTCCTAACATGCCGGAGAGGAAGCCTGCGACTGCTCCCCTACCTAAACCCTTAGCTATATATCCTGCGGCTAACCCAGCTATTATATCACCGATTATAGGAAATGATCCTCCCAATAGTAAGTGGAGTGCAAAGCCTACGATAACTCCTAGTATCATGCTTCCGCCTTTTTGCTGGGTCATAATTCTCTCTTTCAGGATGTATTATTTAAATTTAACTCAATTCTCGACTCGCATACGATTTATATTAACATGCTAATTGTAGGCGAATCATTTTAACGGAGGTGTTGAAATTAAGAATAGAAAGCACGAAGTTTAATGATGCCCAAATAAGGAAGGTATAAGAGTTCCTAAAGAATCTAGGGGGAGAGTAAAGTTATTATTTTAATAGAGTCAAAACATTTTCCTTCTAATTTAGCGCATATTCTGAAACTTCCATGCTTATGTTCAATAACGTTGGATTAAATTGTGCGATCCTTAATACCGTCATTACTAAGGATGCGATTAGAGTATAATCAATGATTTATGCTTGTAATCTGCTGTTTTTTGTTTTCTAGTAGCCTTTAGTAACCAGTTTCATGTTTAGCAAGAATCATGAAAATCGCTTTCTTCCTTCTCTAATTCCATTAAGAATTCTTTCACTTTCTTGATCTTCTCCTCGATTTCTGATATTTCTATATTTGAAGAAGGTTTTTGATATATTAGAATTCCCAAACTAAGATGCGGAGGTGGCAAAACGTCATAAGAAGCAGAGTTTGAGGATGGTGAAGGCGGTGAGGATGTGGGCTTCCAAGCCAATCCGCTTATGCCACCACCGAGAAGAAGCAATAAGCCTATGAAAAAAGTTTGCTCAACAAAATAAGAGCGAATTAATGAGAGTGCACTAAGACCCAAAAATGCACTCAATCCACAAGAGATTAGGGCTATGATTGAACCCACAGTAACCTCTTTCTTGTCATTAGAATACATTAATCCTATACCGATTAAAAGAAGGAGCGGAATATATCCCGATGTAATGATAATCGTTCCAAAATAGGATAGCAACGAGGGTACCAAACTTATGAAAGCTAGGCCACTTACTATAAGAAAAACGGTGCCAATAAGTGATAGCATGAATGGTATTTTTGGCATTTCAAGATTATTGTCCTAGGTGTTCTTTTAAATCTTTTTATGAAGTAATGCCAGTTGATAATATTTTACTATTTCTTTGAGATGCTTGAAGCGATATTGGCAAAGCTTGTCATTTCAAACCCATCTGCTTTTATTTCGACGACAAAAGAAAGATATAGTGGAGAAGCATTAATACATATGAGCTGGGCGTAACTGAGTTGAAATGATGCTCTTCTCGTAGTGCAACATTTAACAAAAATAGCAGGGATTAAAAGTGACAGTGCGCTAACCCATATTTTTTATACTCTTTATCAGTCCATTCAGCTCTTGCAGGGCGCGTGCTATCTTCATCATTTCCTCAGAGTATCTGTGGTGCGGAATGACTCCCCTCATGTAGTCTCGATTCAGGGTATGAATTTTCTCCTCCAGCATCCTCAATATCGCATCCATTTGAGAATAGAACTCTTGATAAGATGTGCGGAGCACTTGTATACCCTGCTTCTCTGGTTGAAATATTGCGCCAAGTAATACTGCAGATATTCCGACAACGGCACCGGGAATGAGGACGGATGCCAAGCTCTCAGTTACTCGACTTACGTTCTCTTCTAGAACACGCGTGACAATTTCCTCACTGGAACAGGTTTCGATATAGTTGAGGGCTTTATCGATGTTAACCAATCCTGCACCCTGTTCATTTCTCTTGTATCCGAGATTCGTGGCGGATTCCATTAGGACTTTCTTCACGAAGAAATGCTTATTTGGAACTGTGATTCCTTTCTTTCTCATGGCTTCAAGAATCAGCGCTGCTGAACCGGAAACATGTGGGGCTGCCATACTTGTCCCAATCATTGGCGCATGGCATCTATTGGGATAATATGGAAGATTCGAGAACTGGGATCTAGTTGAGATTATATGCTCCTCGGGGGACGATCCATTTCCGCCAGGGGCAACGAGGTCGGGCTTCATGATCCCGTCTACTGGACCTCTGGAGCTATAGCTGGCTAATCTGCCGTGTTTATCTACTGCTCCCACGGTAATAACGCTTTCCATACAGCCAGGACTTCCTATGGTTCCTTCCCCCTCTTCTCCCTCGTTTCCAGCAGCAGCGATTACCACGATGCCTTTAGTCGTCAATTCGTTCGCTAATCTGCTCAAGAAGGTCTCAGGTGTGCCCCCTTTACTTCTCGGCGTGCCGAGGCTGAGATTTATTATTTCGGCACCTTCAGTATATGCCCACATTATCCCACTTCCAATCATATCCTCATACCCTTCCCCTTCACTGTTTAAAGCCTTCGCCGAAATTATCTTAGACTTGGGTGCAACTCCGCAGTATATTTCCTCGTCTCCTGCGATTATCCCTGCTACGTGAGTGCCGTGCCCATTATAATCGCAGTATTCTTCTTCCTGGACAAAATTTCTATAGGAAATAACCTTACCCCTTAACGAGCAGGAAGGGTCAACTCCGCTGTCTACAACCCCAACCTTCACTCCCTCACCGAAAAAACCCCTCCTATAAGCCTTGTCTGCATGTATGAGAGGTACAGAATCTTTTAGGCAAGTCGTAACTATCCTCACAGGTTCAATTTTATATATAAAGGGTAGAAGTGAATGCAGACGAGCTAGTCCTCTGATTACTCCCCCGCGCATTTTCCCGACGATGGCAGGAATAAAACCATAAATGCCGTATATTTCCTCGAATAATTCCTCAGGTTTGAAGTACGTACGCTTAAGCATATCTTTAAACATATTTTCGAGAACCTTCAATCCTTTCTCTTTAGAAGCATCTGCTCCTATTGCAAAGTCGTCGATAAAGGTACCGGCCCACATGACAACTTTAAAGAACTCATCCGTCTTTTCAGACGCCAACCTAAATAAGCCTTCATCCACTATCATGCCTAAAATGCCTCTACTTTCCTGATTATATCAAACTCCTTTACTAAATCGTTTAGAACAAGGCGGAAAATTTTTTTCTTCTGGCCAAATACAATTATGCCGTTAATTAAAGGATACTCTGATAACATTTCCACTTCACTAGTGGATATCAGCTTCTTCATATTTTCCATATCATCTGTATAAAGCACAACCTTGCCCTCCTCAGGAATCTCTTTAAGTATGGCTTTAGCCTCCTCAAGCATCTGAGGCGTCAACTTTCCTAGCTTCTCAAGTTTCGTCAGCAGCTTTTTTCTCACTCCAACGTATTTCAGCATTATCTTACATAATTCCTCTTCGCTTAGCTCGTTTTCATCTTGCATAATTGCTTCTCCTTTTTAACTCCTCTATCATTGACTTAATCTCAAGATATTTATCATTGCTTATCCGGCCTTGAGCTTTCAAGCCTTCCAGTTGAGCTTCTAACTCTGTTATCTGATTATTTTTAAGCTTCGTGTTTTCCATCTTCGATTTTAGCTTCTCTACGGCGATTATTCCAGCTACAACTCCTGAGAGTAATGCGGCGATATCAACCACGGTTTTGTCAACAGTCTTCTTTTTTCTCCTTAGATCCGAATAAATCAAATAGATACCGACTAAGCATAGAGCTATTCCGATAAAGGGAATGGGTGTTGAAAAGCCCGATATTAACCATTCATATACTCCTGTTCCTAGACCAAAGATTAAAAATAAAGCTCCTATGAGCGATTTAAGTCCCATTTTATATTCTATACATCGACCTTATGCTTGCTAACCTCGTTTTCTCCCTCTCTATTTCTAGGTCTATTTCTCTTATTGAGTCTTCTATCTTTCTTTTCTCTGTTTCATCAAAAGTCGTGTACTTCTTAGATATAAGCTGATTTCTTGTATTTTCAAGAGTATTAAGTCTATTTCTTATTTGTTCCATTTCAAATTCCACATCGGTTGGGGCTCTTTGTACCGGGGGCCATGCAGAAGGCGGAGTAGTTGTAGTGGTAGGAGATTCAGCTATCTGCTTCATCATTTGAGCTATTCTTCTTTCTAAGTCTTCTGGTGTAGGAGATGGTGTCTGTGCCTTTCTCAATTCCTCCTGTACTATCCTCCTTAATTCATCCTCGGAACGTGCACCGCCTGCCACTGTTCTTTTAACTATATCGGCTAACAGAGGATACAGTGTTTGAATCGAAAAACCATACCACAAACCCTTAGCAGTTTCTATACCTAATACCTTAACAACCTCTTTTGCAACCTTATCCCATGGAATTTCTTCTTTACTCAAACCAAGAATAATATTTATGGGTAAAATATAAGCTTTTTGGAGGAATTCACTATATCGTTAACGAAGAGTATATTTTAAAGTCTTGAGCTATAGTATTTTGCTGAGAATCATATGGCTTTGTTTCTTCTTCTCCACTCTTCGTAAATTTGAACATTGCTTATACTTGGAAATACGTATTTAAGTGCTTCCTCAAAATCCTCGTTTCCGATTCTCTTAGCGCCCCTTCGATAAGCGCTCATACCTGCTTCCTTACATAGATAGTGAATATCAGCACCTGAAAATCCTTCAGTAATCTTAGATATCTTCTTTAAGTCTACATTTTCTTCGAGAGCCGTTTTTCTTGTTGCTATTTTAAGTATTTGAAGCCTAGAGTCTTCATCTGGAGGAGGAACGTATATGCTCTTCTCCAGTCTTCCCGGTCTTAGTAGGTCTGAATTAACTTCCCAAGGCTTATTTGTGGCTCCTATCACCACCACATTCTGAAGGGGTATTAAACCATCTATTTCTGTTAATAATTGGCTTATAACCCTTTTTGAAACCCCACTTTCATCAAGCGTTTGCTCCGAAGGTGCGATTGATTCAACCTCGTCCAGAAACACGATGGAGGGGGATACAATACGTGCTTTTCTGAAGACTTCCCTTATAGTCTTCTCAGACTCTCCTACCCATTTGGAAAATACCTCAGGCCCTCTTATGCTTATGAAGTTTGCACCACTCTCCGTTGCAATAGCTCTGGCAAGTAGTGTCTTGCCACACCCTGGGGGACCGTATAGGAGGATTCCCTTGGGAGGCTCTATGCCGAGTTCTTTAAATCTTTCAGGATATTTTAAAGGTTCCACTATAGATTCTATTAAGAGTCTCTTCACATCTTCCAAACCGCCTATATCGTTCCAATGAACTTCCGGAATCTCTACTGAGATTTCTCTCATCATAGTTGGAGTTATCTCCTTATATGCTTCTATGAAATCATCCATAGTAACAACCAACTTTTCAAGAATTTCCGATGGAATTCTTTGATCTAAAGATTCTATACTTGACAAATTTCTTCGCAGAACCTTCATTGCAGCTTCCTTGCAGAGTAAGGCGAGATCTGCTCCACTATATCCGTAAGTGATTTCCGCAATTTTCTCTAAGTCCACATCGGGAGCTAGCGGGGTTCCTCTAGTGTGAATCTTAAGTATTTCAAGTCTTCCCTTCTTGTTTGGAACTCGTATTTCTATTTCTCTATCGAATCTACCAGGTCTTCTTAAAGCTGGATCAATTAAGTCAGGCATATTTGTTGCTGCTATTACAATCACATCTCCCCTACTTTTTAAACCATCCATAAGGGCAAGCAGTTGCGCTACAACTCTCCTCTCAACTTCCTGAACTTCAATTCTCTTCGGGGCTATTGCATCAATCTCATCTATGAATATGATACTAGGGGCATTTTCTTGAGCTTCTTTAAAAACTTGTCTAAGCCTCTCTTCTGACTCCCCATAATATCTTCCCATAATCTCTGGTCCACTTATCGAAATGAATGTGGCATTAACTTCATTGGCCACAGCCTTGGCAAGTAGTGTCTTGCCACACCCTGGGGGACCGTATAGGAGGATTCCCTTGGGAGGCTCTATGCCGAGTCTTTGAAAAACTTCCGGGTGTCTTAAAGGTAGCTCGGCTATTTCTCTTATCCTTCTTATCTCGTCATGTAATCCTCCAATATCATCGTATGAAACTCTTGGTATTGCATATCTTTCAGCAACTGCCTCTCCAACTATTTGAAGCCTTGTATCACCAGTTATTTTCACAACTCCTTGAGGCTTGGTTTTTATGACTCGAAAAATGAAAAATCCGCCACCGAAAACGGGTATTGAAAGAAAATCTCCTTCCATTAGTGGAATATTTAGAAATTTACTTTTTACGTAATCTACGAATCTTTGCTCCATTTTATCTACCTGTGCTCCCTCCATTGAAAGCGTTATTTCAAAAGCATTATCTATTTTCTCAACCTTCTCGATGAAAACTTGTTCACCTATAGCTACTTCAGCGCTTCTCCTAAGTAAGTGATTCATTCTTATGATATTCTCATCTCCGTTTGCAGAAGGCCAGGCTATTGCAGAAGACGTTTTTTTCCCTTTAATTAAAATTACATCTCCCGCTCTGATGTCTAACTGAGCCATTACTCTTCTACTAATAGTTACTACGCGCCCTCTTGCATCTTCTGGCCTTACTTCAGCTACAATTAGCGAAATGCTCATTTCTAGTCTGATGATATTTTAGATTGCTGATGCTTACATAAAAATGTTTATTATGAGTGAGTTAGAGTAACTTGCAGCTTAAACCAATTTAAGTGAATGGATGTTTAATTAAAAAGATCTACAAATTTTTCTTTAAGATTGTTAATGTAGGAGGTGTATTTCAGGCCGAATTGGAATATTAATAATCTTAGATTGCTATTATTGAAGTTTTACCAAAATTATTGAACTTACTAACCATGCAACGACTGATATCATTATTATCTTATACAACTCGTGAAAGTTCTGTCTTAGAGAGTTTATATAAATGGTCCATCCGTGGTGAGTAAAAACATATTTAACACAGTCATTTCATTACCTATGAATACGGTCGATACAAGTATGGTTGCTATACCGATCAGCAACAATGAGGCTCATGTAAGCTGGTAAGGTAAGACCTTCTGCAAAAACACTACAATATTAGGAAGCTAATAAGCAATCATTCGTGATGTTGTTTTTGATAATTTTGTTCGCATCCTCGTTGAGTTGTATTTTTAATGCAAAAGTTTATAAATAATCATTTGCAATACTATTGCAATGGAATCGCAGAATCCTTGGTGGTATCGAGAGATAGACAAGACTTATGAGGAATGGAGAAATAAGGAGGTTAAGTGGGTTCCTCCCATTATCGATGAGTTTCTATTTGAGCCTTTTTCTTTAAGCTTTCTAGTTGGGCCCAGGCAGGTCGGTAAGACTACTGCTTTA
>JAWBXT010000034.1:0-11911 GCA_038867695.1 Thermoproteota archaeon
AAGTCTCGGACTCTCAACATGCTGGATCGGGGCATTCGACGAGAAGAGAGTTGAGGACATTGTTAAAGCACCCAGAGGCTATAGAGCAGTCTCGCTCACTCCACTTGGATACTCCGACCATGTTCCTAGGGTAGTGCCTCCGCCTCCTAAGAGTGAGAAGATTTATTATGACGAGTTTAAGTAGGCCATTGGTTGACGCATTCTCTGAAGTCGTTGAAGCTTTAAACAAGCTGGATTACGAGAGCGATGATGAGGCTGTAAACGAGATAGCCTCGTTAATAGAAAGAGTTGACGAGAAGCATGTTGAAAGCCTCCTTAGGATATTGAGGATGGATTTCGGAGAGGCGTCGAGACTCTTTGGGACACGCCTTTTAAAAAGAATAGTTTCAGAAGCCTTGGCAAGTATAACTCCTCTGAAACAGAGCGAGGCTGAAGAGCTTATTGAAACTGGAAGGGTAAGGGAAGCCCTTAGGAAGAGGAGCAGGGTATTGATAGACAGAAAGTTGAGCATAAGTCAAGTGTACACTGGGATACTTGAAGTATGTAGAGTAAGCGGTAAGGGGAGCATTGGTTCTAAAGCAGGGGAGTTGGCAAGCCTGCTTAACAAGTCATCTGAGGAAGAGGCGGTTTTCATAGTAGGCATGCTAATTAACGGGAGTAGGAGAATTAGCGACAGGCTTTTAATCAGGGCATTGGAGAAAGCGTTCAACACACGACTCGAGGACGCATTAGGCTCCGGAGAATTTTACGAGAGGGTAAAAAGGCTGGTTGAAGAATGCAAGACAAAGTAGAGCCGACAAACAGTGGGAATACCGAGAGAATAGAATTAGTTGCAAAGTGCGCCGAGGAACTGTCTCTTATGATTCAAAGGTTAAACACTACGCTGACACGGGGAGAATTTGAAGACCTTAGAAACCTGTTGAGTGAGATAAAGCAATGCGTGACGGAAATAGAAAATCATCTGAGCATACTGGATTCGAAAAAAGATGATTAGGCCATTTAATCTAGAAACCAGATTTGAATGTTCGCAACATACTCGATATACTATCCATCTTAAATGAGGAACTGGATGTTGAACTAGAGCTCACAGATTTAAAAACATCAGGAACGTATTTCTCTGTTTAAATAGATTTTAATTGGTACAGGACCACCTTAAAACAGAACTTGTGAATGATTGTTCCAGTCACAACTTATATAGAATCGTTTTATCCTAATTAGCCTCTACTTCTTCTTTCTGAGGAAGACTATGACTACTATGATTGCTACAAACACTACTGCTGCAATAATGTAGCTTATCGGTATTGATGGCCCTCCGCCCAGCGGGCTTAGAGCGACACCCGGTGTTATGCTGACTGTCTGGACGCAGGGGATTGGGACTGAAAACTCCGCTATACCCTGATACGGAGGTATTAAAGGATAGTGTAGTAGCAAAAGTACTAGGTTCTTGTTCGACCTTATTTTATGTATTCCAGGCGTATTTATTATGAATGGTTCGTCTGGTCTTATTGTCATACCCACATCGTCAATGTATACATTAGCCTCCTCACACGAGAATAGGTACGCATATATGGTGGAGTTAGTCGGTAACACGAAGGGAACCTCCTCATTGGGCCTAATACTCATGTAAGTTAAACCCACACCATAGGATATGCCGTATGATCTACTAATGCTTCCACTATGTAAAAATTGAACTGTTATCGGCTTATCACTGTCAAATGCTAAAGCACCCCCTGTAGTTCCTGTCCCCACTGTAAACTTGCCCCTAGCGGTCTCGCCCGCCTTAACCTTGAGCTCTGTAATAGTCTTCTGGTTCGTCAAGTCCCAGACGGTGACTTTAGCATCCTCTAAGGCAGAGATTATAAACTCGTTCTCCTCCTTCGCGTCGAACGTGCGTAGAGTCCTCGAATAGAATCTTCTTCCTACGAAGCCTCCTTCAGCAGAAGGAATGAAGAAGCTTTTTGAAATCTGGGCCTCCACTGCTGCATAAGCTGTAAAACCGCTTTGAACCATTATGTTTCCAGTGGATACTATCTTGTAGACTTTGAAAGGATCCAGCTGCAGCTCCTTGTAAGTATTTGCTTTCATCATAAAAGTCTGCATGGATCCGCCTTCAGCGGTTATAGTAACCTCAGCATCTTCTACGGCAAATATTACATATCCAAATCCTAGGAAGCCCTGTGAAGCCAATATTACAAATTCTTTGCCAGTATATGCTCCGTTAGTAGAAGGATAAAAGCCTGTTGCCATAACGGCTTCCGTAGCATCAATCCCCGGAACTCCCCCCTTGGGCGGCGGAGACATTAGGAGAACTGAAACGAGCTTGTTTGAAACAACTTTAAACATTGTTCCATTAGGCAGAGGAACATAGCGCTTTTCCATAGCGTTAAGCAAGAATTCTGAGACAAGCTTTTTATCGGGGACGGTATAAACCTGTATTCGGGTATTGTCTTCTAAAGCAACTATTGAAACATAACCAGTTTTACCCAGAGTTGCAGGGTCTATATACCAGCCTTTGGACAGGTCTGTTTGCTCCACTGGAAGGTATCGATAAATCCTCTCCGGAACAACACCATAGTATACATACTCTCCTTGTGGAGTTGCTAGGAGGATACTTATAGATCCTATAAGTATAAGGGTTGTAAGAATCTCTTTTACATTTTTACTGCATAAGTATTTCATAAGGATGATGTGGAGAAACTTGTTTATAAATTTTCCTCCGAATAAAGCAATCAAAGAATAAAGTACATTTTCAGTCCTGAAACTGAGAAGAATGCATAATCTTATATTGCTCTTCTCGAATCTTTTAATAGCTGGTTGCCATCATAGAATGTACACTTGATTTACAACAAATTCCTTTACTACCAGTGCTTTTTTCCTCGTAATCTGATGATTCCCTAGTCTTTAACTATTTTCGCACACTAAGTTTATCAAGCAGCTTTGAAACCATTCTCACTCTTTCAACATCTGCTGGAGGAGGAAGCTCATCAGATATTCCCAGTACCAGACGCGGAATAATTCTAACTATTTTCATTACGAATTTCTCTAATGTTTCATATGGCACATTCGGTAGGAAAAACAGGAAAGGTATGCCATCTAGAACAACTATTTCATCTCTAAATTCTCTTGCAACATCTTCAATACTCATATCTCCAACTGGCTCTGGTGTCAGAGCTTCAACCCCATCGACTCCAGATTCACGAAGCAACGGAAGCAGGGGCTTTGCATAGCCATCAACATGAATATGTACAAATTTACCATTCCTGTGCAAATATTCGCATCTCTCCTGGTATGTTGGTAAGCAAAATTTCTCAAATAGCTTTGGAGACGTTAACCTTACGTCTATATTTTCACCAAGATTGAATATTTTAATTGGAGTTGTAACCATCAACCTAAAGAACTTGTCATTATATCTTTCTATGCAATTCATAATTTCTTCAACCCTATTCTGGCCTTCCATGTATAGAAACCTCATCGTCCTAGTGAAGCCCATGTAATCGAGAATAAGTGCTTGAAGAGAAGAGTGGGGGAAGAAGAAAGAAACTATCCCTCGCATTTTCAAATCCCTTTCCAACTCCTCGTAAACCTGCTGGTCGAACCTTACTTCAGCATTTTCTAGCAGATATGAGAAAGCCTTAAAATCATCGACGCTCTTTAACATATATTCTATTCTTCTAGAAGATAAGCCCCATTCGTCAATTTGAGAAACCTCACGAAGAACCCCGACGGGTGTTTTTATAGTTGTTCTAACAAGACTTCCGTTTCTATCTACTAAGAATTCCACATCTTCTCCATAAATCACCTTTACCGCATTTTTAACAAAGTAGCCGGAATAGCACCTCCAGCTCGCACCTAAATCAGCACACACTTCAGCTAAACTCATGTTTACATATATTTCAGGTAATTTTCCACTGGCTTTAGCTACCAGATACCAATATTCGTGCCTTATGTTCCAAGGAACCCTGTCTACTGGTTTTCCTTCGAATACTGCTAGGATTCTTTCACTATCATTCAAGTAGGAGACCAATTTAAAGGCAGTATTATATTCCTTTCGGCTTAGTATTAGAGTGCTGAAAGATAAGGTTGTTGCTTAATTACCGTAACCTTCTTAAATCTATTCTCTTCATTTTACTAGCGAGGATTATAGCATTTTGAGTCGATAAAGCATTCCTATTCGCATCAAATATTAATCGGGTACCTGCCGTATTTCTCAGCAGCCCTATACATTGATAAAGCGTTTTCAGGCGGCACATACCTGGTTAATACATTGGTAGTGCTTAAGATATATCCTCCACCAGGTGCTACTTCACGTATGAGTCTTTTAACCTCTGCCTCCACATCCTCCGGTTTACCGAATGGCAATAGAAAGTCTAAGTCAACGTTGCCCATTAGACACAGCTTGTTTCCCCAGCGCTTCTTAATCTCAACTATGTCAACGCCTGCGCTCGGTTGAAGACTATGCAAACCGTCAAATCCAGCTTTGACTATATCATCTATTAACAGCATGATGTTGCCGTCTGAATGAAGGATAACGGGGAGACTAAGCCGATGCGCGACTTCAGCCTCGCCAGCTAAATATGGGAATACGTATCTCCTGAGAAGGCTTGGAGGAATGAAGGGACCATTATCATACGCCAGGTCATCGCCAATCAGTATCACGTGTGCTCCTGCTTCGGCAAACATTTTTATAACTTCAATATTAAACCTATAGACTTCTTCTATCACGTGTCTCAGAGCATCGGGATACAAGTAGAGGGCTTTAATATAATTCGTTAACCCCATGTAGGGATAGATCGAATCGAATACCCCGCCTACTTGAGCGAACACGCAGAAGTCAGTCTGGTCCACCCACTTCTTTATACTCGAAGTGTTAAACAGGGTCACGTCGGGCATGCAGAAATGCTCCATATCCTCCACGGTAGAGAGAGCATGTTTCAAGTAGTGTTGCGTTCTGCCGCTTTCAACCCACTCTACTCCAAGCCAGTTTCTATATATTGGATACCCTTCTTTCGTAAATCCTACGAGCTCTACCTTAGGCCCGCCTTCTAATCCCAGATTCACTAAGTCCATGTTAAGCAGTTTCCGAACTCTTACGTGAGCCTCGAATGAGCCTCGAATTGGTTCGCCAAGAATAGCTGAGACAAGCTCGTCGTGTATCCCTAACTCTCCCTTAGGTACTTTATCGGCTTCTTCGATTCTTAAAGCCCGATAAACTCTTTCAACCTTATTCAAGGCCACCACCTATAGTGGGCTATTTTCGACCGAAAGATTTAATTCGTTTAATCTTCTTTGGGACACATCAGCTGCATCGATAATATTGTTAAAGCATTTTCCAAACATGTTTACAGGTTTTCAACTTCATAAATAAGTTTTTCAGCCTCTTCCTCGGTGGTGCAGGAGGTCTGAACTAATACTTTCTTTGACTTCAGTACTCTGAGCATTGGAATTACCTTCTCCTTAGGCATATTTATAACAAGAAGCTTCTCAGCTTCCAGAATTTTCTTATAAATAGGTACCCATTTTGGCGATCCACAATCGTTTCCCTGCAGCTCTTCCCCTGCACCCGGTACCCATTGGATGCCGTCAAGCTCTTCAACTTTAAGCAACGAGTTTAAGTGCGGTATTTGTCCAGGACCATCAAGATGATATATTGTCCTATCAAGTCTTTCACATTGTTCTCTAATATGGGAGAGTACAAAATCGTCGAAGAGTTTTGGAGAAAGCATGAATGCGAAATCGCATTGTATTGGATACCATTTTTCAGGACACCATATTCCCATCCAAGCGGACGTACCCTCAATGTATCTCCTTATTATCTCATGCAGCTCATCATAGCATGCATGCCAGCATTCTATGATTTTTGAAGATAATGATTTAACGTCCTCAGGGTTCCTAACAAGATCAACAATTAGTTTTTCAGAACCTCTTAAGGATGCGAGAACATCTAGTATTCCACCTAGGTCAGTCATACCCACAATGCCGTATCCTGATAAGACCTCAGAAGCGGTTTCAGTTATTCTTTTCGTAAAAACCCACCACTTATTACTAGAATCAAACTCTAAGCGACGTAATTCCTCCCAAGTTTTTCCAAGCGATTTATTTCTTTGCGCTCCAAACCACACGGTTTCGCTCTCTACAACCGGTTCTGCACCCAAGTATGCTCCGAGGACGCCAGCACCCAGATTAATCCACAAGTTCGGATAAGCTTCTCCACCATAGTATGTTTCTGCACATAACCTTCGAAAACCCCTTATGTTTTTAATTATAGCAGTATAATTCTCAATGTTTTTCGGAAAACCCCAGTGGTCATATTCGAATTTTACATCTTCCTCCGACGCGTACTTAGGTCTGTTTCGAGGAGCAACTACCTGTATCAAAGGTCTGTCAGAATCTTTTTCCCACCATTCTGAAAGATGCTCCTTAGCCGTATTCCAGTCTTCCTTGAAGAACATTAGAACCTGTTTAAATAGGTTTGATAATAAAAAAGTTTTCGCATGTCCTGAAGAAAGCAAGCTATCGATCCTAATATGGTTCATGCTTCGAAATTAGTTGTTAAAAACAATCAGTCCACTTATAAAAAGAACAAGTCAGTTTAGAGCTACGAATACTATAAGTTAGGGAAAACTTTACCGATTAAGGCCAGTAATCACTTTCTCTGAAAGTTGCCACCTTTCCTGTAAAAATTTTACACATTTTTTCTCTGAATTTCTCCCCGTCATCTGGAAGAGAATTAATGACTTTTTTAGCGTAAGATAGAAAGCGACGCTCAGGATTTAGATAAAGGTATTTCGAATCTTCCATAAGCTCTATTATTTTTTGACATGCTGATTTAATTCTCCTGTAATAATCATTATGTTCGTAAACTATCGAGTTTGCAATTTCAATGGCTACATCAGGAGAGAGAACTAATGCTTGAGGGTCTTTAAACTTATCCGATAAAACAAGCATATCTCTAAGCTCTAGGGCTTTTCCAAGTTCTATTGCTTTATTCATCAACTTACAGTCGTAGTAAAGTATTTCTAGGAAAACCTGCGGTGCTGACCCTCCGAAAAGCCTTATGTTCTCAACCTGCTCGTTTGACCAGAGGTCGCAACAGGCAGAGGCTATATTACCAATTAGGCTAGAATGCGCACAAGCACTACTCTTACCCTCCATCGACATTGGGAAACCGGTTATCGCTTTAAGAATCACGTTTTCATAGCCGCAGTCTTTTCCAGGACCTCTAGCTCCCTGTTCATAAGCGACTAGCGACCTTGCTGCTGACATAGCCCTCACCATGGTAGCAAGCGTATGAGGCAATGACATTGATTTCACGCCGCCTGCTAGCCTCATTGCCGTGTTTGCAATCGCGCAAGCAGTATCTCCGCCAGCCAAACAACCATTTCTGCCCGCAATATTGACAATGTCTTTCCAAAGGAAACTCATGTCTAGAGAGCCTAGTAGAATTGAGAAGATTATTCCCTCAACATCCTGTCTAATTACACTATAGTTAAAAACATCTTTACCGCCCTCAGATTCTATTGAAAGCACGTCGGCACCATTAGAAGAAACAGCCTCGAAAGTCTCCATCATAAGACTATAGTTTGCTGTTAATCTTAAGCCCTCTCGGAAATCCCTTATATCAGCAACTGTAACCCTGAAGCCGAGTTTTATACCATGCTCTTCAAAATACTTTTCCATTAATGATTTTTGAATATTAGCTATTTCAGCTGCAAGCTTAGGGTTCTTAGTCTCCATGAAAGTCAACTCAGTCTCTATTTGAAGAGAAGGGGCACCAAGCTCAACAGCCCTGTCAAGTATCTCTTTTGTTATTGTTTGGACTTCAGCTTTGAACCCGCTAGGATCCCTATCAGACAGGGTTCTGGGGAAAAACTTTACTTCAGGGACTACTTCTCCTCTCCCAACATTAAGGTTAAAGCCGTAGTTCAAAGGGTGTTTAGCCGACCCGAAGACCAGTTCACTAGTCTTCTCTACCTCTAATTTGCTGAACAAAATCATCGCTTCTCCTTCTTATCCCAATTTTAACTATTTTACTTTTTGCCCACCCACGCCTTACAAATATCTACTCCAGCTACAGCATCCTTACCATAAGCATCAGCACCTATTTTCTTAGCGTATTCCTCTGTTATCGGAGCCCCTCCTACTATTATTTTAACCTTGTCACGTAAACCGGCTTTCTTAAGCTCGTTTACCACATTCTCCATCTCGACCATTGTAACAGTAAGTAATGCAGACATGCCTACTATGTCAGGTTTGTGAACCCTCACGGCCTCCACAAAAGCCTCGGCGGGGACATCGGTACCCAAGTCTATTACTTCGAAACCAGCTGCCTCAAGCATCATTCCGAAGATATTTTTTCCAATATCATGAAGATCCCCCTTTACAGTTCCTATTACGGCCTTACCTATCTTCTTAATTTCCGAGCTCTTCATGTAAGGCTGCAACATTTGAGATATTTCCTTGCATATTTCTCCTGCTACTATTAGTTCTGAAAGGAAGTATTCGGAAGCCTCGAATCTTCTTCCAACTTCTTCCATAGCAGTGCTTATCGCTTTATCTATAATCTCGTTGGGCGATATCCCTCTTGAGATAGCCTCCTGTGCCAGATGCTTAGAATCATCGAAATTCAGATTAACTATAGCATCTCTAAGCTTTGTAAGTAAATCTGTATCAGGCATGACTCCAAGCCGAATACTCTCCTTGATAAATCTTACTAAGTAAAAATCCCATCAAACAACCATAAGCATTGGTTAAAGCTCACTGCAACGCCACAAGCATGTCGACGGCTTAAGGGCAACGAGTATTTAATTGCGTTACATAACGGAGGGTAGCATTAACTGTTTAAAAAGTAAGTATCGTCTTAGAAGCAAACCATCATCTATGAATACGGCCCTGATACAAGCAGTTCCTCTTAAGAAAACAACTTTTTTCTAGTTGATTAGAGTTGTCACGCTCCGTGGTGCAATAACCACTTTGAGAACATTGTCAGAAACTGCAACTTCTCCGATGTAGGCGCAACTTTCAGAGTTTGAAGTACGGTATTGTTTAAAAGAATTGTTTAAGAGAGAAAGATTCTTAAATTCAATTTTCGCATTAATAGGATGATCGTTCTCATTTATGAATACGATCGTAACACGTCTAATAGTCTCATTAGCATACTCAACCTCATAAAGGTATGAAGATACGAGAAGCTTAGGATTGCTGGAGTTGGCGTATATTCTTCTAGAACCCGGCTGGATAAATTTAGAGTATTGTTTGAAAGCATAGTAAACCGGGTTAACCCTGTAGCTACTATTATTAGGATATATCGTTATCAAGCCTCCTTCATTAGGCCAGAATAGAGCCCAGAAGAGGTAGGCTGAAACATTTTCGAAAGTTAAAGCGTTATGAATATGGTGAGCAGTTGCAAGCGCTTCTTTCAAAGTTCCCCTGTATTCCCCATCGCTATACTCAGTCTGCCATATTGGCCTGTAGTATATTTCTCTCATCTTAGAGAGATTCTTCATCGCATTGATTTTCTCATCGGGCTCATAATAGTCGCTGTCATACAGGTGGTGGGCAAAAACTTTTACGTATTGGGCTGCCACTGGGTCGGACATTAGCATGTGTATGTAGTTCAATGCACTAAAGCAGCCGGCTGTTTCAGGAGCCATTATGAGTGTAGAGAGCCCCTCTGCCCTAAGCTTGGCACCAACCACTTTGATTACGTCTCTCATTTGCTCAGGTGTGTACACGCATGTTTCCCAGCCCTCAGTCGAGAAGTCAGGCTCGTTCTGTATGCTCATCCACCCTATATCTATTCCGAATTTCTCCTTGTATCCTATAAGGTACGCTGCTAAGAATTCTGCAAACTCCCCGTACATTTCGGGCAGTAGATATCCTCCCCCAGGCTCTCTACCAGTGTTCTTCATCCACCCAGGCGGGCTCCATACTGAAGCCATGAATTTAGTTACTCCTCTAGCCTTAGCTTGTTGAGCGGTCCAGACTTGAGCGTCACTTGCAGAAGAGAAATATAACTTATTCCAGTTGAAACGATTCGGATCATTATCATCATTTCTAGGCTCTATACGCGTCCAGACCCTCAGCCTGTAAATACTTATCCCAAGCTCAGAGAAAAGCAGGTCGAGAACTTCACTCCTCTGAGGTTCCTTCATGTTCTTAACCAACGATTCGTAATAAGCACCAGATCCTCCGAAACCCTCAATCTCTTGGTATATTATGTACCCATCTATTGTTATTTTCGCTTCCCCCTTAGTAATTTCCGAGTAAGTAAACGTCAAAAGCACTATAAGAAGCACGATCAGGAATATTGTTAGTACCGCCTTCTTCAGAGCATTCATCGCTTTTTTGGTTTAATACGTGTTTTTATTCTTTATTCTCTTCTTGAAAAAACAGCATGAGAGTAAAAAAATCCGATTTTAAGGAGCAAATTCTATAGCCAATTTTTAACCATAAGAAAACTAAAAATCTTCTAATCCTCACCTGAGCTGGGCAGGTCTCAGTCGGGGTCAACCTTAACCTGGCCAAGGGCTTTCTAAAGCATAATCCTCTGCCCAATGCTTGCGACAAGCTTCCTCGTGAACACGGCAGCGTCAGGATTAATTGAAAGAATCAGTACCAGTTCTAACAAGGAACTCGAACTCAGGGTGGACTGATGGGAATCTACTAAACATTAAAGCTAGTTCAAGTAGCCTGTTAAAGTCTTAACAGTTATTTCCTGCAGGGTAAAGCTTAAAAATGGCGAGGAGAATATTAAAGCAACTGCATGAAAAAAATAATTCAGGTAAGGATTTACAAAGGGGAAAAGTATTATGTTGCTGAGTGTGTTGACCTGCCGGTTGTCAGCCAAGGTAAAACTTTGGATGAGGCTGTGGAGAATATAAGGGAAGCGATAAGCCTTCATCTTGAGGGGGAGGATTTGAGCGAATGGGATATTCTTCCAGACTATTCCATACTGGTCAGCATGGAAGTTCCCTCCTATGCCGAGGCTTAAAGTATTAAGTGGAAAAGACGTAGTCAAAATATTGTCGAGATTCGGATTCGTGACAGTATCTCAAAAGGGAAGCCATATAAAACTTAGAAGAATCCTATCAGATGGAACTAAGCAGACCCTAACTATTCCTCTCCATGAAGAATTGGACAAGGGGACTTTGAAAGCCATCTACAGGCAGGCTTTAAGATTCATCCCTGAGGAAGAATTGAAACCGTATTTTTACGATTAGATCTAAAACTTTTTCTTTAAGACTTAAAAACTTTTGGGAAAACCAACTCTTAGTCTGGTCAACCCTAACCTGGCCGAGAGTCTTCTCAAGCATTATCCTCTGCTCAATCGAAGCAACGAGTTTTCTTGAGAACACTGCAGCATCAGGATTAATAGAAATCGAATCAATGCCTGCTCTCACAAGAATTCTAAGTATATGAGGCCTGATCCAGGTTTAAAGAAAAACTTATTAAGAAAATGCGTGAAAAATAGGCATGAGGTTAACCGGATACGGAATGGAGCTGGAAGAGGTGAGGCGTGAAATACTTCCTATATTGAAGCGTTATGGCATTAGAAGGGCCTCCATCTTCGGTTCTTTTGCAAGAGGCGAAGACAGAGAAGACAGTGATATTGATATTCTAGTCGAGTTTGATGAAGAGAGTAGCTTACTTGACTTAGTGGGTCTTAAAATTGAACTGGAAGAGGCCTTGGGGAAAAAGGTAGATGTCTTGACGTATAAATCTTTACACCCTCTTTTGAAGGATAGGATTTTAAGGGAGCAGAGAGTAATTCTATGAAGAAAGATCCAAGGATCTTCATCGAGCATGTTTTGGAAAGTATAAACGCTATAGAAAAATACATCGAAGGCTTATCTAAGGAAGAGTTTCTAGCCTCGATGGAGAAGCAGGACGCCGTGATTAGAAGGCTTGAGGT
>JAWBXT010000035.1:0-11422 GCA_038867695.1 Thermoproteota archaeon
GGGGACGAAATCCTCATGGAGGTTAGGGAAAGAGAGATTCTTATGAAGCCTGAGCTAGATCCGGAAAAATTCGTCGAAGATTTTTGCTCCACCGAGAGAAAGCTAACTCGGAAAATAGACGTAAAGAAGATTCTGGAGGAAGAGGTTGAGGAGAGGTTTGTCCTACATTGACTCCAACATCTTCATATACCCTATAATTTATGATCCGGATTCTGTCCGGGAAGCATTTCTGGCTAAAAACCTTCTGCGAAAAATAGCGTTGGGTGAAATTGAAGCCTATGCCTCTCCCGTCACCTGGGATGAGGTTGCATGGGTTGTTAGAAAGGTCTTGGGAGTCAACTCCTCCCTAAACCAGGGGAGAAAACTCCTGAGTTTTCCAAACCTGAAAATTCTACCTGTTAAGAAGACAACGATCTTAAAGGCTCAAGACCTGATGGAGAAGTATGAGCTTAAGCCCAGAGATGCTCTACACGCATCAATAGCCCTGGAGAACAAGGTAACAACTATAGTAAGCTACGACGAAGACTTCGACAAGCTTAAGGAAATTAAAAGAATCGAACCTCCAGAGTAATACGCAGCGAGGGTGATTCGCTATTAGGATATGTGTTAATACAGTGTTTTTAAAGACGCTTCAAGTCTTAACAGAGCGAATCTCTCAAATCAGGAATTAAATTTATTTAGCTTATTTTAAACTACAGGCGATGAGCATGGGAGACCTAGCTCTCTTCACAGATTTGTACGAGTTGACAATGGGGCAATCTTATTTCGAATCTTGGAATGTGAAGGCTACCTTCGAGCTATTCGTGAGAAAACTCCCGCCTAACAGGGGATATTTGATTGCAGCAGGCTTAGAAGATGTTTGCAATTATCTTTTAAACTTCAGGTTTAAAGAGGATGATCTGGAGTTTTTAAAAAAGAAAGGGTTTAAGAATGATTTTCTAGAGTTTCTGCAGAGAATTAGATTCACTGGCGATGTCTGGGCCCTGCCGGAAGGTGAGCTAGTTTTCCAAAACGAGCCGATAATAAGAGTTACAGCACCAATAATAGAAGCACAGGTCTTTGAAACATTCATAATAAATACGGTAAACTTTCAAACCCTTATAGCAACAAAAGCTTCTAGAGTCGTTAACTCTGCGAGGGGTAGGCCGGTTATCGACTTCGGCTCCAGGAGGGCTCATGGGGTGGATGCCGGGCTTAAGGCAGCTAGGGCAAGCTACATAGGAGGATGCATAGGAACGTCGAACGTTCTCGCTGGTAAGCTCTACGGCATACCAATATTCGGGACAATGGCGCATTCATACATTGAAGCTTTTCCAAGCGAGAAGGAGGCGTTTAAGGCTTGGGTCAAATCCTGGGGAACAGATACGGTTTTACTCGTCGATACTTACGATACTCTACGCGGCGTCAGGAATGCGATAGAAGTCGTTGAGGAATTAACCGGTAGAAAGGAGCTGAAGGGTGTTAGAATGGATTCTGGAGACATGGTTACTCTGAGCAAGGAGGCTAGGAGGATATTGAATAATGCCGGTTTCATATCTACTAAAATATTTGTAAGCGGAGGCCTAGACGAATACGTTATAGAAGACTATTTGAATAAGGGTGCTGAAATGGATGTTTTCGGAGTAGGTTCTTCACTCGTCACTTCCGACGATGCTCCTAAGATAGATATTGTGTATAAGCTTGTTGAAAGCGAGGAAAACGGTAAACTCGTCCCCCGCATGAAGATTGCTGAAAACGAGAAGATTACACTACCGGGTGCAAAACAAGTTTTCAGAATAGAGGAGAATGGAAAGTACATTAAGGATATAATTGGTCTCTCTAACGAGGATTTGGAAGGCAAGAAGAAGCTTGTTAAAATATTCAAAGATGGCAAACTAGTCTACAGACTCCCCTCCTTGGATGAGATAAGGGAGAAGGCTCAAATCGAACTCAGTAAGCTTCCTGAGGAATACAAGAGGATCAGAAACCCTGCAACATACCCGGTGGAAATAAGCAGAGAACTAAGCAGACTAACGGATAAGGTAAGGATGAGCCTATTTTAAACGGTTATATACCGCTATTATTTTCTCATTAATAACCCATTATTTTAAATGGAGATATTAAAGCAATCGTTGCAGATTTCTAAATACATTCAGTCATGTTAATAATGTCAAATTCCCTTAAGACAAAGGAGCTTAAGGTGTTTCTATCGAGTCTTTCAGCTTACAAGGGACTTACGATATACCATAGCAAGCTTGCCGACATGTTAATGGCAATTGAAACTATGGAGAAAAAGGGCTTAGATGTGGATGATGCAATACAATACTCAGCAGCATTTTCCTCGGGTGCGAAGGCCATAATTTCGTTCGATAAGCATTTCGATAACCTGGAGATTCCTCGTGTAGAGCCAGCTCGACTGATTTGAATTAAACGACTTAGTTAACTTACCAGGTCTTCCAAAGTTATTGCAATTGCTCCTTTTAAAATCATGGTTCGGATGGCATTTTCACTATCTCCAGGATTTACATCAACCCCTTTAATGGCGTCGAGCAATAGTATTGTTTCGAAGCCGAGTTCAAGAGAATCCAGCACCGTTGCCTTAACGCAATAGTCTGTTGCAAGCCCTCCAATAAACAGCCTTCTCACACCTAGTCTGCGAAGCTCTAAATCTAAAACAGTCTCTTGAAAACCCGAGTAGGAATCTCGGTCTGACGAAAAAGCTTTATCTATAATCCTAACGTTAGATGAAAGCTTCAGCTTCTCAGATATTTGAGCACCACGAGTATTTTGAACACAGTGAGACGGCCATGATCCTCCTCTCTCTTTGAAGCTTACATGATCTTTAGGATGCCAATCCCTAGTTGCGAAAACAGGCAGCTTATTCTTGTTAAAAAGCTCAATGTATCTATTCAGAGGTTCTATCACCGAGTCCCCATTTGGAACCGCTAAGGCTCCACCAGGTAGAAAATCGTTCTGGACATCCACTATTATTAGGGCACTTTTTTCGGTCAGCGAAATCTTCATCAGCAACTGGTTTCATTGCGCGATAATATAAAAGTTTTAACCGAATACTATGCCCTAATAGTTCTAGAAAAACCCATTTAATTAAGCTTATTTATCAGAAGTTTAAAGGAAAAATCGCACCATTGGAATACCGTGAATTTGGCAGAACAGGCTTCAAAGCCTCCGTCATAGGCATGGGAACGTATTACGATCCTGCTTTCATCATTTTAGCGAGGCTCTTTCACTTCCAACAGAGCAGGAGTCTTAAGGTTTCTGCCTTAAGAAAAGGTATTGAGCTAGGCATTAATCTCATTGATACCGCTGAAATATACGAGACGGAAAGCCTCGTCGCAGAGGCGATAAAAGGCTTTAAGAGAGATGAGCTTTTCATAGCAACAAAAGTTTGGCCTACGCATCTCCACTATGATGGTGTTTTGAAGGCTGCTGAAAGAAGTCTGAAACGCTTGGGATGCTCTTACATAGACTTATACCAGATTCATTTTCCAAATCCACTTATACCTTTAGAGGAAACTATGCGTGCTATGAATAGGCTTGTAGATGAGGGTAGGGTTAGATATATAGGTGTAAGCAATTTCTCCCTCGAACAATTGAAGAAGGCTCAGGAAGCGTCGCCAAAACACGAGATTGTTTCGAATCAAGTTGAATATAGCCTGTTAGAAAGACGGATTGAAGGGGACCTTCTCCCCTACTGTGAGAAGAATAATATTGCCATACTCGCCTACCGTCCTCTTGCACACGGTAAATTAGCTAAGGCTTCAGGAAATTTTAAAAAAGTTATTGAAGAGATAAGTATAAAACATGGGGGTAAAACACCAACCCAAATAGCTTTAAACTGGCTTATAAATATAAGCAGAATAGTCTTCCCAATACCGCGGGCTTCTAGGCCTGATAGAATTATTGAAAACAGTGTTGCGATCGGTTGGAGCCTAGACAGTGAGGATATGGAAAAGCTTGGGAGGATTGCTAATTCGATTTAAAAAGTGACTTCTGAATCAGATTTGTTAGTTTAGATTTTTCCCATAGCTGAAATCAGGTTTCTAACCGAGAAATAGGTTGGCGAATTCAAAAAATCCCTTACGCGGCTTGATTGATTCACGTTCATCCTGGGTTAATTCAAAGACCTTTCTTAACAGCTTCTCATCATCCTCCGTCAACTCTACTTTACGTCTCGACATCATTCTTTTTGCAACTTTTATGGCCTCTTCTACTTCTATCTCCCATACTGGTAGCCCATGGGTTCTTGCATAAAAAACAAACGAGGGAACGTCCTCAGCAATAAGTCCTTCTATCCGAGATGCAACTCCAACCTTTTTACCAGTGTAGAGTAGCGTGCCTATGGAAGCCTTCACATGGTCAGCAATGATTCCACCCAATTTTATCCTTCCTGAATCTACTCTCCTGCCTTTGATTGTCATTCTAATATTTCCATAAGTGTTTTTTAAATCCGAATTTGTAAATAATGCTCCGAGGTTAACCCATTCTCCGACGTATGCATGGCCTAGAAACCCAGTATGTTGCTTATTAGAATACCCTTGTATTATTGTCTCTTCAATCTCTCCTCCAACCCTACAAACAGCTCCAATATTGGACCCTTCTCTAATTATGGATGTGGGATGAACTATCGCTCCTGGGCCAATGTAGGCAGGCCCCTCTATAAAGCTCCAAGAGTTTATTTCACAACCCTCCCCAATGTATATGGGGCCCTTCTCAGCGTTTAATACAACGTAGGGCGCGATCTCGGTATCTCTTCCAATATACACATTTCTCCTCTTGCCCACTATGTGTGCTCCAGAAGGTATTTTAGACTTTAACCTCGGCATGGCTTCATAGTCCTCAACTATCTGAGCCCCGTTTCGCTCTATCAGTTCCCAGAAATAAGTTATTAGGGCATCTCCTTCATACTCTATTTTTTCATTGGCTTTTTCCATGATTATTTTCAAGTTCTCTGGGCTGGGCGCGTTCATGAATAATGGTGCCAACTCTCTTGCAGGAGCCTCGCTGAACTTCGCCATGAGGATTCTGTTTCTCTTCAAGACTACTGTTTCGGGCTTAATTCGAAGGGCTATTTTATACAGGTTTTTGTCAAATACTAATAATCCGTTTATGAAAATTGTTTCATCGTCTATGGTCTCAGGCTCATTAGCTCTAGCCTTCTTTTTCCTCCTCATGTATTCAGCAATGTATTCTCTAGTCATGAAATCTACTTGCTCTACTTGCATGTAATACTTAACACGGTCTGCAAAAGAGAATAGTCCAATTCTAAGATCGAAAGCGCCCCTCATCAAAGTCAGCGGTTCAAAATTGTAAGTCGCATCGTCTTCGAATATTACTATTCTCATACTTACGGTGGCTCATTAAAGATGTTGTCTTTAAACTTTTCTTCTCTAAGATTTAAAACATATGGCATAGAAGAAATAATACGAATGAGGGGGCAAGATATTGCTATTTCAAGAATGCTCGCTGATTTTCCATATTTATCCAGTCCGATTCAAGTAATTGATACAGCATTAGATCTAGCAGAACCGAATCCTAGAGATATCCTGGTAGACCTTGGATGTGGAGACGGTGAAGTTCTCTTAAGGGCAGCTGAAAAATTCGGAATTTTCAGCGTAGGTTTTGAGCTAGACGAGAGATTATTAAGGATTGCTAAAAAGAGAATTAGAGAGGCCGGCTTAGGCCACTTAATCAGCCTTATTAAAGCAGATCTCTTTCAAGTAGATGTCTCTAGGTTCAACCTTATATACGTGTATCCCTTTCCCTCAATAATCAAAAGGCTTTCCCTAAAACTGTTGAATGAGTGTAGTCGAGGGACAAGAATTCTAATACATGACTACCCGCTTGAAGGATTAAGCCCAATTAAATCTATTAGCATTCCATCGAGCAAGCAGCATGTTCACAAAATATACCTTTACATGCTTTAATTAAAGCGTAGAGGGGTCGATATGATCATCGTTTCATTTAGCTATATAATTTAGTTGTAAGCGGGTTTAAAACTAAAAATACGGGTAATCCACATTAAAAGAGCAGTAATGTCTGTGAAGATATCAGTTATAGGCGGCTGCGGAGCAATGGGCAAATGGATAATTAACTATCTTAAGAATAAGGGTAATTTTGACATTACTATTGCTGATCCTGATGAGATCGAAGGCTTTAGGTTAGTCAAGATATTCGGAGTGAAATATGAAAATGATAATAAGAGGGCGGTTAAAGATTCAGATATCGTGATAGTCTCCGTACCTGTTGAGGATACTCCCAAAGTTATAGCTGAGGTTTCACCGCATATGAAAGAAGGCTCATTGCTTATTGACATTGCTTCAATAAAGACCGAGGCTGTTTTATCAATGCTAAAACACGCTCCTCCCACTATTGAATTAATAAGCATACATCCAATGTTCGGGCCTAGGATTAAGGATGTTAAAGGACAAGTTGTCATAGTAATACCCGTAAGGTCTGATAAATGGCTTGGGGAAATAAAATCCTTCTTAGAGAAAGAAGGAGCTGAAGTCATCGTTACAACGCATGAGGAGCATGATAAGATGATGAGTATAGTACAGGGCTTAACTCACTTTACAAGCATGGTTTTTGCAGGCGTTATTCGAGAGCTGAACGTCGACTTAAAAAAGTCGAGAAAGTTTTCAACACCTATCTACAATGCTTTTTTACCTATAGTTTATAGAGTCGTATGCCAAAATCCAGAACTTTACGCACAGCTTCAAGTACATAATCCCCATGTTCTAGAGGTACAGGAGGAATTCATATCTCAAGCAATTAAATTGAATGAAGAGACGGAGAGAAAGAACGTTAAGGAGATCGTTAGGCAAATAGCAGAATCCTGTAAACACTTTATGATGACAGAATCGTCTACCGTATTGCTATCAATATCGGATAGAATGGTTTCAACCCTACAGAGAGAAAAAAACGTTCTCGAAAGGCTTATCGGAAAGAAAATATGTTTAGAAAATGTTCAGACAGGCAAAATTCACATTGGGGTTTTAAAGGGCGTTTCAGCCAATACAATAGAGATAGAGGAAAGTAAGAAGAAGATTGTAACCCTAAGCTTGTTTAATGTGACGCTTTTAGATGAAAAAGCTACGATGGAAGTGAGAAGAAGCATATTCGGAGAGTCAAATCTAGATTTCTCCGTAATGCTTCCACTAGACTTTGACCCTGAGCTTTGCAGAGAAATAGTTGAAAAACTTCTTCCAGAAGTTTTCAGAGTAGAAGTTTTAGAAACATACGTAGGAGAACAGATACCCACCGGCTTTAAAAGCATAACGATCCGGATATACTTTCCAAAAGACGAAGATTCTAAGAATATTTACATTAAAACGGAGAATATTCTAAAGAGAATGGGTGGCAAGCTAAGGTGAAATACAATGAATACCGATACTGAAGCCAAAGTGTTCCGAGACGATGAGTCATTCTACATTCCTCTTCCAAATTCTCAGAGAGCATTATTGAAATACCACTTGGAGGAAGAGAGAATCTATGTTCTGTCGACATACACCCCGCCAGAGTATAGGGGTATGGGATTAGCTTCAAGGCTGATGGACGAGGTAGTTAAATTCGCATTGGAAAAGAATCTCAAAATCGTCCCCATCTGCAGCTATGCTCAGCGCTACATGGATAAGCATCCGGAGTTGAGAGATAGAGTCACAGAATCGCTCAACCGTAAAGTTTAAATAAGATGTTTTGTATTGTATTGATACAATATGAATTCATTGGAGGAGGAATTTAATCAATTCGGAGATAAAGTTAGAGACGTTTTTAACGTGCTTTCGGAGCATCTTAAAACCAGTTTTTCACGAGTATCCGAAATAGAGGGTAAAGTATGGTCTGAGAAGAGTTCTCCCAGATTATGGGAGTTGCTCAAGGAGGTTAAGGAAATTAAACAACAGGTTAAAGATGAAACCAAAAAGACGAGGGAAAGGCTCCTTATAGAATTCAAAGAGTTTAGGAAAAAGGCTCATGAGGGCCATTCGGAGGAGTCGGAGGAGCTTAGACAATACATAGAGGATAAGTTATCAGAGCTTAGGGTTTTTCTGGATGATTGCTTTGATGAGGCTGAAGATAAGCTGGACGAGTTTCTTAATAGAGCTGAGGACATCGAGGAAAAGATAAGGAGCAGAATAAGAGAGTTGAAGGAAGGGAGTGTTTCACTAATGGCTTTTAAGGTTCCTGGAGGCGAGGTGAGAATTCCCGATATTGGTAAACTCATAGAAAGCTCTCTCTCTAAAGCTTGGAGCGGAATGCCCTCAATGGTAGTTTCCTCAGTAAGGCTTCCTAAAGCCGACCTAGAGCTTATAGATGCCCTCGTTGAAGCCGGCATATTCAAGAGTAGGAATGAAGGGATCGCATTTTTTGCTCACAAGGGAATAGAGGCAAGTCGAGACTGGTTAAACAAGGTTAAGGAGAAGATCGAGGAGATAAAGAGGCTTCAAGAAGAGGCTAAGAAGGAGATGGAGAAGATCTTTGGAGAAGAAAAAAATTTAGATTAATATTTATCATGAAGACTTAAATACTCGTTAGACATATTTTTGCAATATGCATGTTCCTCCACCAGCAGAATCGTATTTAGAATTTCCCTATCCACCATACCCATTATCCGTAAAACATGCTTCCATAGAGAACTTGTTTAACATATCATACTGGCTTTGGCGTCTTAATCCATTATCTATTTTTCCAGTAATATTGAGTAATGCTTTTGAAGTCCTGAAACAATCTATAATAGTCATTGCCGTAATACTTGGTCTTTCTCAACTCACTTCAACCGGTATTCTTAAAGACCTTGCTGAGAGCATTAGTAAGTTTGATTTTGAAAGAATAGTGTCACTAGTCTATCCAATCATTCACATACTTGTACCCTTATTGGTTGCAACAATATCGATATACTATGTAGCTTCGATTTTAGCTGGCGGCTTTTTAAATTCTGCTGAATACGGCTCTTACTTAAGATTGGTAAAACAAGGTACGATTTCATTGAAAGACATTTTTGAAGAAATGAGGGTTAAGTGGCTTAAAATGTCTTGGACAGTTTTCATAATTGAAACCATCAAAATGGTACCTATACTTATTGTAATATCTGTGATTATTTCTGATATAATATATTTATCATCTCAGATATCAAAAGGAATTATTTCGCCAATAGGGTATAGATTAATATTTTGGTTACTACTTCTAATATTCGCAGAAATCTTCATAACTATTTTTTCCGTATCAACTGTCTATGCCTATCCTGCCGCTGCAGATGGTTATTATGGTTTAAATGCGATAAAGAAAAGTATAGGTACGTGCTTTAACATGCCTGCAAACACCTTCCTATACTGTGTTTTAAGAGTAATATCAAATGCATTTATAGGCGGCATCTCGTTTGCAGCTAGCCTTCTCAGTATCCAAATTTCCTCAATACTAACAATTGTTTTAAGCTTCCTTATAGTTCCCGTTTTCCACATATTTAAGACAACTCTTTTTCTCAAAGCAAAACCTGAAAATACTATAATACCCCTTCCAATTGGCCCTCCTATTTTTAAAGACGTTTCCCCCCATGTCTTGAAAGATAGTGTTAGGAGGATTAAGAGAGGATTTAGGGAGCTTGTTAATTTCTTAACTGACCCTAAGAATCTAATATTCCACGTTCTTTCTGCATTGCTCTTATTTCTAGGAGTAATTCTGGGGAAACTGATTTCATCATCCGGTATTAGACAGGTAATTTACGCTATTGGCTACGCTCCGGGGAAAACTAACCCCTTATTCAAGAACATTATAGGCCTGCCTTTTCTCGCTTTAGACATATCCTTCCACAATTGGCAGGTTTCTCTGGCTACAGCTTTCTCCGGCCTTGTTTTCATAGTCCCTGTTTTAACAACCTTGTTCTTTAACGGTTTTATTCTAGGTGTTATAGAGGATATCGTTCAGAATCAAACAATGTTCCTAGCAGCAATACTTCCACACGGCATAATAGAGCTTCCAGCCTTCATAATATCAGGCTCAATTGGATTAAACCTTGGCTTAATATTCCTCAATGCTCTTAAGAAGAGAAACGTTAGTTCAAACGAGGTCTTTCATGAAAATTTGAAAAAATCAATACACATAATTATCAGCCTAATCCCATTGTTCATTGTGGCTGGAATAATAGAAACATTCATCACTCCACTAATAATGCGGATTTACGGCTGGGATTAAAGCCATTATAACAATAATACCAACGTCCCAAGGAAAACTAAGGCTCCTGCAACAAATGTTTTCAACGAAACTTCTTCTCCCAGAATCAAGTATGATAAAATTATTATGAATAGTATGCTTGTCCTATCTATGGTCGCCACTTTAGAAGCATCTGTAAGCTTTAGAGCTGCAAAATAAAAAACCCATGAGAGAGCACCACTAACGCCACTAAGTATTATGAAGATCACATCCCTCTTGCTTAACTCAGTTATCTGAGAGGATTTGCCGAGTATCATGATTATGCCGATCATTGTTAAAGCCATTATTACCGCTCTTACACCAGCAGCTACTGTAGAATCTATAGTCTTTAACCCAATTTTGCCAAATATCGTTACGAGTGCTGCGAATAATGCCGAGAGAAATGCGAGGATAAGCCATGTCCAGTTTCCGAATTCCATGGTGTTTTCCCACTAGAGTGGTATATTTAGGTTTATCCATTCAAAAGATATAAATCCTAGGTTAGAGGAACCAAAGCATGGAAAGAATACTCGTACTCACGCACTCGGCAGGCTTCAAACATGATTACCTTCCACTAGCTGTCGAAGCCTTCAAGAAGCTTGGTGAAGAAAATGGTTTAGAAGTATTTGCGTCTGAAGACTGCTCAATCATAAATGAGAATGACTTAAAGAATTTTTCAGCTACTATCTTCATAACAAGCGGAGAGCTTCCTATGAGTGATGATCAAAAGAGATCTTTAATAAACTTTGTAAAGAATGGAGGAGGATTCATAGGTGTACATAATGCAGCGGATACGTTTTATCAGTTTCAAGACTACGGCGAGATGCTTGGAGGATATTTTAAAGCACATCCTTGGACGCAAGAAGTTGTAGTAAGAGTTGAAGATAATACTCATCCAGCTACTAAACATCTCCCAGAAAAATTCCGTGTTAAAGAGGAGGTGTATACATTCAAAAACTGGAGTAGGAATAAGACGCATGTTCTGATAAGCTTGGATAATTCTTCGGTGGACCTTAGTAAGGGGACAAGGGAGGATCAAGATTACGCTTTAAGCTGGTGCCACGATTACGGCAGGGGGAGGGTCTTCTACACTGCCTTCGGCCACTTTCAAGAAACCTGGTGCGAGGAATGGTTTAGAAAACATCTAGCGGGCGGAATAGCTTGGGCTATGAAAAAATAATCTAGTTTAAAACAATCCTACTTTCTCCTCCCCATCGTCACCACGACGTGATGAATAGCA
>JAWBXT010000036.1:0-11104 GCA_038867695.1 Thermoproteota archaeon
ACTCGATGAGCCTTTTATTGGCCTCGATCCTGAAGGACAACGGCTAGTTAAAAACTTGGTCAGAAGGATTGTTGAAGACGGTGGAGCGACATTAATCTGCACTCATATGCTTGACATGGCTGAAAGATTCTGTACGCACGTGACTATAATCAACAAGGGGAGAAGCATTGCTACCAACTCTGTGAATGCGATAAAGGAAATGGCGGGCTTAGATTCATCAAATACTCTCGAAGAGGCTTTCTTCAGGATTGTTGGAGTTGAAAAGACTCATGAAGTCAGAGCTTATTCAAATACTTAAGTTTAAGCTCATTCAGTATTATGGTCCGTTAAGAAAAGGTTCCTCGATTAAAGTTTCTATGTTAATATTCGATTTCTTAATTGTTTTCTCAGCCGTTTTCGGAGGAGCATTAGTAAGAAGCCTCTACGGCTTCTCTGAAACAAGCATGACTGATTTGGTAAACATTGTTTCACTAACTTTCTCTGGAGTAATAGCCATGGGTATTTTCCTAGGTATGAGAGGAGGCATAACTGCCCTTGAACCTGAGATAGATTTCATACTCACCTCTCCAATAAAGCCTTCAACATATCTTCTCTCAGACTTATTCTTCCAATTTATATTCTTAAATGTCGCCGCTACACCGCCGTTAGCGGCTTTTACGACAGTCATGCTCTATCCGCATTTCAATTATCTGCCAATCATTTTCGTATCCTACGAGATTATGCTACTAACGTCTTCTCTAATAGCTCAATTACTAGGTGTTCTGAAAAGTGTTTGGAACGATATTGGAGTTGAAGCACTTGGTTGGACCATTTTACTCATACTATTTCTCCCATTGTTGAGTACAACAGTTGGATTTCCGTTAAACTATTCTTCAATACCATATCCTTCAACAATACTCTCTAAATATTCTCTAGGTTATCCTAATTTTACAGATGGAATAATCGGTTTGACTTATGCGTTATTGATAATTGGAGCATACATATCAATGATGAGAATAAACTTTCTCCCCGATGTGACACCTCTCTTAACGACAGCACTCATGGAAATGCCTTCGAGCAATAGAAGAATATTGAAATGGGTTCCACATGGATTTATACAAATACTTTCACCCAAGATGGATGAGAAACCAATGTACTTAATGGTTAAGCTTAATTTTCTCAGAATAATTAGAGATGGGAGCCTATTTACAGCATTAATCCTATTTGGTATCGCAGCTTTCTCAAACCTAAGCTTCTCGATTATTATAAGACAGACGAGGTTTTCTGGATTAGCTGCACTGACCTATATCATTCTCTATTCTCCACTTATTCCATCAATATTTTCGATAAATTGGGGGATAGTGGATCGTGAATCCCTTTGGGCTATTGCTGTGTCTGAAGATGGGCTTAAGAAATACGTGAAAGGAATGATTATTGCATACTTCATAACAACACTGGTTTTTTCAGCGATATTCTATTCGTTCTTCAATATTTTCTTTGCGGGAACGCCTTTCCTAATTATTGATACCATAATGCTCTTTTCCATATCTCTTTTCGCATCAATAATCTCCGTGACGGTCTCACTTACTTTGGATAAGCCCTCAAACGCCCTCTCTTTAGGTGCACTCCTATACGTTCTTATACCACTCTTCGGAGCAATTTTTCTCTCATTACCATCAATAATAGCTAGAACTAACATAAGAATTGCAGACACACCGCCACCGGAGATAATACTTGCATTGCTCTTATACGCGTTTTTAATAGCATTCTTACTCTCCAAATATGCTTTGGTCAAGTCAAATGCTTTGTTTGATAAAACTGTTGCTGAGGAGGTTGTTCCTGAGGTAAATCTTCCAATAAGGTACAAAACCGTTGTTCTAAACCTCTCTATACTTGTCTCATCAATTCTAATTCCATTAAGCATCATTGGAAGCATCATAGATACTAACAGGTTTTCATGGATTATCTTAGCAGTGGTAATGAGTATATTGTTCGGCTCATTAGTGTCGATGCATAAGAGGATTGTAAGCATAGAGGAAGGAACATCTCAAATTAGCATTAGAATCCCATGGAGTACTTCTAGAGTAGCCCTCATACTCTTTTATGCCATTACCTTCCGATTCCTCATAGAATTTATCATTCTCATCGCGTCTCCAAGAGTTTTTCCGAATAATTTAACAACATTAGTGTTAGGGGAGCTTTCACTTATAACTCCTCTAATACTCTATCTTCTCAAGAAGAGAATAAGTATAGTTTTTCTCGGCTTAGATACAGGAGGAATAATAACAGACCTCGGATTTATTTTACTAGCGTTACCACTGATGCTTTTAGCGGGAGTTTTATCAGGTATAACCGTTCAGACGCTTATTCCAGTTCCCCAGGAGTTTGAAAAAGTTTTTGAAACATTGATTCCAAGGTCGTTTACAGATTTAATAATATTCTCTATCGTTACAGTCTTAATAATAGCACCCTGCGAGGAATTTCTTTTCAGAGGTTTTGTACAACGCGGATTAGAGTCTAACCTAGGGAACACCGGCAGCATAATAGCATCATCCATTATATTTGGACTCTTCCATCTTAATCCTTGGCAATTCCTACCTGCCTTTACCTTGGGTCTTATACTTGGATATGTTTTCAAAAAGAGAAACTATAGAATCTGGTGTCCAATTGCTCTTCATGCTTTCTATAATGTTACATTATTTGTCCTAAGCTATGTCTTAAGTATTTTATGAGTCTTATAATCTTCTAATTTCTTATCTAAGCAAAGGCACGTATCAATTTTTCAATTCATCTTATAATAAAAAATTTTTGGTTAAGCTGTTTCTTTGCGATCTGAAAATATGTTTTTATAATTGTGGAGGGGAATACTGAAGCAAAATATGGCTAAGCTAGCGTTGAAAGGAGGTAAACCTGTTAGAGAAAAACCATTTCCCAAGTGGCCTGTTTCCGATGAAAAAGAACTCGATGCTTTAAAAAGAGTTTTGGAGAGTAGAGTTTGGGGAATAGGAGAAAATGTCAAAAAATTTGAAGAAAAGTTTGCGGCTTATCAGAATGCTAAATATGGGATTGCGGTTACGAGCGGAACTACTGCCCTCGAGATATCTTTGAGAGCATGTGGCATAGGTTGCGGAGACGAGGTTATAACAACCCCCTATACGTTCATGGCTACAGCAACATCTATACTTTACGTTAACGCTGTCCCAGTCTTTGTTGACGTCGAACCTGATACTTATAATATTGACCCTGAGAAAATCGAAGAAGCTATTACTGAAAAGACGAGGGCGATTCTCCCCGTCCACATAGGTGGAAGACCTGCAAATATGAGTGAAATCATGAAAATAGCAGAGGAGCATGATCTCTACGTGATAGAGGATGCTTGCCAAGCCTGGGGCTCAGAGTGGATAGGGAGAAGAGTCGGCAGCTTCGGGGATTTCGGATGCTTCAGTTTTTATGCCAGTAAGAACATAACCAGTGGTGAAGGAGGCACGATAGTTACAAACGATTACGATCTTTACGTTAAGGCCTGGAGCCTACATAACTGTGGCCGTCTTCCAGACAAAGCTTGGTATGAACATTACCTTCCAGGGGCAAACTATCGTATGACGGAGTTTCAGGCAGCAATACTCCTAGTTCAGCTTGAAAGGCTTGATGAGCACACTAGGAAGCGTGCTGAAAACGCTGAGTACCTGAACAGTAGGCTTTCGAAAATAGATGGGTTAAAACCATTAAAGAAGGATGATAGGATTACAAGAAATTCTTGGCACTTATACATATTTAGATACGATCCAGAGGCTTTTGAAGGAATTTCTAAAGCCGATTTCGCGAACGCTGCCAAGGCTGAGGGCATACCTGTTAGCGTAGGTTATTCTAAACCTCTTTACAAGGAGCCGTATCTAGAATATTTTAAAAAGTGTCCACTATCTTGCACTTATTACGGTAAAAGCATAGATTACTCCAGCTTAAAACTTCCAAATGTTGAAAAAGCATGTTATGAAGAAGGTCTATGGTTGCCGCAAAATGTGTTATTAGGTTCGAGAGAAGACATGGATGATGTAATTGCTACTTTTGAGAAAATCAAGAGTAATATAGATGAACTGAAAAAGCCTTAATTGATCAGCTTACTCCATTAGTTTATTTCTTATCAGAGAGCAGTTTAACAGTTTAAAACTTAATAAATACTAGGTTCTAGGAATGAATGTGAAAGTTAATATACCACCTTTAGATTTATTTAAAAGGCAATGAGCAGTAAAGGTATTCCACAATCTAAGCTGGTAGGCATGCAGGTTTATGATCCCGACTGCCTTTTCATTGGAACCGTTAAGGAATTAGGCATAGTGCCAGGTGAGGGAGGCATAACGCTTTACGTTTCAACGAAAGTTGGCAGTGTTGTTGAGATAAGCTGGGGCGATGTAAAAACTATAGGGGACATAATCCTCCTATCTAAGAAAGTTGAAATACCTCAACCAACGGTAGCTGTTGCTCAACCAGTTCAAGCAGCTCAGCCAGCGGTACCTGTTTGTCCTAAGTGCGGTAAACCTGGAACATGGATCCCCCAGTATAAGAGATATTACTGTTACACGTGTAAGCAGTATCTTTAAACAGTCTTTTTTCAAAAAATATTTTTTTATCATTTAACTCTAGATGTGTTAATTAAATTATTTTCTGACTCTTAAACTATCGTGATAAGATAAATGACTCCATTGCTTCCTTTAAAACATTATAGCTGAATAAGAGGTTTTCTATGGAAATTCTCTCATTATCCCCATGTATCATCCTGAACCAATCGTAATAGCTTCCCTCAACCTTCAAAGGTTGAAATCCATATGCTACTATGCCTCTCATCCTGAAGTATCTGGAGTCTGTTCCTCCCGTCTTAGTAGTAGGTTCAAGCCTGGCCTCAGGAGCATGCTTCAATAGAGAATTCTCAATAGCCTTGTATAATGGCGTATTAGTGGGGGATATAGTAGGATCAGCTTCTTGAATAAAATTGAATTCATATTCTAATCCTCGAAGAATATTAGAAATAATCTCCTTAACTTCCTTCTTTGAATAGCCGGGTGGGACTCTGCAGTCAACCGTAAGCTCACATTCGTAAGGTACGATGTTCTCCTTTATACCACCTCTAATAATGGTTGGTGTCATTGTCATTTTCAACATGGCTCTAGTTGTTTCAGCTAAACCCCTATCTATCTCAGCCAATTTATGTAAAAGCATTTCCACCTTATCAATTTTTAAGCTACCTTCAAGAAGGCCTTCCATTTCCAAGAGTGTTTCTACATATTTCCATGAGGGAGTAGATGTTTCATAAGCCCCCCTAAACGTGGAAATCCTGTTCAATACCTCTCGCATTTTCTCTATGGCGTTAACGCCTAAGCCCGGGACAGAACCGTGTGCCGGAACGCCTTTAGTACGTATGCAATACCAGAATACGCCTCTCTCACCCGTCTGTATGTCAAACAACCATCCTCTTTTCGTTAGTATTCCTTCTCCACCACCCTCGTTCAAAACGTAGTCAGCAATAATCTTGTCACTATCTTTTTCCAAAAGATTCTTTACTCCAGAGCCCCCTTTCTCCTCGTCAGCTGTAGCTGCAAAAACGACGTCTCCATTCAATTCTTTATCAACCATTTCGCTGAATATCATTACTTCTACAGCGACCATGCTTTTCATGTCTATCGCACCCCTGCCCCAAACATACCCGTCCCTAACCACGCCTGAAAATGGCGGGACTTTCCATCGAGAAGGATCTGCAGGAACAACATCCAGATGAGATAGAAGAAGTATTGAAGGACCCTTTCCAGAGCTTTTAAGCCTAGAAACCAGGTTGCCTCTTCCTCTTTCGTATTCGATTATTTCCGACTTTATTCCTCTCTCCCACAACCAGTCTTTTAAAAATTCGGCTGCAGCACTTTCGTTTCCAGGAGGATTGCTCGTATCTACTTGTATAAGGTTTGAAAGCAGTTTTACAAGTTCTTCCCTATTATTCATAATATGGACTTAAGCCGACAGATTAGATAAAAGTTAATTTAGACTACTCTACCAATTTCTTAACTATTTTAACCCATACTTCTGCGACATTTTCGGTATTATACCCTCCCCCGCCTAGGACGATTAACGGACCTATTTCATACCTAGAGGAAAGCTCTTTTAGAAACGATATCATCGATAAATGGGAGTATGCGCTTAGTTTTAAGTGTGTTATGGGATCTCCTGCTATACTATCGACTCCTGCTTGAACAATAGTCAAATCAAAGCTTTTCTGGCTTATGAAATGCTTTGCTTTCTCCATTTTCTCTTTGAAATCCTCGTCGGAAGCCCATGGTTTCAATATTAAGTTAAGCTTGGTTCCCGCGGCGGGACCCCTACCAGTTTCGTTTTCAAATCCGGTTCCGGGGTAAAGATACCTGCCGTCTTCATGGAAATCAACTATGAAGAGATCAGGGTCTTCATAATAATCATACATAACTCCATCGCCATGATGAGCATCTAGGTCAACATATAATATTCTCCTTAAACCGTATTCCCTCCTAGCTTTTTCGATGAGGATGCCGATATCGTTGAAAACACAGAACCCAGCGGCTCTTCCTCGTCTCGCATGGTGTAGACCTCCCATCGGGTTCATTGCATATTTTACTTCACGCTTTACGACTGCTTCAAAAGCCGCAAGCGTCGATCCTACAACGTATGAAGCCGCCTCGAATACTCCGGGGAATGCTGGAGTGTCTCCATGATCCAGTAAGCCATCGCCTTCTATTGACATTCTTTTCACGAACTCGATATACTTATTATCATGATACAGCATTATCTCTTCAAGAGTAGCCATTCTCGGCTTTATCAAGAGAACTCTATCGTCGGAAAGAAGCCTCTCCATATTCAAAGCTTTGAAAAAGGCCTCTATCCTTTTGGAGTTCATAACATGCCCGGATCCGAAACTGTAGGATAACAACTCTTCTCCGTAGACCAGTCCTAGAAACTTAATCGACTGTGAACTCATGATTGCAAATCTAAGCTCTTAAATATTAATTTTAAGGCTCATCGGTTCCTTTCATCAATTAAAAGAAGCAGGAATCAATAAAGTTATAGTAACAGAAACATATCTAAATAGGCTGGGAGAGTTATTTAAAAAAGTGGTTTAATAACCTTAAGGCGGAGGAGGCGGTGGAGTAGGCTTTCTCCTTCTTAGCAAGAGTACGGCAACTACGATTATGATTATTATTACCAAGATGGCTATGTATATCCACAATGGTATGCCGACGCTGAGTGTTGATACGGGTGTCTGGTGCCTATTGCCTGCTCTGTCTACTGCCTCAACATAGTACTGCACGTTTGTGAAGGGTGCTTGGGACGGTATTGTTCCCACGTATCTCCCGGCTTGGAGTGTCATGGCTACTTCCGTCCATGATGCACCTCCGTTGGTCGAGTAGTATAGGGTAACTTCTTCAACCCCTGAGAGCTCGTCTGAAACCGTGCAGGTTACTGTTATCTGCTCTCCGAATGCTGGGCTTGCGGGTGCTGAAAGGTCTGAGACCGTTGGCGGAGTCGTGTCTACGGCGAGTGTGAAGCTGCCGCTCCATGTTTCCGTATTATCCAGGTTGTCTACTGCCTCTATGCTCCAAGTGTGAGACCCTTCTGAGAGGCTTACTGTCTTAGAGTACTCGCCTACACCGCTCATATTGCCTTGAGAAACACCGTCGACGGTTAGCCTAACCTCCTTCACGCCCGAGCCCGTATCCTCAACTCTAACGGTGAACCTTACAGACGTTGAGCCCAATATTAAGCTTCCGGTGGGTGAAGCACCGCTTATCGCCGGGGGAGTCTTGTCCAGGATGATGGTAATTGTTTTCTCAGCCTCATTATTGTCCGCTTTATCAATGCTGCAGTACCCTATTGTGTGGGAGCCGTCTGAGAGGGTTGAGAGAGTAAAGCCAGTGGTGTAGCTATTCCAAGAACCTCCGTCAATCCTGTACCTTGTCTCCTTAACACCGCTTGCATCATCGCTCGCAGAGAGTTCGAACACCGTGGAGCCGGAGACAAAGGTTATTGCACCGCTAAGATACTTTGGAGAACCGATGGTTATCGTTGTCACAGGCGGGGTTGTGTCAGGTATCACTGTTACTGTTGCAGTGCCGGAGGCTAAGCCTGTTGCTGATGCTGTCAGAGTATGTGTTCCACCCCTTATGTCATAGTAGTCCACTCTGACACTGCTTGAGCCGGCTGGAATAGTTACGCTAGTTATCTTAGTCGCGGTTCCAAACTGCCTGAACTCTCCGTCTGGGGATGTTGTTGAAAGGCTTACGAGTATGTCAGAGGCGTGGGTAGTCTCATAATCGTTAGCATCCTTCAGCGTTATGTTTAGATACGAGTAGGCTACTCCAGCAGCCATAGTGAAGCTTGAAGGCGTTATAGCGAGCTTAGCAGTAGGCCCAGCCCTAACTTCGAAAGCATTGCTCTCACCAGATTTACCCGCCCCGCTAGTAGTGATCTTAATGTTACTGCCTATCCTGCTTATGGTGACCATTCCCGTCCACCTACCGTTTACAAAGGCACCGGTTATCGTAGGGTTGATAGTTCCAGTCGTATCAGATAGGGAATTAGTACCAGTGTAGTCGGTCTTAACATTACCGTAAGCATCGTAAGCAGTTATAGTTATCGAGAAAGGAACAGCAACCTGCTTAGGGGAAGAAATAGAGGCAAATTCAAAATGGTCTAGTGGGCCGGGCGTGACAGTCAATTCCTTAGTGTCATCACCATAATTAGCTACAATAATAGGAATATTAGGAATACCGCCAGTCCAAACAATGTACATATAATCTTCTGTCCAAACTTTAATGCTCCACGTTCCCGCTTTCTCATCATAGTAGTAGAAATCCACATGGTCTGAGCCATCGGGTATCGTTAATTCTGTTATCGCCGCACCCCCTTGGCTGAGGGAGAACTTCTTGTTAGTAGAGGTTGAGGATGAGCTCATCTTAATCTTCAAAGCTCCACGGGTAACAGGCTCATTATTCTGCGTCTTTCTGTATACAGTCACCCTAACCCAACTGCCGGCCTCAACAGTACTGCTTGAGAGACTAAGCTCTAAATGGGGAGGATAATACCTAACTTGAAGGTAGGGACGCTGAGTTGAATCAGTATATTCCTTAGAACGCATACGCCACATATATGCAGTGGTAGAGCCTTCATTAGCATCCATTAAGATCCAACCATAGTTGGATATAGGGTCCCGGTTGCGTACGAATGATTGAACAGATGCTGTTAGATCCAAACTGATCCAACCAGCACTAGTACCAACGGATACGCTTGCTACCACTCCAGCTAAATAAGGCTGATTACTCCAGGTAATGCTACTCTCAGACCAATCTCTACCAGCAAGGCGGCATCGCATCGTTCTAGTAGAAGTAGGAGCCGTAAACATGTATAATTTGAGGGTGGCAGACTCTATAACTGAGCCGGGAGGTATATTGCTCAAATCGAACTTTATGTAAGTCCGCTCATCTGATCCCTGATAACTACAAACTTCTAATAAATTTAATGATCCGTGATTCATATTGGGATATTTTTCACTGACATAGGCATCGTCCGAAGGACTAAAAGTTCTGGTGAGCAGTCCTACTTGACCAGTGGATTTCATAAGAATATTAGGTGTTATTAAACAACATAGTATCGTTAGTACTAAAAAGAACAAAGTTTTTCTTAAATTCAATTTTTTCCACCATATTTTTTAATAAAAAAAAGATATTTAAGTTTTTCCTTAACTCTTAAAATTGTTTGTAGTAAAGTGTTTTCTCCACTTAATTAATTCCCTTTCTTATTCCTGCAGGCTCTAAATTTACCGATATTGTTTTTATCACCGTCATTTCGTCGATGCTATATCCAAGTCCTTCTCTACCCATTCCAGATTCTTTAACGCCGCCGAACGGGAAGTTTCCAACGCCGTGTGTAGGAGCATCGTTGACGCTTACCGTGCCGACTTGCAGTGCTTTAGCGATCCTCCACATCCTATAGAAAGAATTCGTGAAAACGGCAGAGTCTAGTCCGAGATTCGACTTATTAGAAATTTCAATCGCTTCATCTTCGTCCCTAATTCTAATGACGGGGAGAACTGGGCCAAAAGTCTCTTCCCAAGCGATCCTTGCATCTAATGACACATGGTCTAGCAATGTTGGTTCATAAATCAAGCCATGAGTTTTTCCACCAGTTAGAAGGATTGCACCCTTTTTCAACGCGTCTTCGACGAGTTCACTAACATGGTTCAAAGCCCGCTCATTTATTAACGGGCCTACTTGAACCCCTCCCTCCCAAGGATATCCGAATTTAACCATCATAAACCTTTCCCTAAGCTTCTCCACAAGCTCGTCTGCAATGCTCTCTATTACTAGGGCTCTGCTTATTGCATCGCACCGTTGACCCGAGTTCTTTATAACACCCAGAGTTATTTTTTCAGCAGCAAGATCGAGATCAGCATCTTCTAGCACTATTGCAGCAGCTTTCCCACCCAGCTCTAAATGAAGCTTCTTCATACCTGCTTTAGTAGGTATCTTAGAACCCACATCGGTACTTCCAGTAAAGCTTACTGCGCCCACTCGAGGATCAGATATGAAAGTGTCTCCAACTTCTCCACCGGGCCCAGTCACAACATTTAAGACCCCGTCTGGTAAACCCGAGGCCTGAAGTATTCTCGCTAACAATAATGATATTATCGGCGTATCGCTGGCAGGCTTATGAACAACGCAATTACCTGAGACTAGGGCTGGAGCTATCTTAGCTATTGGTGAGAAAAGGGGATAGTTGAAGGGAGTAATCGTAGCGACGACGCCAACAGGTTGCCTTAAGACTATTGCAAACTTATTCCTAGTATCGTCAACCCAATCACCAGGAATATACTCGCCGTATATCTTTCTTGCTTCCTCAAGCGTTAGTTTCATCCTCTCTCTAGTGGCTTTAACTTCGCCTTTAGCATAATTTATCGGCTTACCCGCTTCAGACACCAATACGTTAACTAAATATTCTTCATATTTTGCAATAAGCCTTGAAGCCTCTTCAAGTATTTCTATTCTGTCTATTGCTGCGAGATTCCTTATCTTGTTTTGAGAAGAGGCTGCTTCGGAAATAGCTTGCAAAGCCT
>JAWBXT010000037.1:0-11010 GCA_038867695.1 Thermoproteota archaeon
ATACTTACTCTCCACCAGACACGGGGCGTCCCATGGGTTGAGGGGAATCTTATGGTTCAACTAGTCAACAGTACGCCAATCCTAATACTCCCCTTCTACTCCATAAGTGCTCAAGTAGCCTACGTCACGATGGTTGCGGTTTACAATCCTCAGAACAATAAGATAGGGATTCACCAAGTTAGTAATATCGACGACTTGACTGAGGTCTCGAAATCCGTGCTCAAAGCGTACTCTTCAACAATATCTGTAAACATCAGCCTGAAACCCAATTATCTTCAGCAGGTTAAAGCGTTTCTCACTGAAAATGGATTAAATGTGGCTGAGCCAGTCAGCGTCTCCGCCAACGTCGTTTACATGACGGGATACGTCAGAGCCGGCGAGTTCCAGAGTACAGCAAACCTAACCTTAACAAGGCTTGTTGAATTCTGTAATCAACACGGCTTGAACACGGTGAACATCTGGGTTGAAAGAGCAGGTGACAAGGAGATAATAAACATAGGAGTTCTAATGCTGACAAACCAGGGAGTAGAGCTTCATCTCGTCAAAATAGAAACAGGTTAGAACGGGGTTTGGTTTTTAAAGCGATCGTATTAATTAACGGTTTCTAACTAACCCATCCATTATAATCATCGAAGCTTTTAGAACATTATCGTCCAGACCCAGCCTACCGTACTCGTGGATTTCGAGAATCAACGGTTTACGATAATTAATTTTTGAGAATGCCTTCATTAGATTACTCCAGTTTATGGAGCCCATCATCGGCGGCAAATGCTGGTCTTCAAAACCATTATTATCATGAATATGCGTTGCTATTAGAAACTCTTTTATGCTTTCCAGGGTTGACTCCAAGTTCAGCCTGTTGACGCAAGCATGCCCTGTGTCAAAGCATACTCCTAAATAATCGCTACCAACGCTGTTAACCAGCTCAATAAGATCCTTAGGTAGAGCACCATAACCGCTTTCAAGCCTGTTTTCAACAGCCACTTTAACATCATAATCCGAAGCATATTTAGAGACTTCCCTAAAGAACCTCATGTTTGCCAGCTTAGTTTTCTCTATAAGGCTGAGCGAATCGTATTCTTGTGAAGAACCCATTCTTGCCGTATGAAGGACTAGAACATCCCATTCAAACTCGCTAATGCATCTTATCCAACTGCATACTTTTTCCAATGCCTTACTCCTAAGGCTATGGTCTTCTGAGGCAAAGTCGAAATCTATGTCGCCGAAGGGCCCGTGAACCTGAATTATCTTAACACCGAGGCTTTCCCCAACCTCCTTAACTTTCTTTAAAGCGTTAAAATCGGCCACGCCGTTTCTAGAAAGCTTGGAAAGGTGTTCAAACGATATTTCGATAAACCTTACACCGTTAGCGTTAAACCTCTCCAAGGCCTTCTCCAAGTCGAGTATCGAGTATATCCAGCTGTCGAAACCGTAATTCATGCTTAAGCCGTTTTAAAAGCATTAAAAAACTTTACGACGAAACACGTTTCTTAGAAAACTATCAGTCTACAGAATTTTAAAGCGAATAGCTCAGGATATAGGTTAAAATAATTCTCCGAGAAAAATGAAGCGTGTTAGATTTTTTGCAAGATTATTTCGAAAAACTTATATTCAAGTCTAATCATATAGAGTTGTATGCAACAGAATATAGACATAAAGCCATATGTTAAACAGGCTATTTCGCTCGGGATTCTTCTCCTCATAGCTCAATCAGGCATAGTATCCTACTTATTAGGTGTCCCCATTTCCTTAGGTTCATCAGAATTAATAACGGAATAATTCTAACGGTTATCCTTCATGAAGGCGTGCATGCTCTTGTTTTAAAGATATTTGGAGCCAAAAACGTAGGAATAGGCTTTAAAGTGCTTAAGTATAGCATTCCCATATTCTACGTACGGTCTAATGTAAAAATGATATCTAGGAATAAGTGGATCATAGTGGCTTTAGCCCCTTTGGTTCTTTCACCGTTATCCGTATTAATGGCTCTATTGCTTCCAGATTCTTTTTTGAAAGCTACACTGGCTTGGATGAGTATAATCAATACTTCAGGAGCCTCAGGTGATATGATTCTAGTACTACTCTCACTGTGCTTTTCGAAAAACGCTTTACTCATAGACATGGGAGAATACGGCATAATGGAAGGTGAGGAAAATCCTGTGCGTAAAAAGACAGTATACAGTATACTAACTGTTATGGATTTGATTGCCTGGCCCTTAATAGCAATACTACCAATAGTGGCGATAATCCTCATGATGAGCTTTGTAACTCGCAGCTCACTGTATCTAGGAGGAATACCCATCGTAGAATTTATCGAGGAAAAAACAAATGGTTATAGCTGTTATTCGCAAATAGGAGCAGGAGGATTCGTATTTTCCTTTACTTTGGTACTAGCTATGGAATTACTTGTAAGGACTATAATAAGAGTTCAAAGGTCGAAGAGCCTAAACTCTAAACTTCAACATTTAAAGACTTAAGTTTCCCCATCAATTCCTCGATGCTTCCGTATTTCGCGCTTTCCGGCAACCCTACGAATGCTATTTGAATACCGGAATTGCTCACGACTTCTGACAGAACCTCGGTGAAAACCCCCATCCCCTTCTCAGCCTTATCATCTTTGAAATGCGTCCATTGTACCCCGCATGAGGGGCTTCCCTCAACACCTATGTAAGCAATCGTCTTAACACCTTCCTTCTCGTATTCTTTAACGAGCTTTACAACCTGCTCTGCTATTCCTCTACAGACCTTTCTGAAATCCGGGTTATCATAAAGGCTTCTTGAAGCAGGTTCTCTGCCTAGACCCATGTAGAGCAATTCGGGGCATTGGAGCTGAATTATCCCGAGGCCAGGGTCCTTAAGGAGTTCTTCTAAAACCTTCCTCGAAGCATCTATTTTCTCCCTAACCGCTAATCCCCGTGCTTTGCTATGTGGGTTAACTATACAATGGGAAACCAGTAGGATTTTCCTCATAGTATTAGAATGTTATGCTTACAATTAAAACTTGCCCTAAAACGCGAAAATCCTCGTTAAAACTCGGAAAAAATTTCCCTTATAAATCATAATGTTTAAAAAGAGTTCTGAAAACGGCTCATTAAGGTAGGTTGAAAGTGACCCTGCTTGGACACAACAGAGTATCCGGTGCCGCCGGAGCTGATCGTTTCGGTATCGGTTCTAGCTAGCATCCTAGTCATAACGTTTCTAACGCTAAAGGTAATACGCCAAAAGGTTAGAGACCCTAGGGTTTCTAGAATAGCCAGCTACATAGAGTCGGGTGCCTCAGCATTCTTACGCACCGAGTACTCAGTCATAATAATGTTCGACGCTTTACTCGCCGTAATACTGCTTATTTTCTTAGGCTTTAAAACAGCTGTTGCGTTCATCCTCGGCGCGACACTGTCACTCGCCTCGGGATTCCTAGGCATGAAAATAGCTGTAAAAGCCAATTCTAGGACTACGGAGTCTGTAAACGGCAATGTTTCAAAAGGTCTCAGGATGGCTTTGAGCGGAGGCTCAGTAATAGGGCTCTCCGTAACAAGCCTAAGCCTGCTCGGAATACTGGTTCTCGTCTCCCTCGTTGGACGAAATTCCTCAGTGCTGGAGATAGGGTTCCTAACAGGATACGCTATGGGCGCGAGCCTAACAGCAATATTCATTCAAATAGGCGGGGGGATATTCACTAAGAGCGCGGATATTGGAGCAGACATAGTGGGCAAGATAGAGTACAGGCTTCCCGAGGACGACCCTAGGAATCCGGCGGTTATTGCCGACCTCGTTGGAGATAACGTGGGTGACTGTGCAGGGAGGGGTGCCGACCTCTTCGAAACCCTCAGCGGAGACCTCGTCACCAGCATAATAATAGGACTGGGGTTCATAGAGAAATACGGCTACATTGTCCTACTCTTCTCCCCGCTCTTCCTCTCAATAGGAATATTGTCAACGCTGATAAGCATTTTCACCGCCCTGCGGATAAGTGATCCAACTAAAAGTTTCCTAATAAGCCTCTTTGTTTCCACGGTCTCATCATCAATAGGCTTATACTTCGTTTCCACAGTATTCATGAAAGATATAACATTATTCTACGCGGGACTTAGCGGGTTATTGGTTACTTTACTCATGGCACTCGTGTCAAACCACTACACCGGGGTCAATTCCTCTCCAGTAAAGAACATGTTCGAATCAGCTAAGAGGGGTGCAGCAATAAACATGATAAGCGGATTCGCCTACGGCTTGAGAGGCGCGGTAATACCTGTTTTCCTAGTCTCGATATCGGCAATATTCTCCTATCTCGTAACCGGAAACATCTATGGTCTAGTAGCTGCAAACATAGGTACAGACATACTCATAGGGACTGTAATGGCCTGGGATGCCTTCGGACCCATAGTTGATAACGCTGGCGGGATAAACGAGATGTCTGGAGCAAGCAGTCACAACGAGGCTTTCGATGCGTTGGATGCCATTGGAAACACCACCAAGGCCTATACGAAGGCTTTTGCTCTCGCAAGCGGCACCTTTACAGCATTCATAGCCCTAATGACCTATTACCACGTCGTAGGTAAGAGGCCGGTTGACTTAACGAACCCGTTTCACACAGCAGGCCTCTTGATAGGCATAGCAATACCTTTCCTCTTCTCATCATACATAATGAGCGCAGTCAACTCCACAACAATGGTAATGGTTGATGAAGTCAGAAGACAATTCAGGGAAAATCCTAAAATACTCTCGGGGCATGATCCTCCAGCATACGATAAGTGTGTAAGAATAGCAACGCTCAAGGCTTTAAAACAAATGGCAATTCCAGTTTTAATCGCCGAAGTAGCGTTCATAGGCTTCGGCATCCTCTTCGGAGTCAACGCCCTAGCAGGTATGCTCATAGGACTACTTGGTTCAAGCGCTATCCTAGGCATAAAATGCATACTGATGGGAGGAGCATTCGACAACACCAAGAAACGTTTCGAACTATCCAATAATAATGGCGACGAGTTCCTACAATCCGCCGTCGTCACCGGCGATACTTTCGGAGACCCGCTTAAAGACGTAGTAGGCCCCTCACTAACAATCCTGATGAAAAGCATCATAATGACAGCACTCACCTTTGAAGCAATACTGCTCAAATACGCAATATTCCCCATGTAATTTAAAACAGTATTTGATTCCCCGATTCAATCTTAGCTAGAAAATACTGATGAGAAGAAAGCATGAGGCCGTTTCTATTCCCATAGCTAAAATCCTAAGTCATTTTTAAATCGATAATGGTAAAAAAAGCTTTACGAATATATGGGACAATGAAATATATTTCGAAATACCTAAACCCCTTGAGGAAAGTCTGCAGGCAGAAGTTAATGCAATGTCGCCTATTGGCTCTTGAAAAAGCCATTCGTTTTTCAGCTTCTTTAGGAAGATCCTTACCTCCTCTATCCCTAAAATATTTATCCTAATATGTTTATCCTAATATGTACATTAACGTCTCCCTTCTCCAATTGCTCCTCATAATGGCAGTGATATATACTTAAGATAGAATACATATCCTACTCTATCTGGAAACAGAAGCCTTTGTTCACCTGATTTCAATCACGTCATTTGCAAGATCTAATGTTATGAGCTTAACCTTTATTCTGTAGCACAGGCCTTTCTCCGGGTTATAGTATTTCTCCACGAGCCCAGCATCGAGAAGCCTTTCTAAAGCACGGTAAACTGTTTCCCTGTATTTTACTTCAAAATTTCTTCTTTTTAGTTCTTCAAACACTTGCATAACTGTCATGGGCTCTTTAGAGATTGTCTTTAGGATTTCTCTTCTCATTTTAGAGTTTAATGCTGATATTACTTTGTCGGTTTCCACACTTTATTTTTGCTTTAAATGTTGGTTAAAGCATTTTGTTACCTATTTGATCATAATAGTACATTTTTAAACAACAAAATCCTTTGAAGATCTACTTCATTAATAACAAACAAGATGTGAGGGGAGGATGGTTAATTTCTTTAGGATATTGAATAGCGAGAGGCACATTGCTTTTTGTCCAATGAATTTTGTTGCGGATGTTTACATCGGCTGTCCACATGCATGCTGGTACTGCTATGCTCCATCCTTCGTTGTACGCGGAAGTTTCGAGATGAGTTTCAAGGGATTCAGAAACTTCAGGCGTCGATTAAAAAGGGATTCCGACTTTGAAAAAATAGAGTCCGCCATAAAAAATGGAGAAGTAAGGGGAACTTGTGATAGGGAACAAGAACCTTTTATCTCTGCAGCCATTAGGCATAAGCATCCACTTCGTATAGGGTCTGTCTCCGAGCCTTTTGGTGTTCCTTTAGAAAATCGGTATGGAGACACCTACCGTATCTTAGAAATCATGGTATCAAACAATTATCCATTTATTGTTTGCACCAAGAGTCCTCTAGTAGCTACTCCGAGATATTTAAATCTCATAAAATCTGCAGACGGTAAAGCAGGTGTGCAAATCTCCTTAATATCTTTAGATGAGAGTCTTCTAAGATGTCTTGAGTCAGAATCCGGAAGGGCAACTCCCTCTGCAAGGTCGCGTTTAGATGCTCTAAGAAAGTTATCTGATGAAGGGATTTTTACGACATGCAGAATTCAACCTCTTATTCCACAGGTTACAGAGGACGGTATGCGTGAACTTGTTTACAAGCTGGCAGAAATTGGCGTTAACCATATTATCGTAGAGTTCCTCTGGCTTCCAATGGGCCATGCGAAAAACATGAGCAAAAAGCTGAAAATAGCCATAGACAATTACTGTAATCATGGGGGTAGAGTTGGCTCTGAATTAGCCAAGTTTGACAACGATATTTACTCTTATTATATGTCTTTCGAGGACGTGGAGAAGGCTTATGGCAGAATTTTCTTCTCTCGAAGAAAGATGGCTGAGTTGATGCCAAAGTTTGCAGAAATGGTTAGAGAGGCGAATAGGGAATATAATACACATATGACTTTTGGATCAGGAAACGAAGAAACTTCATTTCTAAACTTTACTGAAAACTGCTGCGGTGTTGACAATCTTCCCGCTTTCTCAGGATATTCGAAGTGCATAGGTCAGACAGCATTTAAGATTGCTCAAGAAAAAGGCAAGGTAAGGCTTGGCGATGTAATAAAATTCTATAATCCCTATGTAGATGAATTCTCCTTTCTATGGACGAAGAGAGAGAAAAAAGGTTACTTTCTCGAAAACCGAGTTTTCAAGCTTAGAGCACGAGAAACTAGAGAGGGAGTTGAATACGTCTATGACGATAAAGCAATTCCTAGTTGTGAATACTGATGATACCGGAATACATTCCCTATATTAAGTACGTTATAGCTCCTGGAACCAGGTTTGAACGAGATAAAAAGGTACTTTTTGATCCAGATGGTGAAGTAGCTAAAGGTGAACCGCTTCTCAACTATGGCTGGGCACCCTCAGGATTGAAAGAATTTGTCAAAGCATTATATGAGGCTAAGAAGGGGGGTCTAATGGGCTTTAGTGATTTTTATGAAAAGGTTCGTAATTCCGATCAAAATATCCTTGAGATACTGAGAAACGAGGGGCTCATCGGGGAAACCCTTCCAGCACTAGTCGTAATTACGATTAAAGAAAATGTTGAAGTCCCAGCTCTTCTTGTTAAGATTGATAGAATGTTTTTCAAGCGATGTCAAAAATGCGCACAATCATGGAGAAACAATAGACCACAGACCGATTTTATAGAGTTTTTAAAGGAACTTGGAATAGGTAAAGTTATAGATGTTTTTCAATGTTCGAGACAACTATGCATGTTCTTATGTGAGCATTATAGATACTGTGAGAAGAGTTATACGAGTACCGAAGGATTAAGCGAAATAGAGAGCTATAAAATTGAATGTCTTAAAGCTCTTCTGAAATTTGTGGCAGGAAAGGCTCCGGAAATCCAGCGTTATGAATGTATTGCTAAGGAAAGAATCCCTTCCAAAGTGAGGTTTAAAGAATCTGAAAAAGAGGTTCCATTAACCTTTGAAAATTTTAAAATAGTGATTAATAAATCTAAACCAGTAAATTATACTTCTTGCATCGAAAGACCTCTAAGGTTTGATTTTATACCTATACGTTACTTCTTTTTCGATCATAAGACATGGGAAAAAATGCAAAAACATAGATATTGCAAAACACCAGGAAGGCGAAACATGGATGCTCTACCCGCAAACCTTCTTTCAGAATTTATAAGTTTCTATGAGGAATATCGCGATGGAACTCAGCTTATTGCACCAATTAATCATAAGGGAGTTTTAGAAGCGTTCTTAAACGTGTCGGATATTAGATTCGAGTTGAAACACTACGTAGAGCATAAGTGTTCCATATGCGGAGCAACTCATAGAATAATTAACATTCCTATAAAAGCGATGTTTAGAGATTCAGAAGTTTTTAGACATGAAGCTTATTTTGCCAATTTGCTTTGGGAGAAGCTCTGGGAAATTTATCCGAAACAGTTATGTGCCTTGTTTAGCGGTAAATCACATATTGAAATTTCAGAAAGTGTATTGCTGAAAAGAGAAGTTAAAGTTAAAGAGCTAGATCCAAAGAGTCGTTTTTCATCCAGCTCCTATGACTATGTTGTTGATCTATTTCCAATTGGGAAGAAACGGCGTCTGATTTTCGACCTTACTACAGGACTATGGAAGAAGAGTGGGTTCCACGAAGTTGGAAGAACCAGCGAAGAGTATATTGAAATTTGGAAGGAACTTTTATACAATGTGCCTAAAAAATTAACTGATACCTACATCGTCTGGTATATTGTGATAAACAGTACAGAAGAAAAGTTCTTCGATGAAACAGCACCTAATGGAGTTAAAAATATCGAAGGATTAGTCGATATTATTACCTCACAAGACAGGCAAATAACGTTAATAGTTAAGTCTGACGACGACTTTAATTTCCTTGATTTAGATCAGAACAGGCTTATTGTCGTGCCTGTTTTTAACTCGACTCCGACTAAAGGAGAGGCAAGATGGGAAATTAGACGTTTAGAAAGTGGAGAGTACAGCAAACTACTTATATGGAAATTAGTTAGCTATCTTTTAGCTTAAAGGTGTGGTAAATGGACTCAGAAGTCACTTTACATGAATTAAAGTTACTTATTAAAGATTTTATTACCAAGAGAGGCTGGGAGAAGTATCATAACCCAAAAGATCTTGCTGAATCAGTATGTATCGAGGCAGCTGAGCTCCTAGAAATATTCCAATGGTCAACAGTTGAGGAGGCTTTATCTTGGAAGAGCGATGTTTCAAAAATGGAGAGTATTCAAGAGGAATTAGCAGATGTTTTAATCTACTGTCTAAGTATGGCGAACACCCTAGGCATAGATCTGTCAGAATCTGTCTTTAAAAAGCTTAAGAAAAACGAGGAGAAATATCCAGCAGAAAAATACTTTGGACGTGCTAGATGAAGATTCTTATATTTCTTACATTGGTTTTCCTTAAAACATAAGATGAAAAGAACTAAAAGACTGGATACCCTGTCAAATCAAAAGCAACTATTCCGGTCTCATCGCTCTTCCACTCAGCTCTATAAAGAACAATAATAGTATAGGCCTCTTTCTCTTTTAATTCGTCTAAAATCTTCTTCAATTTTTGGAAATCAGGGTAGTTGATTTTTGCATATACATATTTCCATAGAGGTGATTGAGAGCTATACTTAAACTCAATTATTTGAATCTCTGTTTCTTCAGAAAATTTGTTTAAAATATTATTCCATGCTGTCCAAGGGTCCTCTTCCAGTTCAATAGGCTTTTCATTCACTTGTACCACCTGGCATCAGCAGTATTCTTTCTCAGAATTATGATTCCACTTTTCTTATAATCTCCCATTGTCTGAAAAAACAATAATCTTTGTTGGGCATAAAGCTGAGAAGAACAATATTCTTTGGCATGACGAGGCTGTTGTAGGCAGAGTCATCTCCCCTTATAGGATAATCTTCAAACCCTTATTCGTACTGCGGGAGGAGAAGTGGGCGACGGACAAAATCGCTGTAAAGGATCTTAATGTTAGCGTTAGAGCGGGCTTGAACAGCGTTAAGAACGAGGACGCTGTGGAAAAACTGTTGAACAGGATCAGGGGCTCGTGGGGCGTTAAGGTTTAGGGTAGGGGTCTAGCTAATAGGCTGAGCCTCTTTTCTGTTGCAATATGTTGTAACTGCCTAAGGTTTTTAAGCCTGATCATGCTAAGTTCTTCTCGGGATTCTTGAGGAGCGAAGAGTCTTGCAATCCTGGGGTTGCCGGGGCCTTTGGGAGACGGGGCTGGCGAATGTTGATGGTCTTTCTTGTTGAGGTGGGCTGAATGAAAGAGGTTTTAGTTTTGTGTGGTTGGACGGAGGACTATTGGGAAAGCAGTAATGTGGTACGTTATCTCAGAAAATCTCTGAGGCCTGTTCAGCATTTAAAGAACACTCTGCCGATACCGGGGATAGGAGTATACATTAAGCATGGGGGTGGTGATTTCAGCTCTAGGCCTCCCTGCTTCCTTATTGTAAGGGGTATGAGTGAGAATGATAAGGGGGAGGCTCAATTCAATATTAGTTTCATCTCGAAAATGGAGGGTGTTACGAGTTCCAGGCTTCTGGATGAAATAGGCTTCCAAAACCTGTTTTTCAGCATTCCTCGGGAGAAGGCATTGGGGGTTTTAAGCAGGCTTGGAGTAAAAATACCTTTGGAGTGGAGGAGGTTGCTGGAAGAGGCTTCTCTAACGTGGCGGGACTGGGTGGGGAAGCGTTTCCACGAGATTCTGGAGCCTGCTTCCAACCAGGATTATGAGGACCGGGTTGCGGAGGTTTTCAGGGCTTTAGGCTTTGAGGTGGAGCAGGTTGGGTATAGGAGGGAGGGCGAGTATCCTGATGGAATCATATATTCGAAGGACTTCGCCATCGTGTACGACTGTAAGAACAGGGCTAACTATTCTCTGGACGCGAAGGATAAGAGGGCGATGGCTAACTATGTTCAGCAGGCTAAGAGGAGGATTGAGGAGCAGAGGGGAATCAGCAAGGTGTATTTCGCTTTCATAGC
>JAWBXT010000038.1:0-10795 GCA_038867695.1 Thermoproteota archaeon
GATGTAACTTCGGACCATGCGTTTTTTGCCAGAATTGGGACATATCATCTGATCCAGAGAACGGCACGGAAGTCGATCCTCGGACACTAGCTCTGATAAGCAAGAGACTGAGGACTGAAGGCGCAGCCAATATAAACTATGTAGGTGGAGACCCCACTCCGAATCTTCACACTATACTAGCTTCTCTTAAACACTTGAATGTTAATGTCCCACAGCTTTGGAATAGCAACATGTACTGTAGTGTAGAGACAATGAAGTTATTAGCAGAAGTAATAGATATTTGGCTTCCGGATTTCAAGTACGGTAATAATGAATGTGCCAAAAGGCTTTCTAAAGTAGATGATTATTTCGAAGTTGTTTCTAGAAACCATAAGATAGCTTATGAAAACGGGGACATGATAATCAGACACCTTGTTTTACCCAATCATATAGAATGTTGTACAAAACCCGTTTTAAAATGGATATCGGAAAATACTCCGAAGGTCTTGGTGAATATAATGGAACAGTATCATCCCGACTACCTTGTAGCCAGAAACCCAGAGAAATATCCCGACATAGCAAGAAGACCAGCTTCAAAAGAGATGAGAGAAGCATATGATTATGCTAGGGGCCTAGGGATAGTCTTCGAGCCTGTTTCCTAAAAAGACCTTTTTAGTAATTTCCTTCTAAAAGCCTCTTCAAGCCGTTTTCCAAGTTTATTCTAGGCTTAAACCCCAATAGGATCCTTGCTCTAGATATATCTGCGTAACTGTGCTTTATGTCTCCTTGTCTTCCGATGGTGTAAATCGGTTCGCCACTAACTCCATACGTCCTCATTACGAGAGCAGCGAGATCCCTTATTTTAATAGGGTTCCCGGAGCCTATGTTGAGAACCTCGCCTACGCATCCAGTTTTCAAAACTAGTTTAACCGCTTCAGCAACATCTTCAACGTGAATAAAGTCCCTAGTTTGTTCACCGTCCCCGTATACGATCGGTGGAAGACCATTTCTAACCCTCTCCAAGAACTTTGTTATAACGCCCGCGTAAGCAGCATTCTGGCCGGGCCCGTATACGTTGAAGAGCCTCAGAACTACTTGCTTAAGGCCGTATTTTGAGAAAAATTCCACCACCTCTTCACCCATCAGCTTGCTTAAGCCGTAGGGGGAAATGGGGCGAGTAGGATGATTCTCACCTATGGGAAGCTCTACCGGATCACCGTATACTGCAGCTGAGCTCAGGTAAATGAGAAGATCAACGCCAACATCTAAAGAGGCTTTTGCCACTGAGACTGTTCCCAGAACATTGTTTTCAAAATATATTGATGGTTTTTCCATAGATTCGACCACGTCGACATATGCTGCTGCATGAATCACCACGTCTGCCTCTTTAAAAAAACCCTTTATTTCCTCAGTTTTAATTACCGACATTCTAGCTACAGGTATATTGGCTTCACTAAGCCTTTTGACGGCGAAAACAGTAGACCTCTCTAAGGAATCAAGAACCCCCACTTCAAAACCGCTATTTTTCAAATAGATTGCCAGATTATGGCCTATAAACCCGGCTCCCCCAGTAATCAGTATCCTCATACTTCTCTAACCCCTAGCGTGCGGCTTAAAACCTTTAAACCGGATAGGTTTAAAGGGAAGAGCCTAAGATTTACTTACATAATGGAGAAGCCTAATGCTGAGAAGTTTTCCAATAGGGTTCTTTCAGAGCAATGGCTTCTATAAACTTCTTCCTTAAATCCTCCAGGTAGTTTTCGAGACGGGTTGATTCAACAATGCTAATAAGATTATCATTTCGCAAAAGACAGGGCTTCAATCTACCATCGCAAGTTACCCTTAGCTTAGAACACTTGGAGCAGAAATCAGGATTACTAACTGGAGAAACTATTTCGATAATAACTCTGCCACCATTCTTTGGAATAACGTAAACACTACGTTGGCCAGTGGAGTTTAACGTTTTCATTATAGATCTCGACTCTATAAACTTTTCAAATTCCCTTAAACTCGCATGGAATTTTTCAAAAACCTGTTCATCACCTGGAATAGGTTGGAGTTCTATGAGTTGAAGAATAGCACTGATATTGCAGGCATAATCAATCATTTCCTCTATATCGTACTCGTTAACATCCTTTAGAACAACCATGTTAATCTTAAGAGGTGTTAGACCCACTTCCATTGCAGCATTTATACCGTTGAAAACCCTCGTAATATCGCCGCCTCCAGTTATGCTCCTATACTTTGATGGATCAAGGCTTGGAAGACTCACATTAACTCTTGACAAACCCGCGTTCTTCAGGTCCGATGCATAATTCTCCAACAGGATGCCGTTTGTGACCAAGGACACTTCTTTGACCAAGGGAGAGACCTCTCTAATTATTTCCACGATGTCGCTTCTTAACAGTGGCTCTCCGCCAGTTATCTTAACCCTATTAATACCCAAGCTACTTGCAGCCTCGACAATTCTACCAATATCCTTGGGTTCTAGAGAGCATTTGTCTGAAGGATCCCATTCCCTATGGCAGAAGAAGCACTTCAGGTTACATTTCTCGGTAACACATATCCTAAGGTTCCTAACTGGTTGGCTAAGCATTATTGAAATGGGGGAGGCAACTCTATAAAAGCCTATATCTTATTTGTTTTCAACCATGTCTTTAACTGTAAGGTAGAGAAATGGTGCGGAGACGAGGGTCAAAATGCTTGAAGCATAGAAGATCGACGCTGGGCCAAAAAACTCCCAGAAAAAGCCTCCTATAGCTCCGCCCAACATCCCACTCAAACCGTTGCTAAGCTCTATAAATCCCATGGCCTCTCCAAGGTTTTTGCCGCGACAAATCTCTGCAGTCAATGTTCTTCTAGCAGGAAGGTCCATAGCTCCTACGAGTCCGAAGATGAGAATGTAGAGGAGCATCGTCTCGAGACTGTTAGAGAGTGCAATAATAGCCCAAGCAGGCGAAGAGATTAAAAGATGCGCAAGCAATACTCTCCAGCTTCCCTTCCTGGAAGTGATCCATGCCCAGGGTAGAAAACCCACAGCAGACCCGATGTTCCATACTGCAGCAACCATTCCGACCCCAGCCATATCTAGACCCACCACCTTTTGTGCAAAAAGACTTACGTAGGGGTTTATCATGAAGAAACCAAGTTCGTGGAAAATCAGAGAGAAACTATAGAAACACAAGCGTCGGTTTTGTCTTAACGTACGGATCATTGCTTTGAAATTTAAGGAACTTGCCAACATCCGTAATTCATTATTTCTAGGTTTTTCTTCTCTGATGAAAATGAGGTATACGGGTACTGATGCAAGGAAGAACAGGGATGCTACAAGAAATGGCAACTCTGCCCTGAGGTTTTTTGAAAGCCAACCGGATAAGAACGACCCAGTAGACGCTCCTACCAACGTTGCGAGGTAAAAAACTGCAAAGAAAACAGGAGCCTTTGAGGGTTCGGTACTTTCGAATATCAATGCACTACTATTTGGGGTAAAGAACGCTATTGAGAAACCGAGCAGGATGTAAAGTAAGAAAACCGTAAAGGAATTTGTCATCCAGTACACCAGTATACATGCGATAATGCCTAAGACACTGGAAAGTATCAAGGGGAAACGTCTGGTAGTAGTATCAGACAATCTACCGCAGGGCATTGAGGCAAAGCCGATTATGCCCCAACTTACTGAGTTCAATACTCCTATTTGACTTGGGGGGAACCCTCTGTTATTGAAAAAAGGAGAAGCTATTGATGCTTGCATGGAGTATGCTGTCTGATAAATGGTTCCGCCCGTGACAACCCCCCTGAACTCTGCGTTTCTTTTAGGCATTGATGGAAAGCATTTCCATCTCGATTTTAAGCTTTTTATGAATAAAGACATTTAACTCTGCTACGCTGAGATAAATATTATCTAATGAGTAACCCGGGATTAGTCTACAGAAAATACAGGCCGGGTGATGAGGAGGGTATTGTCTCACTTCTAAATTCCAGTTTCGAAACGTTCTGTGAATATGGAATCAGTAAGGAATCATGGTTAGAATATGGGAAAATAGATAACGGTTTTCAGCCTGAAAACGCTCTGGTAGCCGAGTATGAGGGAAAAATAGTAGGTCATGTTCAGATGATTCATAGAAGGGTTAAGATCGGTAATAGTAAATACGTGGATATAGGGGGTGTAGCTAATGTTTCAACAATACCGGAGATGAGGAGGAGGGGTATAGGAACAACGCTGGTGATGAACGCGATAGAACATTGTATGAAAGAAGGATTACCATTAAGCGGGCTTTTCACCAGCTATGGGAGCGTCGCACATAGAATGTATAAGCGCGTAGGTTACGAAGACACTTTACTATACAATGTTCTAATTGGAACAGTTGAGGAGATGAAGCGTGTTAAAGACAGCTGCGGTAAAGCAAGAGGCATAATAATCAGACATTATGAAGAAGGAGATGAAGAGAAGCTTCTAAAAATCTATTCAGAATGGAGCAGCCCTTACACGGGCATTGTGGAAAGAAGCCTCGAATATTGGAGAAGAAGGCTTGTAGAGAGAAGTGCCTTACATACTTTTTTCTATGGAAGTTTCGATCCTGAAGAAGTTTTCGTCGCAACGGAGAATGGGGAAGTTACGGGCTACGCTTATGTCACTATCTGTAAAAGGAAAAAAGTTCCCTTGAGACCTCCTGAAGTGGCATTGGTAAGGGAATTGGTTTTCAAACCAGGATGTTTAAAATCCTTAATAAACTTGGTAGATGCAATAATGGATTTTTTCATATCTGAAGATGTTAAGTTGTGTGAAGTAGCTGCTCCGCTCGATGAAACATACTTAACTATTTTCAAATATTTTAAACAAATGCCTCAAGTGGTATTCATGACACACATACCGTTAATCTACAAGCTTTTCGAAGAATTGAAAAATGAGCTTGAAAACAGGTTGAGCACAATCCCTATTATAGAAGAGGGCACCGTTATAGAATTTGAGACGCCATATGGAAATATTAAGTTTAGTATTTATGGTGGAGAGATAAATCTATATCCTGAAGAAGAGCCTACGGTAAAAATATTCTTCGATTCAAATTCCTTTACGAAAATTATTTTTGGAATAAAAACAATAAGTGATCTAATAACTGAAGACATGGTTAGAATTCATACTACTCAATATATTGGAAGGATAATTTCTATGCTTCAAGTATTATTTCCTAAGAAAGTATGGTTTATGAGTCCTATAGACCATTGGTAAAAATATAAAAGTACTTAATATCGCTTTTTAGGTATGTTCAAGACATGCTTTTACCAATTTTACTGAAAGAAAAAATAGCTTATCTAGAAAACAGCAAGTATTGAAAGATCATTTACATTGGTCCCAGTAGGTCCGGTTTGAATAGCTCTTTTCAGTCGTTCTAATAAACGGTTGCTATCATTATTTTCAAGATAAGCTGTTGGTGATAAGCCAGCTTCTTCCGCCTCTTTCAAAGTACCACCGTCGACTATAGCGCCTGCGGCACTACTATTTCCATCTATTCCATCGCTTCCGATTGATGCGAAGATGACATTAGGAATACCGCTAAGTACTGTTGCAACTGAAATCGCCAACTCTTGATTCCGGCCGCCTATGCCGTTTCCCCTAACTGTTACAGTAGTCTCTCCACCAAAAAGAAGTGCACAAGGAGGATTGACTGGACCACCATATCGTAATATTTGTCTGGCTATACTTCCTATGACTTTGCCTACTTCCTTAGCCTCACCTTCAAGATAAGAAGTTACTATCATCGGCTTTAATCCAATTATTTTTGCTTTTTCAGCCATTGCTGAAAGCGCTTTCATGTTACTTACAATAATTATGTTCTTAATTTTCTTGAAAATAGGATCGTCTGCTTTAGGCGTTTCCGGTATTTTACCACCAATCCCCATCTCAATACGTTCTATAACTGGCTTTGGAACTCTATCTAAGATACGATATTTCTCAAGAACATGCAAAGCATCTCTAAAACTAGTGCTATCTGGAGAAGTCGGACCGGATGCTATCGTGTCAATATCGTCACCGACTACATCAGAAACTATTAGGCATATACCCCTAGCAGGGTATATTAGGCGAGCTAGATTGCCGCCTTTCACTGCCGAAAGATGTTTTCTTACACAGTTTATTTCATGAATACTTGCACCACACGATAGTAAAAGCCTAGTAACTTCTTGTTTCTCACTTAGAGAAATTCCGTTTGGCTGAACGAATAAAGCAGAACCTCCTCCGGAAACAAGGCATATAACAAGATCCTCCTCGGTTAAGCCATGTAAGAGTGATAGAATCTCCTTTGTTGCTTCTACATTAATCTGGCTTGGAATGGGGTGAGTACCTTCGAAAACCCGTATTTTCTTTAATTCGTTTATGGTTATTGACCCCTTTGGCACAATTACTCCACCAGCCCATATCTCTCCTAGGGTTTTCTCAGAAGCAAGAGCCATTCGGTAACTGGCTTTTCCGAATCCTATAACTATTTTCCTTCGATACTTTGATATTTCCTGCATAAGACTATTGAGTGCTTCTAACGTAGGAAGATAAGGGTCGGCAGATCTTAAACCCTCTTCTAAAATATCCAGTACAAGCTTATGATTCTCAGATCTTTCTAAGTCTACTCTATTTAGTATCTTCATTATCGAGAAAGCAAGCACTCTGGAAAATAAGTCTTACCTAACGAGAATTCGATGAATAAAGAGTTATATACTGAAACTTTTTCCAAAGTCTTAGGTATGGCTGAGACCAAAGTGATTATTGAATTTGAAAACATTGGCAAAGTAGAAGCAATCTTGACGGATAATTTAAATCCTAAAACCTACTTAGCAATCATTAAAGAATTGCCATTCGAGTCTGAAGCTGAAACATGGGGCGAGGAAGTATATTTCACAACACCGGTATCAACACCTCTTGAAAATGGGAAGAGAAAGGTTGAGAAAGGAGATGTAGGATACTGGCCTCCCGGTAAAGCGCTATGCCTCTTCTTCGGTCGGACTCCTGCTAGTACTGACGACGCCCCCGTCGCAGCCAGTCCAGTTAATCTCGTCGGAAAAATAACTGCGGGAATCGAATTGTTAAAAAGGGTAAAGGATGGGGTCAAAATAAGAGTAAGATTAGCTTAATTGCTACACATATGTTCCGTATTTTCTGATCAGCTTTATGTATTCTTGGAATGCGGTGAGAGAAACATCAGGCGGGATGCTATGGTCTGAGCAAGCGATGTATCCTCCATTCTTTTTTGCAACAGGTATCTTATAAGATATTTCTTCTTCGATTTCTCTAGGATTATTGATCTTTCTAGCATCCAAGTTTCCGATGAAGGAAAGAGTCTTTCCATATTTCTCTTTCAACTCAACAACATTCATCCCTGCCTTAACCTCTAACGGCTGTATGGCTGTGAACCCAGCTTCGATCAGTTTAGGGATTAGCAGATTTACATTACCGTCTGTATGTATTATGGTTGGCATATTCCTAGCCCTGTAAGCAGAGGTCATTTGAATATGAGCAGGCTTTATAAACTCGTCATAAATCCTTGGGGAGAAAAAGGGCCCTTTGCTGTAAGCCATATCTTCCCAAACCCATAATCCGTCAACTCCAAGCTCCAGATAGGTTTCCACAATCTTAGAGAAATATTTACCCAAGTATCTTAGAACATACTTAACAAGACCCGGATCCCTATGTATGGAAATCAGCACTTTATCTACACTTTCCCCAAGTATGTGCCTAGTTGTTTCAAAGGGACCTATTATTGAACAGAAGACTGCGTAATGATCCTTAAGTCTTCTTATACCTTCTTCAAGCTCTCTCTTAAACGGATACCTACTACTCGAAACTCTAATTGGCAGCTCAGGATCCAGAAGAGGTTCAAGCTTCTCTTTAAAATCCTCTATTGTCGAGACCACTGGAGGACCTGCAGGATGAGGGGTGCCGCTCCTTCCGATCCAAGACTTCACTCTTACGCCCCATGAATCTACATATGTTTGAAACCTATCATCCTCCTCGATTATGATCGTGTCATACTTAGGACTTACATCTGGACCTATTAAATAAATATCATAACCAAAATATTCATGAAGAGAGACTCCTCTTGGCAAGCCTTCACTATACCATCTCTCTAGTGTCTCATTCCATGGAAAATCTATTAAAGGAATCCTATCTGCCTCCTCGTGATTTAGTACTTTTAATACCCGTTCCCTCGAGTTCATGCTTCCAAAAGTTTGTGCAGTTACTTAAATTTAGCCCTAAAATAAACAGAGTGTTTATTGATTTCAACGTTTCTTTCTACCACTCTAAAGAGAACTGTTTAGTTTTACTTTTACCTTATCTTTAAATTCGGAAACCTACTTCGCAAGAAATTCTCAACCGATCTGTCGTACGTTTTTTCAGCCTCTTTTGAAAAGAAGCATGCCGGAAGCTCATCGTGTGCCCTGTGGTAACTGATGCATTCGCAACATATTCCTTTCCTCGGACAATCGGACCATGTGCACGGACAGTTTCTCAGATTCCTTTCTCTCTTACACTCCATAGGTTTTTGCGAAGAAAACTCAGTATTTTAATTTTTCATCAAAATCAGAAATCCAACATACGCTTTAATAACCCTGATTGAAAAGGAGAATCATGGTTAAGATAGCTGTAATCGGCGCAGGAAGCCTAGCTTGGTCTGCGACGCTTGTCCGCGACCTATGTTTAACTCCAAGCCTAGCAGGGTCGACGATTACTTTCATGGATATAGATGAGGAAAGGTTAAACCTTATCCATGCGTTTGCAAAAAGATACGCGTCTGAAACTGATGCAAACCTATTCTTTGAGAAGACTTTAGACAGGAGAACAGCAATAAGGGATTCGGACGTGGTCATAAACACTGCAATGGCTGGGGGACACTCCTATTATGAAAACATGAGGAGGGTTTCAGAAAAACACGGTTACTATAGGGGTATAAACAGTGTTGAGTGGAACATGGTTTCAGACTACCACACCATATGGGGCTACTACCAGTTTAAACTGGCTCTGGAGGTTGCTAGAGATATTGAGGACCTAAGTCCAAACGCTTGGCTCCTACAACTCGCAAACCCCGTTTTCGAGCTAACCACGTTGATAAGTAGGGAGACCAAGGCAAGGGTAATAGGACTCTGCCATGGGCATCTCGGTTATATAGAGATAGCGAGTACTCTTGGCCTTAATATTAGGGACATTGATTTTGAAGCAATAGGCTTCAACCATGTCATTTGGCTGACTAGATTCAAGCATAAGGGGGATGATGCTTACCCCCTTATAGACGAATGGATCAAGAATAATGCCGAAGAATACTGGAAGGTTTGGTGTGAGGAACAGGTTAACCCTTTTAACATACAGATGTCTCCTGCAGCTGTCGACATGTATAGAGTCTACGGGCTTTTCCCAGTTGGCGATACGGTCAGGGGAGGAACATGGAAATACCATTGGAACATTGAAACGAAGAGGAGATGGTATGGATCACTCGCCGGCCCTGATTCTGAGACAGGCTGGGAAGTATACTTGAACATGCTTAGGTATAATTTTGATACCATAGCCTCAGCCGTTAATAACCCATCCCCATTGACAACAGTATTGCCATCTCAGTTAAGCTTGGAATCAGTCGTTCCCATTATAGACTCCCTGATGAATGGTAAAGAAGGCGTCTATCAGGTTAACGTTCTCAATAATGGAGTAATAAGCGGTTTACCTGACGATGTCGCTGTTGAAATACCCGCTAAAGTTGATGGGAAGGGTGTTCACAGGATGCGGGTTGAAGAATTGCCTAAGCGCATAGTAAACTATGTTCTCCGCCCCAGGATGATGAGGATGGAATGGGCTCTCGAAGCATTTCTAGAGGGTGGTAGAGATGCTCTTTTCGAATGGATAATAGTCGACGCCAGGACTAGGTCAACAGAGCAGGCGAATCAAGTAATAGATGCTATCCTATCTATGCCGGAGAATCGGGAAATGAAGAAGCATTTCAGGTAGACCCGATTTATTGCTGAAAATATTCTAAGAAAATACTACTAAAGCGTCTTATAGTATACGCTAGAGCAAGACTTTATTTCTTAGCTTTCTCACGTATAGTAGAGATGAATCTAATTATAAGAATGCTTAACAGAAGAATAGGCAAAACAATGAAGTGAAGAACTATTCCGAAAATTATGGGAATACTTACCATCCAGTAAAATATTGAGAAACCGCAAACAACCATCAACCTTATTGCTAAAAAAAGCATACCTGAAAACAGCACGCTCAGGGCTTGGGCTTTCAAGTTAAACCAAGAATCCCCTTCATCTAATATAGACATTTCCGGCTTTATTCTTTTCAAAACTGGAATACTATTACTGAAGGAAAATAAGGAAAGCACGTAGATGAGAAGGGGGGCCAATGAAACACCAAATAATAGACCAGTTATCAATCGAGCATCATTTGTGCTACTCCAGAATCCAAACACTTGTCCAACCGAGTCGATCCAAAGAGGAAGAGTGAGAATGAGGGACAAATAGAGATTAGGTGGGCCCTTTGCCTTCTTATTACTTAAAAACGGGATTAAAACATAACCAGATAGAAATCCTAAGTAAGCGCCTGTACATCTCGCACAGACCGGTAAGTAATTACCTCCTATCCATAGCGTTCTATCAGGCCTCTGATGGCAGACAAGGCTACCAATAAAGTTGAACATTCCAATTATTTCCTCAGACAGTGACATTTATGTTAAAAACTTTAAAGGAAAAAGAACCTTTAAACTTATTTTATGCAGGTGGAGGCGGTGCAGGTGGTTTTTCTTTTCGAACAACAAGGTAAATTATTAGTCCGATAATA
>JAWBXT010000039.1:0-10671 GCA_038867695.1 Thermoproteota archaeon
GATTTGGAAAGGACTCATGGAGAAATACGGTATTCGTGTTAAGATACCAACTGTGTATCAACACTTAGACGAGCTTGTTGAAAAAGGGTATGTTAAGAAAGACACGTCAAAAACTGTTATGGGTAGAAGGAGAGAATACTATTCGTTAACAGAAAGAGGAGAGGCACTTGTCTAAAGCCTCATAGGTACATAATTTATCCTTAAGTCATTACTTCTCCATTGGAATACAGGAACGTTTCTACGTAGCCTCCTAAACTTCTCGCTTAAAGAATGCACTATGATAGGAAGCACTATTGTGGCATCAGCATAGCACTGTACCTTATGAGCCTTGAAACCAATTTTCCCCCAACTCTGACCCTCTTCAAATGTGCATCCAGATAAGCCTCCCCATTGTGGTAGGTCTGTAGATATCTGGATCGCGTAACTATGACTCTTATCATGCCTGGTTTGGTAGCTTGCTATTACGGCAGTCTGCTGAATAAAGTTCTTAGGTACCCCACCGCCGATATAAATCACTCCAGTTTGTCTTGCTCTCTCAGTTATTCTAGAGCTCTCATCAACGTCTTTCAAACAATCCACAATAATCCTCTTCTTCTTAAGGACGACCTTTTTACCCTCAATGCTTACAATTCTCTCCCTCCTGTTTGAAAACATTATGGAGAATCCTAGTGAACTGTCTCCGAAGGCTGGGCAGAAAATTGGAACACCGTTCTTGTAAGCGTTCATGAGAATAGAATCCTTATCCTTCGCGTGTTTGCTTAAGAACTTTCCCAGCAAGTACAATACTTCCCTAGAGGAATAAGGGTAATCATCCTTAAGTATTCGCGCAAAAAACTTTTCTATCCAGAGGTCTGTCTCATAGAAGCTTTTCTCATTAGCAAAAACATCATATATCCTGTCAATCTTTTCTCTTCTAAGCTTGACATCATCAATCGTGTGCGTTCCAACATAGTGTTTGCCGCCCAACGCCTCGAAAAGATCATGGTACAGGTTTGCGCCCGTAGAAACTATGACATCAATCATTCTCCTTTGAATAAGGTAAGATATGATTCTCCTCATTCCCGCCGGAACCATTGCACCAGCCAGCCCAAGCCATATCACAATATCTTTCTTCCTAAGCATTCTAGACCATACTTGAACAATCTCACCAACCTTTCTTCCTTGAAAGCCCGTTAAGAGCATTTCATCAGTCAGCCGGCTGATCCTCTTATCTGGCTCAACCCTAATGGGATCCGTAGGGAGCCTCAGAAACTTCTTCATCGTTTTCAATAAATCTGTTTTTTAATTTAAGTTTTACTGATTTGGAAATGCGTAGCCCTATTCTCCGAGGTTAACTTCAACATTAACGCTAGTCACTCCACTCGGTGGAAACGGTACAACGTCCCCAGGAACGGGTTTGCCATCAACTCTGAGCGAAACCTTATTCCCCTTACCAACTCGTTTAACAACAAGGTTGTAGGTCACATTACGGAAAACCCTCTTAGCCTTAAAACCACTCCAGAATTCGGGTATGCAGGGAGCTATCTTCAAACCTTCGAAGGTGGGGCGCATCCCAAGAATCCACTGTGTTGCTGCAACATAGGCCCAGGAGGCTGTTCCAGTAAGCCAAGAGTTTCTCGCACGCCCGTATTCAGGATGCTCTGGCGCAGCCACGTTCTGGGAGTAGACGTAGGGTTCTGTTTTCAAAGTATCCATGTCTCTTCGCGCGAGGGGGAGTATCTGGCGGTAAAGCCTGTACGCTAGGTCGCCCAACCCAAGTTTGGCGGCGGCTACTATCGCCCAAGTATTCGCATGGTTAAATATGCCACCGTTCTCCTTAAGTCCCGGTGGATAAGTTACTGTTCCACCGAAGCGTTTCAGATTCTCTAAGTCAACAGAATCTTCATCAGTTTTCTTACTGTTAAAAGGATCCCTCATCAGTCTTATTCCGAGGGGGGTGTTGAGCATTCTTATCGCGCTTTCTAGTGCTTTCAAAGCCTTCTCGTAGTCTCCTAACTCAGCTATAGCCGACCAAGCCTGTGGTATGAGGTTTATCCAATGGTATTTCTCGCCTTTAACCCCCACAGGCCTGCCCTCGTCGTCGTAGGCTCTTGCATACCATTCTCCATCCCATGCAACTCTGTTTATGGTCTCGGCCATTTCTCGGTGGATTTTCTCGAATTCCTTCGCCTTCTTTGAATCACCGCGAGCTTTACAGAGATCAGCTAAGTCCAGCATAATTCTGCAGAAAAGCATTCCGGTCCAAACGCTCTCAGCTTTTTCTGAACCATGGTCAAGGTTCATCGTGTCATCCCAGTCTGCAAATCCTATCAGTGGCAGTCCGTGAGAGCCGCGTTTCCTCAGTGTGAACTCTACAGCCCTCATCATATGCTCCCAAACAGTTTCCTCCTTCTCACCGTCCTGGTAGGGGATCTTCTCATCTAGGAGCTTGAAGTCGCCTGTCTCACGGAGATAATTGCAAGTAGCCATTATGAGCCATAAATGGTCATCACTGAACCATTGTGGTTTTTCAGGAGACTCTGCAGCATGCCCAGGACCTCCTTCACCTGTGAGCGGAAAGACCTGGTGCCAGGTGTGACCGTCCTTAAATTGGAGCCTCCAGAGCATTTTCAAGACTTTTTGAGCATGCTGAGGATCATTGTGAACGGTTCCAAAAGTGTCTTGAGCTGAGTCACGTGTACCCATCCCCCTACCTAGACCAGTATCGTAGAGGGATACGAACCTAGACCAGTATAGGTTTGCTCGACACTGTATTGCGTTCCAAAAGTTTATCATAGCATTCATATCTTCATCAGGTGTTTCAACAGTGAGTTTTCCGAGATACTCGTTCCAATTTCTACAAAGCTCTTCAAAAGCGTTCTTAACGTTTTCAGCATTATTATAGTATTCTACAGTCTTGGGGATCAGGCTCGGATTATCCGTTATACCCAGTATATATACGATAACCTTCTCCTCACCTGGTTTCAACTCTACGAGGTGGCTTAGCGACGCAATATTGTTGCCTCTCGACGCCCTGCTGCATCCAGACCTGCCGTTTACAACTGCTTCCGGTTTGGAGAGATCGTTGTAAACCCCTACGAAAACTTCCCTACTAGTATCATATCCGTCTGGAGGAATGTTGCTTGCGAAAAAGGTTTTAGTAGGACGGAACTGGACTCCGGTTAAGATAATGCCGTTCCTATAGGAGCTTGAAACTATTTGCTGCCCCCAATCCAAGTTTGTCTGATCCATATAGGCATCCCAGTAGGAAAGCTCTTCATATGTCCACACCCTTAGCCTCCTGACGTTTTCACTCTTGTTTCTTAAACGTAGGACATGCAGTTCGATAGGGCATTCTCCGTAAGGAGGATTCGGAGGTACAAAGTACAGGACCGATGCCTCGATACCTCGATACCTACTGCTTATCCGCGTATAGCCGGGTCCATGTCGACACTCATACCATTCAAGCTCTCTCCTAACCGGTTGCCAAGTAGGACTCCAGAATTCTTTCGTATCCTCATCCCTCAAATAAATGTAGTGTCCAGGTTGATCTACAGGGACAGAGTTATAACGATACCTAGTAACACGGCGGTTTCTAGGATCGCGGTCGAAAGAATATCCTCCTCCAGTATTTGAAACTATCCCCCCATAGCCTCCTTGACCTATGTAATTTATCCAAGGGGTAGGAGTGTCAGGACGTGTTATAACATACTCGCCCGTCCTCTTGTCGAAGTAGCCGTAGGGGAAGAGTGTTAAAGGAGCCTCGTAAAAAACGTTGTTGAAAACCTTGTTGGCCTCCTGAACCCCTGGGAAAGGCAGAATTGAGAAAACTTCCAAGCCGACAAGCCTTTTAGCAATTGTTGAAAGAGAATTACTATAATGCCAATTTAAGATCCTGAGACGATCCTCCAGAGTCTCTAGAGATAAAAACTTTGAACTCTTCGAGTATTCTTCTCGGTGTCCCGCCACTTCAGCAGGCCTGATTCTAATGATGTTTCCACTCTTATCCCTAACTGCAACAACCCTAACTGTTCTAATAGTCTTATCCTTCTTGAAGAAATCTACTCTAAGATGAACAGTATCACCGTGATCGGTTTCAACAATAGCTTGAGCGCCATCAGCAAAATCAGGTGCTACACGCTTGAGAAACTCGCTGACCTTTAAAGCATCCTCCCTACTCCAAACAATTGCTGAAACTCCAGACATATTAAGATTAAATACAAAAACAGGTATATAAACTAGATTCTTTCTAATCCCATATTTATAGATTCTTTTTAAAATAGAGAATTAGGGAAAACAGCAATTAATACTTTAGTTCAGCGTGGATTCGCTGCATCCACTCGCTGATCTTAATCTTCTGAGGGCACTTTTCCTCGCAGGCCTTACAGCCTACGCATGCGCTTGCGCGCTTCTCCTTCGGAATAAGATTGTTATACGCCCATTTACTCGCCCCCGTGGAGTTGTATGCAACACCATTATTGTAGAGCTCGATATTCCTCGGTATTTCAACGCCGTTTGGACAAGGCATGCAATATCCGCATCTTGTACATGGAATCGGACGGATTTCCCTGTATTTTGCATGTACTCTGGCAATTATCTCCAGATCCTTCTCCGTCAAGACCCCTACTCCAGACCTTGACGCAACCTCTATGTTCTGCTTGACCTGCTCCATCGTACTCATACCACTTAGAACCACGGAAACCTCAGGCTTGTTCCAAAGCCAGAGGAGCGCCATCTCCACAGGGTTCTTACCCGCCTCATCCCAAATCTTTTTCACAACAGGAGGGGGATTAGCCAGAGCACCTCCCAGTAGAGGCTCCATAATAACAACGGCAAGCCCTTTACTTGCAGCATACTTTAAACCTCTTGTACCAGCTTGAACATCTTCATTCTCATAATTGTACTGTATCTGGCAGAGAGTCCACTTATCATAGCCATCTATAATCCCTTTAAAGGTATTGAAATCATCGTGAAAACTAAAGCCTAAGTACTTTATCCTGTCTTCCGAAACTACTCTCTCAGCCCAATCGAAAACGTTTAGACTCTTCATCTTTACCCATCTATCTTTATCTAGCGAGTGAAGAAGGTAGAAGTCTACATAATCTGTCTGAAGCTTCTTGAGTTGTTCGTTAAAAATCCTATCCATGTCCCCCTTAGAATTTATTAGCCAAGTTGGCATTTTCGTAGCCAATCTAATCCTCTCCCTATATCCTTCTGCTAAAGCCTTACCAACAACCAATTCACCGTTGCCACCATGATACGGGTAAGCAGTATCAACATAGTTAACACCATGATCTATAGCATATCTTATCATTTTTATGGCCTCAGCCTCATTTACCCGAGAATTGTCGCCACCAATCGTGGGAAGCCTCATCGCTCCGAAGCCTAGCGCTGAAACCTGCCAATCCAGTCTTCCAAACTTCCTAAACTTCATTCTACAAGGCGGTTAAAAGGTAGCTTTTAAAATATTGCTGGAAAAAATCATTTAGGGATATTTATGGGAAAAGGTAAGTTCTTATACTTCATTTGGAAAAAAGTAAATCAATGTTATAACGTAATGAGGGATCTCGAGTTTGCTAAGAATTCGCTTAAGGAAAAAAGCTTGAGCCTAGTAATAGTTAAGGCGGGTAAGCTAGTATATGAAACGAGAGAGTATGGTGTTATTGGGATTATAAAGGCCATTGAAAACCATGGTGAAGAATTAGTTGGAGCATCGGCAGCTGATAGGGTCGTGGGCAGGGCCGCGGCGATGCTATGCAGACACGCGGGTATTGTTGCAGTCTATGCCGATGTGATTAGTGAACCAGGTTTAAAGACGTTAAGGGAAAGTGGAATAATAATCGAGTATTCGAAGCTCGTTCCAGAAATACTGGATAAGAATAGGAAGGATAAATGCCCTTTTGAAAAACTAGTTGCCGATTGCAGAAACGAAGAAGAATGCTATAGGAAGATAAAGGAGTATCTGAATCCCATCAGGCAGTAGAATATGCTTCAAAAGAACCTTAGGAAACGGTTTTAGATATTGTTGAAATAACATCAATGTGAACCTTAGCAATGTTACCGAGTTTATCCATTGCTTCTTTAAGCCGACCGTTCCAGACTTCTTTTAAACTTCCTTTATCATCTTCAACAACATGAAACACCGAATCATCGACATCTGCAACGTAAACTCCATCATTATCTTTCTTGAATGGGAGGACTACTATGACCCGCTGTTCCTTAGAAAAACGGCCTTTCTTAACGATGAAAGTTGCAGATAATTCGCATAGGTTTCGTTCCTTATCTGGAAAAGTTAGAAGTGCCCCGCCAGCTTTAACATCCTTATCCATGCTTATTGACCTAAGGGCCTCCTCATAAATCCTGTTGAGCGAATCTATTTCCTTTAGCCTCATCGTGATCATTGCGCACCACCGGTGGCTTAGCATCCTCCCTTAATGGACGTATATTAATGTTACGTGGCCGTTTTCGGTATGATCATTTTACTGGGGGGTATGATTTCAGCTCTCATATCAATCCCTAGCATTTATAAATATGTTAAGCACGTCATCTTTACTCAGTTTCACGAAGTTCCCTATTTTAGAACTCCCATTATCTGTACATCTTAATGCCATTTCCTCAAGCCTATTGTCTGGGACTCCAAGCTCCTTGAGCGTTGTAGGAAGCCCGATTTGCTTAAAGAAAGACCTAAGCCTCTCGATACCTTCGATTGCTACCATTTCAGGGTTTTCTAAATCCGGTTCAACGTTCCAAACTCGGATAGCAAACTGTACGAATATGTCTACACGATGCTTGTACACATACCTCATCCAGTTGGGGAAAAGCACTGCAAGCCCAGCCCCATGTGGCACATCATAGAGACCGCTTAATTCGTGCTCCATTATGTGCGTAGCCCAGTCACCTATTCTCCCTGTCCCAAGGATATCGTTGTGTGCAATGGTGCTGGCCCACATTATTTCGGCACGAGCATCATAGTTGTTAGGCTCCCTAATGACTATTGGAGCATTCTTAATTAGTGACTTAAGAGTTGCTTCACAAAGCCTATCCGTAAGGTCTGCGTGACGCACGTTAGTGAAGTATCTCTCCATTACGTGAGCCATAATATCGGCTACTCCGCAAGCAGTCTGATACGGGGGTACCGTAAATGTTATTTCAGGGTTCATTATTGCGAAACGAGGGCGTATAAGCTCGGTGGTTATTGAAAGTTTCCGCAAATCCTCATCGTTAGTTATTACTGAGCTTGGGCTGGCCTCACTACCTGCACCCGGTATCGTTAATAATACTCCAACTGACAATGCTTCCTTTGGCTCAGCTTTACGAGTAAAGAAATCCCATACATCTCCTTTATAGGGTACGCCAACCGCTATTGCTTTAGCAGAGTCTATTACGCTTCCTCCTCCAACAGCCAGTATGAAATCTATTTTTTCGTCTCTACATATTTCTATACCCTTCTTGACGAGGCTTAGACGTGGATTGGGCTTAACTCCGGAAAGCTCTACGGATTCAATACCTGCTTCATTTAGGGATTTTACTACCCTATCATATAGTCCTATTCTCCTAATGCTTCCACTACCATAATGAAGGAGGATTTTTCTACTGTACTTTACCACTTCCTCCCCAACTCTTTCCTCTACGCCTCTTCCGAATATTATTTTAGTTGGACACTGGAACTCAAAGTCCTCCATAGTGCAGAGTGTAGTGTCAGTTAGATTTTAATCTTTATCAGCATCCTACTGAACAAGTATAGAGATGGAAAAATGGTTAAAGTCCTGATACTATATTATTCGAGGAGTGGAAATGTGGAGGCGTTGGCTAAAGCTGTCGCGGAAGGCGTTGAAAAGGTTAAAGACGCTAAAGCAGAGCTAAAGCGTGTAGACTATGCAACTATTGAAGATCTTATTTCCTGCGATGCTGTAGCATTCGGCTCACCCAATTACTTCGGCTACATGGCCGGGCTGATGAAGGATTTCTTCGACAGGGCTTGGAGCATAAGGGAAAAGGTTTTCGGCAAACCTGCAGCAGCCTTCACCTGCGGCGGTAGCTCGAGTAATGCGGCTCTGCTAAGTATAGAAAGGATTTTCCCAGCCTTTGGAATGGAGAAGGTTGTTGAAGGAGTAGCATGGGGACTTAGAGAGAAAGGATCACCTTTTGAAAGGGATTTGTCTGAACTGAAGAAACTGGGTGAGGCTTTGGCTAAGATAGCGAAGGAAAGAAAAGCATCAGTACCGGAGGATTGACTCTCTATATTAAGCATTATGATGTAGAAAATTATTGAATTCTTATGCAAAACTCTGAAATCCATGCTAAGGTAGTTAGACCATACGATAAGCTAATTCAGGCTTGTTATCGGGATATAGGAACGTACCATTTTTGTACCATCGAGCAGGACTGATTGAAAAGAATAAAAATTAATGCTAATGTAAAAAAACTGGGTAGAGTTGAAACCTGATTGGCATGCGAACCCGGAACTCGTTAGAAAGTTAAGTGAAAGACAGCCAGACGTTATATACGATGAGGAAAAAGTTCCACATTATACTCTTCCAGACCCGTTGACTTGCCTGGATGGCACTAAGGTTAATTCTCCTGAAACATGGATTAAAAAAAGAAGGCCTGAAATCCTAGAGCTTTTCCGCACGCATGTTTACGGCAGGGCACCATTAGACAGGCCTGATGAGATGTCTTTTGAAGTATTAGATGAGAGTGATAATGCACTTGGTGGAAATGCGATAAGGAAACAAGTCTCGATAAGGTTTACCAGAAGCGATGAGCCGAGTATGGATCTTTTAATATACCTCCCAAAGGAACCTGCTCCAGCACCGGTCTTTCTAATGCTTAACTTCTGGGGAAACCATACGGTAAGCTCTGAACCCGAAATAAGGATTAGGAGGAAACGGAGCAACAAGCCTTGGGGAGAGTTTTTCTCAAGCGAGGAATCTAGAGGATGGGACCGCTCTATACCATTAGATAAAATCTTGTCGAGAGGATACGGTTTTGCAACAGCATGCTATAGTGATATAGATCCTGATTTCCACGACGGTTTTAAAAACGGAGTCCATGGGGTTTTCGATAGCTTATTCGGCGAAAAGCGTCCGCCAGACGCATGGGGGGCAATAGGAGCTTGGGCATGGGGGTTGAGTAGAGCATTGGATTATATCGAGACAGATAAGGATTTGGATAAGAAACACGTCGTTGTGATGGGGGTATCCAGACTGGGAAAGACTGCTCTTTGGGCTGGCGCTCAGGATGAGCGTTTCTCAATCGTAATATCCAATACTTCGGGCTGTGGAGGAGCGGCTCTAAGCCGAAGAAGATTCGGCGAGACGGTTAGGATGATAAATACAGCTTTCCCACACTGGTTTTGTGAGAATTTTAAGAAGTATAATGAACGTGAGGATGAGCTCCCGGTGGATCAGCATATGTTGATAGCATTAATCGCACCCCGTCCTGTTTATATTGCTAGCGCAGACGAAGACCTCTGGTGTGATCCTCGAGGGGAATTCCTCGCTGCGAAAGCCGCTGATCCAGTCTACAAACTGTTTGGCACCGAAGGGCTTCCCACAGATGATATGCCTCCTTTAAACAGTCCGGTTATGGGGACGATTGGATATCATATTCGTTCAGGCAGTCATGGATTGACAGAATACGATTGGGAGAGATACATTGATTTTGCAGACAAGCATTTTAGGAATATTCTTTAAGATTTTACATTTGTATTTCTCAAAATGCATATGTCAATTATAAACCTGATTGTCATATGTGTTATTTTAAACTATTAGAAATGATTCTCTACCGTGGATGAGTTTAAACCCATCTATTTAGACGGTATGAGGGCATTTAAAATCGGTTCAACCCACTTATCATTAAGTATGTCATAAAGTATGAAATCACTATCGAATTGCCAATATGCCCAGCTCCAACCCATTTCCTCGGCCAGCCTAGCCACAAAGTGGAGGTAACGAGCCCGTGAATCCATGTCGGCTTTGTCGTAGACCCCGAACTCCCCTAAGAAAATCGGCTTATTATGTTTCTTAGACCAATTCTGCACCTTCTCAAAATCTTTTATAATCGCCTGCTTCTCTTCCTGAGTGCCCCTCCATTCCACCCCTATTTTATCTTCTAATCCAGCCCATTTAGCGCCCTGATGCGTAAAGCTCATCGGCTCATAGTAGTGTATTGTAACGATTATGTTCTCATCACCGACTGGAAGGGTAAGCTCCTCTAGATGGTGGAGATTATTCCAATAAGCAGGTCCAATTATTACTGTCCTTTCCGGATTATCCTTACGTATTATTTCGAGAGCCTCCATGTATAGTCTATTCCAAAGCTCCGGCGTAAGTGCTCCGTGTGGTTCATTCAAGATTTCGAATAAAACGGAATCAGGATAGTCTCTAAATCTTTCACCTATCTGTCTCCAGAATGTAAGGAATTTATTCTTATTACCTAGAGGGTTCTTACCCATAATTATAAATTCATGGAAGTCGAGTATAGCCATGAGTCCGTTTCTTAAAGCCTGTTCAACAGCCCATTCTAAAACTTCTAGCCATTTCTCTGAGATTTCATTGTTTTCATTAATACCTGCATCTCGAAAAGGATGAAGCGCAATACGCACATTGTTAAAACCAGCTTTACTTATAAGCTGAAAATGCTTCTCTTGCATTCGGGCTTTCGACCTATTTCTCCAGATGGGATCATATC
>JAWBXT010000040.1:0-10637 GCA_038867695.1 Thermoproteota archaeon
AGAGTCGAGAGCTTTGGAGTACTACTGAAGAGACTCTACGAGAAGTTCGGAACAGGAGCTGCAGTAATACTCTATGAAATGGGTATGTCTCTGGGAGAGAGTAAAGTCGAGAGCGTGATTAAAAAGTATAAGGTAGATAAGCATACCGCGTTAAAAATCATACTGGCTGAGCGCGCAGCCAAAGGGTGGTGTATTGCGGAGGCTGAAGAATCTGACAGTAGGAGGGCGATAATAGTTGTTCGAGAGCTGTTTGAATGCCTGCCCTTCAAGGATAAGCAGGAGAAGCCTGTAAGCCAGCTTTTCAGAGGGTATCTGGCAGGAGTTTTCCAAAAGCTATATGGCAAAAGCTTTACAGTGTCTGAAGTGGAATGCATTGCTAAAGGGGATGGCGTCTGCAGGTTTATTCTAGAAGCTATTAGGTAAGTTCTTTATTAACTAGTAACAGATATGCTCCTGAAGTCCTACGTATCCGGCTTATGTATCTGGTTCTATACTCAAATTCGGTTTAAAAATGCCCCAATAGATTCCCACTAGAATATTTAAGCATGGGATCTTATTCACGACAACACTTAATAGAGCAACATTCAACCCTAGGCTGCTTATCTGGGGGCTGGTTAGAATTCTGGAGGTGGGACAATGATCCCGAGAATCTATCCTCCCGAATACGTGACGTGGCTGCTTACTTCCAGGTGTAATCTTAGGTGCAAGCATTGCTATGCCTCTTCGCGGCCTTGGGATGGCGAACTTAATGAAAAGAGGGTTTTGAAAATAATTGAGGAAGCATGCGAGATGGGTGTTGAAAACCTTCATTTAACTGGTGGAGAGCCATTATTACGGAAGGATATTTTTAGAATACTTGAGACTGCAAAAAATGGTACAAACACGTCGATCTTCACAAACCTGTTAGCAATCGATAGGAAAAAGGCTAGGAAACTTGGTTCCCTAGGGATCCGAGTTTTCACGAGTATTGACGGCGCCGTAAGGGAAACTCATGAGGCTATCCGCGGTAAGGGTGCTTGGGATCTTTTAATGCGAAGCATAAGCATCCTCAAAGAGGAAGGGGTCAGCCTTACACCGATCTTTTCTATATCTCGCTTAAACTTCCACGAGGCCGGAGACTTCGTTCATCTAGCCGAAGGCCTAGGGGCTTCCTCAGCTGTGCTACTGCCAGTTATGCCATTTGGGAGAGCGGAGAGCAGGGATTTCAATGCTGACTCGTATTCCTGCACCAAGGCTATACTCTTGGCTGAAGAGGCTGCTGAAGAGCTCGGTTTCAGAATTACTCTATGGTGCATACCTTTCGCAAGCCTACTGGTTAAATCAAAATACGTCTCGTGGGATTCCTGTAAGTCAGAGAGGATTATGGATATCGGTCCGAGTGGAGAAATCCTTATCTGTGATACTCTTGACATCACTGTTTCCAGCATTAGGAATAAGAGCCTTAGGGAGGCTTGGCTCGAACTGAATTCGAATAGTCTCTTCACGGAGATTATGAGTAATAACCCTTGTCCCGATTGTCCTGTGAGCAATGTTTGTAAAGGAGGGTGTTACGCCAGGTCCTACAAGAAATACGGCTCGTTTAATAACCCTGATCCACTATGTCCTAGGATCTTAGAAAAGTATGAGGCTCCAAGTATTAGGGAGGCGACTGGCTGTAGTCGGATTGAGAACAATATTTTCTAATCCCACCACTTTTTCTTCAAGGGCATGGCAATTATCTCTCTTACTTCGAACCTCCTAGACTTGTTGCTACTGAATATCTCTCTGGTCGGAGTTGCTCTGGCTACTATCGCGGTGTCAGCACCCTTCCCACTTCCGCCGACACCTATAACATCCTCATACCGCTTTACGAGATTCTTGTCAGCAGCTATTAAAATCACTTCTACAGCCACTTTGAAACCTTGTCCGAGTGTGTAAAAAGAGTCCCTGACATTATCCATTCCTCTACTGTGCAACGGTAGGTGAGTATTGTCAACGGCTACCCCTCCCAGCTTAATTATCCCCTCCTTGAACCTAGGGTCCATCTTCTCATGGGAGACAACAACTAGATCAACCCTACTCCTCAAAGCTTCGGCGAATTTAAGTCCAGTTCTCCCAGAGGTACTGGCAACAACAATTCCCCTAATTCCATTTGAATTAATTCTTTTAATAACCGCCTCTATTACTTTATCAGTGTTTTTTGGACCCGGCCTAACAAAATACCTTACAGCTTTCCTCTCGACCATGAGTTCTTATGACGAAGGGTTGATTTAAAACTTTAAACAATAGCTTTTCATTGCGTCATAAGCATGTATAGGATAGGGATAATTGGATGCGGGGGTATAGCGAATGCTCATGCAAAAGCATACGTAGAACTGGGTTTGGAAATAACAGCTGCTTCCGATATAGATCAAGTTCGTCTCAAAGAGTTTAGTAAAATCTACAATATTAAAAATACCTATACGGATTATAGGGAAATGCTTCATAGAGAGAGGCTTGATATTGTAAGTATCTGCACTTGGCCGATGCTTCATTGCGAGATGACTGAGAGAGCTGCTGAGGAAGGAGTTAAAGGAATAATCTGCGAAAAACCTATGGCAATGAATTTGGCTGAAGCTGAGAGAATGATAACGGCATGTGAAAAGACTGGTGCAAAACTGGCTATCGGCCACATGAGAAGGTTTCTAAAAATCTATAATGAAGTTAAAAACCTATTTAAATCTGGAATAATTGGGGAACCGGATTTAATCCATGGTTTCTCGGTAGGGGACCTTCTCTCAGATGGAACTCACCTTATCGATTTAATAAGGTTCATTAATGGCGATGAAAAAGTGAACTGGGTTTTTGGACAAGTTGATGTTTACGAAAAAAGAAGAAGATATGGTCATTATGTTGAAGATGCCTCAATAGGATACTTTGAATTTGAAAACGAGTTAAGAGCATTTATAGAAATATCTCAAGTTTCTCTTGGCACACCTAAACCTGGAGAGGTCGGCTTCTCGCAGGAGAGCCTTTTCAGGGATTTAAACCGTGTAAACAAGATCAGATGGTGGAAGAAAAAAGTTCCCTACTGTGCGATACGGATATATGGATCCAACGGTATGATTCAGGTTGATGAGAGAGAAGATCCTCCATTAAGGTATAGAGGTAAGAATGATAAAGATTGGCAAACAATCAGCATTTCTCAAGAATCTGATCCATTTAAACTTCAGATTGAAGCGCTTATAAAAGCAATTGAAGAGAATGTTGAGCATCCTTGCAACGGAGAGCAGGGTCGTAGGACGCTTGAAGTAATCATGGCAATATACGAATCTGCGAGAAGGAGAGAAATAGTTTTACTCCCTCTTGAAATCGATGAGAACCCTCTTTTCGAAATAATTGAAGGAGGCAGGTTAAAATGACTATGAAGATCTCAATTATGACTCGCGTGTATTGGAAGTGTTACGAATGGCCTGGGAGAACATTCAATTTCACGCTCTCGCAAATATTGAACAGGATTGCTAAGTCTGGATTGTCTTATGTAGATTTTTGCGAGTATCCTCTTGAATTCTGGCCTCTCGACATCACTGAGAAAGAAGTAAATATATTGTACGATAAGCTAGCCAGAATCAACCTTAAAACTTCAGGAGTGACCGTACCCACTTTCTCACCTGGACTGGAAATCCTCCCAGAGGAAAGTGATAGACAGTTAATTATAGACAGGTTAAAGCGAGCTATTGAAATCGTTTACAAGCTCAAAGGAAAGACTATGATGTATGGCATCTCTCCAATCCCAATTTATGCAAGCATGGGTGAAACATACAGGTGGACACTAAATCTTTTCTACGAATGCCTAGATATTGCTGAAAAATTGGATGTTGATATTGCAGTAGAATTTGTCAACCACTACTTCAAAACTTCAGAAAAAATTATCGAGTTTCTTAAAGACGTTGGTTCGGAGAATGTGGGTCTTTGCCTTGAAGTTGGAAACACGATGGCACGACCGCCAGGCGAAACTCTGATACAACATCTTAAAAAATGTGGAGAAAAAGTTAAACTTGTACACGTTAATGATCCTTTGAATGAAGAATTGCTCAAGAGTATAAATGTAGACCTTAGTGAAACCATTAAAAATCTACGTGATTTAGGCTACGAAGGCTTCATCGTTATAGAAAGCCTAAACGATTCAATATCGTGCTCTGAACTTGACAGTGAAGTAGCTAAGGCTGCAAAATATCTATCTGGATTGGTAGGAAAGTTTATTACCCGTTAGAATCTATACAAACAAAACATATGTAACACGATTCTGTATCGAATAAGTTAAAAAATTTGTTCTATCTAAAAGCTGTTTCTCTAAATAATGCTATTAAATTTTATCTTTGCTCCTGTAGTTCAATATCGTTATTTCCGGCTATATGTGTCAAATGTATTTTCTCATGATCTTCGAATAAGACCTCAAAGCTAACATAGTAATACCATTTATTAGATGTATAATTCTTGACATCAATTACATATCCGTTAGAACCTTTTGGTATTGCTGGCCCCTTCCATTTGAAAAAGCTACCGTTTTCATACTTACCTTCGATGGTTATCTCCCCGAGATCCCTAATCGCCACAACTTTATCGCCTATACGGAATCTTTGTAAATAGTCTGGAGGAGAATCGCTGCTGTAGCCGAATAGGCTTATATATTCTAAGCCAAATATTCTTGTAAAATTCTCTCTTAATAATTTCGTTAATTCTGATTCTTTTTTAGAACGCTCTAATCCCTCGTTTAACTTTCTAATCAAGTCTGAAGCATCTCTTCCTTCAGCTGGCTTGCGATAATTTAGGATAGCGATGCTTATTTTAGAAGGTCTCCATATGACATTTTTAAGATCCTTATCTTCATACTGTATTTCAAGGGTTGCAAGTTTCTCTTTAGTTATGAAGTTTATATCTCCAGTTTCAATTAGAGACCCGTACAGTATTACGTATTTTGCGTCGATTTTTATGGATGCATCAAATGTTATCGTTGCAGTTTTAAATCCTTCCAATAATTCCTTGAGTTGAGAAGCAGTTATGCTCCAATAATCCTCGCCCCAATATCCGGTAGACTCCTCTTCAAATTTACCTAATCCATATCCAAAACCAATATCGCCAAGCATTAGCTCTGTATTGAAATGCTTCCTACCAAGATTCTTTTTCGCACCATTAGGAAGGTGAAGGGTTATTGTGAAACTTCTGTTAGCAACTCCCTCTCCATATATTTTGATATATTCTGACCCGTGCTCTGAAATACTGCTAAAATCCTCTCTTGCCCATATTTTTAACAATCCGCATTGAGGATCAAAGGACATCAAACTGTCTAAAGATATTATTTGTCTAACAGAGGTTAATTTAGGAGGGAAGGGTGATGGTATTAAATTGGTTATAAGAAGTACTACGCCAACTATTAGGGCTGCAACCAAGCTTGTGAAAAACATAGTTTTCTTCTCGCTCATGACTTCCAACCCCTTACTAACTTAAACAAACGATTCAATAGATTTTAATTCTATACTTTTAAACAGCCTGTTAAACACTTTTGAACAGGAAATGTCTTAATTTAATATCAATAGGGATGTTACAGATGAAAGCCGAAAGAGAAGATATTGACGATATCCTTAAAGGGCAGACATTGCAAGTGTACCGTTATCTGCTTGATAAGGGAAAACCCGTTTCTGTTAGGCAGGTACAAGCTGGAGTGAGGCTTAAGAGCCCTTCCTTAGCCTTCTACCATTTAAGCAAGCTTCAGGAAGCTGGATTGATTAAGCTCCAGAGGAATGGCTATGTTGTGAAGAAGGTTTACTTAAAGCATTACATCAAGTTTTCAAAACTCTTAATTCCCCGTTTCTTTTTCTATTTTATCTTCTTTACCTTAGCCTTCTGTATAGATCTCCTCCTCCTAAGGCCTGAGCAGATTACGCGGGACTACACCTTCTCGCTTTTAATCTTATTTCTGGGAGCAGTTTTCTTCCTTTACGAAACCGTTAGAATATTTTTAAGGGAACGCATCTAGAATTCTAAGGGAAAGAGAATGAGAAACTTTAAAGTTTAAATTTTTCAAGAAAAATCTTCTTTAAGATGAGCATATTCAGAAAGCTGAAGGATAGGGTTACTCCTCCCGAGGCTCGTTTAACAATAGAGTTGAAGAAGCCTTTCTTTGTTCTCGGCGATAATATAGAGGGCGTCTTGCAAGTAGAGTCTCAAGAAGAATTTGATTGTACTGAAATAAGATGTGAGCTAGAATGTGTGGAACGAGTACGTAGAATAAGAAGAGTCTACGATACAAATCTCAAGAGAGAAATTGAACAGCAAGTTTGGGAATCTGCAGTACTGTTTTCAATAAGACCTCAATTGGTTGGAGCAATGCATATTCCTGAGGGGTTCATCCAAAGCTTTCCTTTTAAGATATCAATTCCGCCTGGAGCCCAGCCTTCTTTTAAAAGTTTAGATAGGATTGTAGTGTGGAATCTCAAGGGGGTTATTGCTGTAGAGGGCCGTCCAGATGCAACCAGTAAAACTGTAGAGCTACAGGTTGCTCATCCCTCGCAAGTTCCTCAACCAACGTTTTCAATGTTCGTCTGCAAATACTGTGGGACTGTCTATCCGGAAAGCGAGATTAAATGTCCTAATTGTGGGGCACCTCACATGCTTTAGAGTTTCCTCAAGTTTTTCTCGGCTTCTTCAATAAGTCCTAAGAAATATTCCTCGTTAAGTTTTTTCCCATCACCTAATCCAGGGCATGATGGATCTGCTTCGAAAAAATATCTGTTACCAATTTTACGCATAAGAAAGGGGTAAAATCTACATACTAATGGCCTATAAGGATATATTAGACATTCGTTATGGGAGTCTAGGAAAAAACATTTTCCGGAAACTAGTTTCATAACATAAGGATACTTTTCATCAATATTTTCATCAACAAAATATTCTATTCTAAGCTTCGTTGCGCTTGATATCCTTTCAACATCATTATCGGTCAAAACTATTCTCCTCTTTGCTCTATCTGTGTTCCTACAACAGCCTCCACAACGTATACATCTAAACTCCGTGTCTGGAAAAGAAATGTCCAGTCTTTTCCTCAACAAATTATTTTTGCTTTTCTGCATTCTATCTTTGGATTTAACTTTATATTGTGATATTTAAGCTTGCGATTGTTTTAATAGAGAAGCTTTAAAAATCCCCCTTAGATTCGGTTTAACAAGGTGATAGTGGCTGAACGAGTTTCAAATGCTGGCATTAGCGGCTGCTGACAATACTAAGGGAGTTTCTAAAAACGAAATCAAGAAAACTAGCCGAGTTAGCGAGAAAGAGTTCCAAGAACTTGTTAGAAAAGGGTATTTAGAACCTGTAAGGGTGAGGGGCAGAACAGTCAAATATAGGATTACGGAATCCGGTAAAGAGTATTGTGCACGCGAAATCAAAAGTCTAAAGTTGCTAAAATATTTAAAGGCTAAACAAGTTTCTGATGCTGTCTTCCTCAACGCTCTAAAGTCAGCCTACAGGAACCTTGAAAGAATGAGTCCTATAGCGCCCTACGTCAAGATATCTGATTTACGTACAAGGTTAAAGAATGAACTAGGAATTGAAAGTGATGAATTTGACAGAAGGCTCATAGAATTAAACAACAGTAACCCATATGCCATCCAGCTTCACATCGGAAGCGGAGAGCCTGATGAGGGTGTGAAAACGGCAAGGGGTGTTTACCATTATGTCATCATCAAATAAGTATTGGCCATTGATGCTTGAGGCAAATCCGTTTCCATTAACTCCTGTTCCAACTAGAATATGGATCTTGGGAGGAGAATCGAGGATTAACGCGCTTAAGAGAATTAGAGAGGAGATAGAATACTCTTTCAGACTTGAGGAGCCGAAGATAGAAATGCTTATCGGGGATGCTGGAAGTGGAAAGACTCATCTGGCACTTCATCTCCAATACTTGTTAAGCCAAGAGAAGCCAAGCCAACCATTCTCCTATCTTTCCACGATCCAGGATTCCGTTTCTAGGCCTTCTCTAATATTCTTTGCTCTAAAGGTTGTTGAAGCCCTCGGTGGAGAAGGCTCTTTAAAGGATCTGTCCTTGAGACTACATCAAGTTTTAATCTCGAGAATGGCATCAGGGCTGCTTGATAAAGCTGTTTCAACAAGCGTATTTTCAATCATATGTGGAAGAGGAAGAGCTGTAAGCGAAGTTCTGAATAGAGCTCTTGCAGACTTCAGGTCCATAGGCGAGTTTGTGGAAAAGGGTGTTTTAGACATAACCAAGCTTGTAAGGATCGAGCTCCAAGAACTTTCTCAAACCTTCGAGATAAAGTTCGAACCATATAAAACCAGAAGGTTTACTGATCCAAGCTTAGCAAAATGGATACTTTGGTTACCGCACCCATACTACGGCAGTTGGGGTATGAAGCATATTAATGACTATGTGAGGGAATCTGACGATAATGCCCTCAAGTTTTTGACGACGATTGTTAATCTTTCCAAAATTGTCAGTAACGCCCCCTTTGTAATAGTCGTGGATGAAGTAGAAACGCTTTCAGAAGACAATGTTGACGTTTTCTTCCATACTCTAAAGAGGATTGTTGACAGCGGCCCGGGAGGACTATTCATACTTTTGCTTCTAACACCCAGAATGTTCGAAGACTTGAAAAGCCAGAGGTTTAGAGTCGCACCCGCCATAGTTAGCAGAGTTTCTTCAGCGCCAATAAGCCTTGAGAAAATAAGTGTCGAAGAGGCCAAGGATATTGTTGACAGGTATGTAAGAGCCTTATACTTAGGTAAGGATGGTGATGACTATACAAGGATGTTTCCTATAGATAGTATAAAATTCCTATGGGCTAATTCCGGGGGTGAAATAAGGAGGCTGCTTTCTGAATGCTTTACGTGTATTGAGATACTTGCAGATAGGGTTAAAGAAGGTTCTACCGAGCCAAAGTGGGTTGACACGAAGATCGCGATGGAGGCGGTTGCTAAAATGGGTTTGCCACTTATAGAAGTGGTGGTGCCAGTAGAGCCCGATAGCGATGTGAGAAGCCAAATACTCACTAGATTCTACAATATCGAAAAAGCCTCTGAAAGAAGCATTGTAATTGAGCAAGCAATTGCAACTCTAATAGAAACAGGATTAGGTAAGGAGAATCTTATTAGGAGAAAAAGAATAAATGTATCTATAACGAGGAAGAGGGAAGTGGACTTGCTTTTCACAGACAGTATTTCTGGAGGAATTATAGTTGGAGCTATAATTAAGGCTTTGAAACCTCAAGAAGCGCTCGGGATGGACAATATTAAATCCTTAATAGATTTAGCTAAGAGCGGGAAACTGGATAAACTAATCCTGCTTACAACAAGTCCCTTGGATACTGCTTCTCAAAATTTTCTGAAACGATTTGAAAATGTTAAAGTACTGTTTCTAGACGATAATAAGATTTCCACACTCTTATACGTGTCTCAAGTATTTAAAAACCTGTCTAGACCGGAGAGATTAACTCCAGAAGTCTCGTTGGAAGTATTAAGGAAAATAAACCTGATAGGCTAACATTTTTTAATCTCTCTCGTAAACTTACCTAATTAAATTTTGCTTATGAAAAGTTATAAAAATGCTTTCAATCTATATTCGTCAGAAGTGAGGCTTCTCTTAACATTCCCGGTTGGCATTGAGGACGTAGTCGGAGAAGAAATTAGAGAGAAGATTGATTCATGCATTATCGAAGAAAACCCACTTAATACACCTGGAAAACTCATTATCCAATTGCCTGAATCTAAGAGAAATACTGTCTCATCCCTTAGGAGTGTAGATTTTGTTATGGATTACCTTGGTTCATTCAAAGTAGATAAGGATAAGAGTGCTCTCAACAGGATTTGTCAAGAAATACTTAATATCGATTTCCCAGAGGATTTTCGCAATGCTTCTTCTTTCCGAGTGACTTGCGTCAGGAGGGGTAGGCACGACTATACGAGTATGGATGTTGAAAAAGCCGTTGGCCAAGTCTTAGTGGATAAGTATCGTCTTAAGGTTAAGCTTGAAGGATTTGAAGCAAATGTTTTCATAGAAATTGTCGACGATGCGTGTTTTGTAGGGCTTCTTAGAGAAGAGTATTTACGTGGGAGATATTTTGTCTTCCATCACCCCGCAGCCATTAAACCCTCTATAGCTTATGCGATGATCAAACTCGCTGACGTTAAACCGGGAATGACTATACTCGACCCCATGTGTGGAGGAGGCACAATACTTATAGAAGCAGCCTTAACTGTAAGTAATGTTAAACTCTACGGCTTTGATATTTCTGAATACTTCTTAGAAGGCGGTGTGTTAAATAGTGAAGCCATGGGTCTCAGCGATCGGATAATTTTCAAGAAGGTTGATTGCAAAAAGCTTTCAAAGCTTATCGATTTCAAGGTGGACAGAATAATCACAAACCCCCCATATGGTACTAAACCACTTCTAAAAATTGATCCTTGTCGACTATACTTCAAGTGCCTAATGGAAATGAAGAAGGTTTTATTGGATAATGGGAGAATAGTGATAATAACTCTTAAACCAAATTGCGTAAAAAATGCCTTACATAGGATAGGACTTAAAATAGATCATGAGAGAACTTTAAAGCACAACGATACCTATCCTCAAATATTCATTTTATCAAGCGTTTAAGTTAAAAATT
>JAWBXT010000041.1:0-10218 GCA_038867695.1 Thermoproteota archaeon
TATGAGTATTTTGAAATTCATGTCATCATAACCCTTCATGTAATCTTTGTAGATAGATTCAACGTGTTGCTTTTTCACCTTCTTCTTATCCTCCCTCAAGTAAACCTGAAAGTCTTCTATCACCTTAACGCCCTTGCCCCCTACTTGTCTCGCGGGCTTCAATGCAACGCTCTCAGCATATTCCTCAACATATGGGACAGCTTCTTCAAACGTCCTAAACTTCTTATACCAGAGCCTCCCGGGAACCATATACTTCCATTGAAGATCCCTCATGCTTGCCTTGGACATTTCTATTTCAGCAACTTCCCTGTTAGCACCTATGCAAGGTATTCCCTCTTCCTCAAGCTTATCTGGAACCCCTCTGAAATTAGGCTCCTCAGGTCCGACGAATACGAAGTCAACACCGGCCTTGAGAGCCGCTTGAAAAACTGTTTCAGGATCGTTCGGATTACCCACGTAGTATTCTCCACCTGTTTCTCTAACGATTCTGTTTATACCAGGGTTTACTAATTCTGAGACGCAGAATAGCCTTGGTTCATAACTGCTCTTATGGAATGCTTTTGCTATGGCGTGTTCCCTTCCGCCACTACCAACTAAAAGTACTTTCAAAGCCCTAAACCTCCGGGTAAATACAGTTAAAGCAGCCTAGGCATAATTCGTCTTCTCTCAAACCTATTGCTTCTACGAGTCCGTTTAGACTAAGATATTTGAAAGAATCCGCGCCCACTACTTCAGCTATCTTCTCCTCTGACAAATGTCTACCTATAAGTTCGTCTTCAGGAGGGACTTCGACGCCGAATGGGCAATGTGAAATTATATGGGGACTACCTATTCTAACATGTATCTCTTTAGCTCCCTTCTCCTTCATCAGGTAAACTATATTGGCAAGAGTATTGCCTCTTACAACGCTATCATCGATTAGTACGACCCTCTTGCCCTTAACCGCTTCGCTTATTACGTTAAGCTTTAACTGTACGCCTTTTAGCCTCTCGAACTGGTCTGGCCTAAGTGCACTCCTAACCCTTCTACCCGTAAGCTCAAAGCCTTTCTCTATGGGTATTCCCGTCTCGTTAGAGTAGGCCATTGCAAATGGTACGGCAGTCTCAGGTACGCCTATCACCACATCCGCATCAATTCTACTCTCTTCAGCAAGCTTCTTCCCTATGTTCCTTCTCACTTTGTAGACAGGAATATCGTTAACGTAGGAATCTGGACGGGCAAGATAAACGTACTCAAAGCTGCAGTATGCTCTCTTATAAGAATTATTGTTTTTAACCCATCTTGCTGAAAAAGGTGTAAAAATCATTGCCCAGCCTGGCTCAACGTTTTCAGCCGGGCTTATTGGCACTCTCTCTCCAACAACATCCATAACGCATGTTTCAGATGCAATTATACCTCCTTCAAATCCAAACTTGCCGAGTGCAAGAGGTTTAACTCCTAATGGTCCTCGGCCAGCAACCATTTCGTTTTTATCATTAACAGCAATATAAGCAAATCCACCCCTGCAATTGTCAAAAAACTCTTTAATAGTGTTTATGTCGCTTCTACCATCCGAAAATTTTACGAAAGCTCTCCTCAGGTTCTCCTCATACGTTATTGAGTCGTTCCAAGCATAATTTTCGATAGCAGTTACCTTACCGTCTATTGCTACTGAAACCCTTCCACTCAACTTTAAAGGCTGAATATCTTCCTTATTTTCTACAGGATAGGGAGAAACAGCGCCAATGCATATATGGCCTTCAGCATCCACCTTGTTTAAAACATCCTCAACAAGCCCTTCTCCCGCAATCTTCCTCCTATTCTTACCTAATAGTTCAAGCCCTACTGTTTCCTGACCCCTATGCTGAAGCGCCATTAAACCGTATGCACCAAAGCTTCCAGCATTCCACCTCTCGTCAAAAAGATATATGCCGAGTATTCCAGTCAATAAGCATCACCTACCCTCTGAAAAGCTCAGGCCTTTCGTAAATCCTCCTCTGATCCTCAATTTTCATCAAGGACTTAGCTGCTTCAGCCATCTTCCCAGCAGTTTCAGTTGGATATTCCCCAGTGATGCATGCTGTACAAAGTTCGTTAGCACTCATGCCAGTGGCTCTAATATAGTCTTCTAGAGGCTGGTAGAAAACGCCATCTGCACCAATCTGTTTTGCAATACCTTCTTCATCAAATCCGAAGCCTATTAGCTCATTGAAAGTAGCCATGTCAATACCGTAGAAGCATGGATGAGTTATCCTGGGGAAGGTTACAAATATGTAAATTTTCTCAGCTCCAGCTTTCCTAATTTTACTCACCACAGTTCTAGTAGTATCACCCCTAACAATACTATCATCGACGATTATAACTCTTTTTCCACTTAAACTACCCTCCATGATGTTTATTTTCTTATCCACTGTAGAGACTCTCTCATCTGGTTCGAGTATGAATGCTCTCCGAGTCACGTATCTATGTCTCCTGAGAATCCTCTCCCATTTTAAACCAGTCTCTTCGTGTAAACCATATGCAGCATCTTCAGCTGTCTCCGGCATAGATAGAATCACATCAGCCTTCTCCACAATGTCCTTAAACCTTTTGCCGAGGTTTCTCCCAAATTCCTCTCTAACACTGTAAACATATTTACCGTTTAGAAACGAATCAGGCCTGGCGAAGTAAGCGTATTCGAAAGCGCAGAAAGCAGTTCTTTCGCTTTTAACAAGCACCTCTCTCTTCACATCATCCTTAGTTATAACAACCGCCTCACCGGGCTTAACGTCCCCTGCGAATCCTAGTCCATTAATGTTGAATCCAACAGTTTCTGAAGAAAAGGCCTTAATCACACCATCCTCGCTTTCACCTATGGATAAGGGCCTTATTCCCAAGGGGTCTCTAAAGGCAAACAATTCACCGTTATTCCTCAATCCCAATACTGAGAAAGCACCCTCTACATTCCTCATGCAATCTTCTATCGCACTTACCAATCCATTACTATTAATACTATTAACTAAGTATTTCGAGAACAGAAGTGCGTCGCAAAAAGCCTCATCTTTTCTAAACCGATCTGCTAAGCGATTCCGAAGCTCATAAGTATTGACTACATTGCCATTAAATGCAAATCCTATTTTTTCACTGCCTTGTGAGGTTATTAAAGGCTGAGCGTAATCTAACTTTGATAAACCTCTTTCTCCAGAAGTGCCGTACCTAACGTGGGCTATTCCAACGTCTCCATTAAGAAAGTTACGCCACCTTGAATATCTCCTCCCCGATATTTGAGGTACTAGACCCGCGTTTACATGCCTCCTGAAACCCTTATCGTAGGTTAAGAACCCGTATGACTCGTGTCCTCTATGGTTTTGAGATATAAGCCCCCAGTAGAGAAGGTCAAAAACGCACCTATCGTTAAAACACTTTGCCCCGAATAGTCCACATTTCTCTCCTGGCATTTAACGAATGTCAAATTTTACTTAATACTTTTAAATTTAAATTACAAGGTGTGTTAAATTAACAACTTTTTGTAAAAATTTCATCGACGCTAAGTAAGCCTAAGTCTTCTACTCTAGTTCCTTCGGCAAGCACTTTGTAAGAGCCTGCACACCTCTTAGCAACTTCTTTAACGACTAACAGAGGGAGCTCAGGAGGAGCCCCCTCGCCATTAAAGCCCATTCTTCTCAAACACTCTCTGAGAAACTCCTTATCGAGGCAATGAGATTCCTGGGGCATTCCAGCATTGTAATATTTCATTGCCCACATTCTTGCAGAATCATGCGTAGGGGGCTCATCTATCTGAATGAGTTCACCCATATAGAATCCAAACTCCAGCTTGAAATCAGGTATTATTATACCGGCTTTCTTGGCTTCCGACTCGTAGAATTCGAATAGTCTGAATGATGCTTCCTCCAGCGTAGACCACGTGTCCATATCGACAAGGCCCAGTTCTATAGCTTCAGCCTTACTAATCTCTTTATCGTGTCCAACATCCGACTTCGTAGTGGGCGTTAAAACTGGTTCGGGAAGCTCCTCAGCCATTTTAAGGCCGTCTGGAAACCTTATACCGTACATCTCTCTCCTACCATTCTTGTATTCCCTCCACAACGATCCGTAAAGGTATTTCCTGATGACCCATTCGATGTCGATCCTCTTAGCTTTCCTAACCAAAATGCTCCTCTCATCGACAACGTCTATTAAGTGATTTGGAAAAACCTTCCTACTCTTCCTCATCCAGAATACTGTTAGCTTTTGCAGATACTCGCCTTTACGGGGGATTAGAGTAGGAAGAACGATATCGAATGCTGAGACTCTATCCGTATGGTATATCAAGAGCTCACTATCCAAGTCGTATATGTCTCTGACTTTACCCCTCCTCAGCTTTCCAATACCGAGATTGGAATACCCCACGAGCTTTACCTTCTCACCGGTTAAAGGGTCTTCAGTAAATTCCATCGCAACCCGACGGTAGAATTGGTTTAAAAACTTTATTAGAGAAAAGACTTATCTAGTTTATCAATCGATAAGAGTATTACTATGAGTTATCCCCCTCAGCCACCTCCAGCTCCAATATACCTTTCTACGACACCGGAGATTCCAGGCAAGAAAATAGTAAGGAGCCTAGGCATTGTTTTCGGACAGACCGTTAGGACAAGAGGGTTCTTGGGAAGGTTTGCAGCAGGCATAGAGGCTTTAGTAGGTGGTAAATCTGAAGCATATCTTTCCGAAATAGAAAAAGCGAGAAACGAAGCCTTGGAGGATCTTATGAGGAAAGCAGCAGCCATGGGTGCTAACGGGGTTGTTGGAGTAGATTTTGAGACTTCGGAAATCCTGGAGGGGTTTATCGTAATAACGGCTGTCGGGACAGCAGTATTAGTCGAGTAGCTAATCTATTATGATTCGCGTTTCGATTTAGAAATGATTAAATACATCCTCAAGTGTTTTTTAATCATGGTTGTTAAGGCATATATATTCATAGTTACGAAACCCGGTACTTCGATAGAGGTGGCTAAGGAAGTAAGTAAGATTAAAGGCGTGTATTCAGCAGATCCCATCTATGGAAGGTTCGATGTCATAGCAACTGTTGAAGCAGAAAGCCCTGAAGCATTGAGTAAACTGGTCTACGAGGTTATTGAGAAGGTTCCAAACATACTTCGGACAGAAACATCTATCGTATTGTAATGAATTAAAAATGATTAGAGCATTTGTACTCGTTAAGACGAAACCTGGAACTTCTGAGGAAGTGGTGAGGGCAAGAAGAGTAAAAGGCGTTAAGCTAGCTAACTCGGTTCTAGGCAGGTTTGACGCTGTACTCGTAATAGAAGTTAAAAACCTCGAAGAACTTAGAAAAACCATCTATGAGGTATTGGAGAAACTTGAGCACGTGGAGCATACTGAAACACTAATATCCTTCTCCACAGAATAGGTTTAATACTCGAATTTTCCATATTTAGAGATGATAATTAGCGAGTTGCCTTCTGAAGACTTTTCGCATCTGCCGATTACTTGAGCATTAACCCCGAATTTCTCGGAGACGCTGATAATCTTCTCTTCATCACCCTTCCCTACTACAATCTCTAAACCTACCCCCATGTTAAAAGTCCTATACATACTCCTCCAATCTTCACCGCTCTCATTCTGTATTATTTTAAATATTGGGTCTGGTTCTGGAAGATTATCCTTGATATACTTTATGTTTCTACCTATCTTCATGCATTTTGTTAGTCCTCCACCCGTATTGTGAACTATTGCCTTAACTCTTACCTCTCTCAACATTTCTATTATGATGGGGAGATAGATTCTGGTTGGAGATAGCATGGCTTCCCCAATAGTCATATTTAACTCATCAATGAAAGAGTCTATTTTAAAACGGCCATAGTATCCTCTGGTTTCTTCGGAAGATATTTCCGGATACTTGCTTAGATATTCATTGGATAAGAGGCAATGTCTTGCAAGCGTAATCCCATTACACATTATTCCGCTATTCTCTCTTTCTTCATATTTCGCTTTGCCCCCACTTCTCAAGCCGATTATAATATCTCCAGGTGAGATATTTCTGCCAGTTACAGCCTTAGAGAGTTCAACTCTAGCTAATACTGTTCCAGATATGTCAAAAGTCCTAACTATGTCGGAAAGGTCAGCGGTTTCTCCACCGCTGAAGAGAATGTTAACGCCATATCCTCTGAGTCTGGAGAAAGTTTTCGAGAAGCCTTTAGCCAGACTCTTGAGGAGATCCTGTTTTGAAAGCTTGAAGGGGTTAATTGCAACATAGTCTGAAAAAGCAATAGGTAAACCTCCTACGCATGCAGCGTCGTCTACATTCATTGCAACCACGTCCTCAACCAAAGTCTCGACGAATCTATTATCACCAGTCTCTTTATAATACAGGTATGATACTACAGGTTTTGTACCAGCTCCATCAGTATGTAGTATTATACCCCATTCAGGATTCAAAGGGTCTTTTACTACGGAGCAGAATGCTTCAGGAAAGAGATCGTCAGTAATTCCCTTCAAAGACTCTACTCCTTTCTTACTAACATCCACGCCAAGCTCCTCATATTTAGATGGCATCGTGTAATCACTCTACGTAGATTTATTAAATCTTTAAAGGAAATTTTTCAGCTACTTCATAATACTCTTCATAAACTTGCAGGCTTCTTCATAAGTCTGCGGTGTCCCTATGTCAAACCAGTATCCTTGAAAAGCATAACCGTAAACAGGCTCATTCTTGCACAACCATGAAATAAAATAGCCTGGAGCATCCCTATTGCCACCTTTCTCTAAATATTCTTTAACTCTAATGAGTGATCTCCACGGAAGCATGTAGATGGCTGTAGAGATAAGGGTTGAACTTGGATTAGAAGGCTTCTCAACGAATTCTATTACTTGCTGGTCCTCTGAGAGTTTAACGCAAGAATACATTTTAACCAGTTCAACGTTCTTGACGTCATAAAGAGCAATAACCGGAGCCTTTTTAGCATAGTAGAAACTTACGAAGCCTCTCAGGTTTAATGAGAAAAGATTGTCCCCGGCGATTATTAAGTACTCGTCTTCAATAAGGGTATCAAGAAGCATTGCAAGAGACAATACTGTTCCAGGCTTCTCTTCTTCACGAGTACTGCTCTCAACATGTAGCCTAGTATTGACGTAATTTCGCGAACTAAGCCACTCTCTGAAATCCTTCTCAAACTTCTTGTTTACAGTAATAATAACTTCACTAGGATTAAGGAGCATTATTTTCTCCATCACATAGTCTATTATCGGTTTGTCACAAACCTTAACAAGAGGCTTTGCCATATGCACTCCAAGGTGTTGGAGACGCTTCGCAAAGCCTCCAGCAGGAACAATCACCCTCAAGCCTTCAGGCACGTTTGTTAAGAAGCATCAAATAAACCTTACTCCAGGCTTCTCGTTAACGAAGTTTGGAGAAAAGTTTCATAGAGAATACAATGAATTGGGTAACATGGTTAGCTTTTTTCTTCGTCGTTGCATAATTTTTATAAGCTTAATTTCTGTAGAAAAGTCTTCATGAAGCCAGACTTGCTCTGCATACCCTGTACTGTCAATGCTGCCTATGATATAGCCCTAAGAGCAACCAATAACCCGGACCAAGTTAGGAGAATACTTTACGAAGTACTAAAATGGCTCCCAAAGGCCATAGATGAAGAAGTTTCGCCAAATGTTCTCCATTCACATGCATTTAGGATTACGCAGCATGTGACTGGTGTCAGAGATCCATTTGAATACTTGAAGAGACTTTCTAACGATGTTGCTCTAAAAACTTATCAAGACATTTGGAAGATGATTGAAGAAAAGAATAACCGGGTAGACGCTCTAAGGCTTAGTTTAAAATCCTCCATAATTGGTAACATGATGGATTTTGAAGTTCACGGCCACCGTTTCAATTTTGAAGAGTTTATTTCCCAATTAAAAAACTATTTAGAAGAACCTCTCACCATAGATGATGTTGACAATCTGTGCAGGGCAATTGGCAGTGGAGTAGACATATTGTATCTGACCGATAATGCTGGAGAAATAGTTTTCGACAAGCTTGTTGCAAAGTGTTTGAAGGAGAAATGGAACTGTAGAGTTACGATGGTTGTAAAAGAGGGGCCTGTTTTAAACGATGTTACACTCGATGATGCTAGGTATATCGGTCTAGGTGAAGTTTGCGATAGCATAATAACAACAGGCGACGACACTATAGGCATTGTAATGAATAGAGCTTCTGAAGAATTTAAAAACGCATTGGAAAAGGCGGAGATAATAATATCCAAGGGACAGGGGAACTTCGAGTCTCTAATTGGATTGGAGAAAGCCATCGGAAGACCCATATGCTATGTTCTCAGGGTAAAATGCGGAGTAGTTGCGAAACGTCTAGGTGTTCAAACTGGATCGAATGTGATTAAATTTATACGGGATTTCTAAAATTAGATAACAATTATGTTTTTATTCTTTTTTACATAATGATATGGAAAAACTTAAATTTAACTTTTAGAAAGAAATAGCGGTGGAAACATGTGTAATAAAATAATTTCGAGCTGTAAAATAATCTTGATTATGATTATAATGTTGTCTCCAAACATTCTATTAATCAAATCAGATAATGCAAAAAGTATTAAGATTCCTTTAACAATTAAAATTTATCCCGATGCTTCTTTTAGCATAGACTCTAAAGTAGATATAGAAATACCGGAGAATGTACCGCTATACCTTGATTTTACCTCTGCACTGTCGCCAGACGGTAAAAAACTTACATTCCAACTTCAAGCACAGTTAACGAGCAGAAGCATTGCAGAAAGTTTTTCTAAGGTATTTAAGAGAATGGAAATTGGAGCAATAGGCAGAAGGATAAATGGTGAAGGCCAAGCGGAAATTGACCTGTATATGGATTTCAATGAAGACGAGGTAAGGTTTGATTATATGATTTCATTTTCAGTAGATGAGGCAAAGGCCAAGATTATTTTAAGTGAAAACTTGGTTAAGGCAGAAGGATACGTGGTGCTTCCTACGAACGACGTGAACACTCTTATTCTAGCAATATCCATGCTTCCTCAATACTTAAGGCCAAGCATTGAAGAATACTTAAGAGATACTGGTATAGTGATTAAAGAGTTTTCAATAAACGGAATTTCTAAAGAGGCGAACATATGCTTAGCCCTCTTCAAGATAGAATTGGAAGGAAATCTTACTAAAGCCTCTGAAAAAATTACAAGAGAACAGTGCGTGTTTTCTCCATACTTGTTAATGACACCGTTTATGCCAGTGGCAGATGAAGGGGGAAAGATTAACATTACACTAACTGCTGAAACAAACACGATTAGCGTAAACAGTAATGGGGAAATGAGGTTCTTAGAACACATAGATAAATCTGTAGAATCCAATAAGTTTCTGTCTCTAAGCGTTATAGAACAGATTGCAGAGTGCGATAGGACTAAAGGAGCATCATACCTGCCTCTTATTCAAAGGTTGAAAAACACCACCATATCCTACAGGGACTTTAAAATGTCGTTTAAGACGGAGATCGGCCCAAGGGGGAGAATTTTAAAAGGAGATTTGCAAATTCTAAGGTTAAGGCCACCACTCGAAGGGACTCCCGAGAATTTCAAGTTTACTAGCTTCATACAGGATGTCTTACCATTAGAAGAGGAGTTGAAAAACCAATTAAACTTGCTTAGACAATCACTTTACGTATCAGACAAGAGTTTAAGCTGGTCTATGGACGTAGAGATAATCTGCGTACAGGAGACGGGGAAGAAGCTTAAGATTACCATACCCTCTTCCGCACCGACTCCACAATATCAGAACGAAACATATGCCAGATGGGTAAACATAACTTCCATTTCTCAATTGAAAGATATTTCCTTCAATGTAATTGTTGAAAAGACTGGTGGAGACATGATTCCATTGATGGTTGCAGGGATAGTAATCATAGTAGTAATAATAATTGTAATATCTATAATTGTTATTACTAGGAGGAAGAAGCCTCTCGTGGAGACACCTCCCCCACCGCCGGTTCCTCCTCAATAATTTTTTCTCTATCCTAAAAATTAATTAAGGTTTCATACTTAGCCTTATTATGAAAAAAGGCATAAATCTCTGGAGCCTTAATTGGCCAAGCATATTAAAGAGCTTCAGCAATAGAGAAGTCGCAAAAAAGATTAGGGAAATAGGTTATGAGAGTGTCGAACTCGTATACGACGATGAGTCTTTCGACCCAACTAGGAAGACTGAGGAAGAGATACGGAGAATTGCTGAGGA
>JAWBXT010000042.1:0-10186 GCA_038867695.1 Thermoproteota archaeon
ACCAGCGAGGGCAGGTACTGCAAGTTCAGAATCGACACGTATGGTTATAACATAGTCATAAGCTGGGTCACCTATGAAAAAGAATAATTCACTGCTCTTTCAATAATAGTCAATGCTGTTTAACTCTCCACCCCTTTTTCTCTTTACATCTTTAGGTCACCTTTAGGCTAGATGGAGTACCTCCAAACCTTCGATCATAAATACCTTGGCGAGCCCCTGGTCTCCAATTTAGAGGTAAGATTACGAACCTTCCCCGAAAGGGTGATGTTTCCGTGAGTTACTATATCTTTGACACCTATTTATTTCAATATTCCATCTTGCTGCAGTGTTTCTAAAAATTTTAAACGCTTAAATATCATCCTTCGATTACTATTTGATATAATAGATGCCGATTGAAGACCATGCGAATATTCATACTGACATGGAGAGAATCCTGGAGACGATAATACAGGCCAAGCTTCTCTACGCTGTTACACCTAAGCTGCCTACTTATAAGAAGGTTTTGCTCGTAATACGTCCGAGAAGCCCTCCCAGGGGTTATTCGCTCTGGGTTAAGGAGTCCTATGAGGCGTATAGAAGGAATCATGTTTAAAACCTGAGCCTAGGGAAAAGTTAATACCGTCTTTTACATTCGATGAGACGAGTTGGAGGAACATTTAAGCCTTGTAGAGACGCCGGTGGGGCTGATAGTCTTTAAAGGTGAGGAAGCCACTTCATATGTCTTTAAGGATGTTGAAGAAGCAGTAGGCTATTACAACGGTGAAATAGTTCGTGGCGTTGCGTCTTTCCTGAGAAAGTGGAAGGGGAGGAGTATACTTATCGAAAGGAGGAGTGCTGTTAAGACTTTATCATCAATAGGTTTGAAACCTATCGTTAAAGAACCATTGGATAAGGCTATTAAGCTTAGGTCTGATTTTGAAACCCTTCTTAAAACCCTCGGTTTAAGCATAGATGATTATAAGAGTTTCATGTTAACGGTTGCGAACAGGATTGCACAGGATAGGATTAACGAGATGGCTAAACGCAGGGACTTAGATATAGTTATGGCACTGCAAAGCTACGACGAGCTTGTTAAGATTATGAACTTGATTCAGGATAGGATATTAGTATGGGTCAAGGAGCGGGTTCCAAGTCTTTTAGAAGAGGGTAAGGATTTTGAGAAGGTTATTGAACAGATATGCTCTGGGAGCTCCGAGCCAGACTATGTTAGAAAAATGGCGGAGCTCTACTTAAAGAGTAAAGAATGTAGGAATATAACGGAGAAGCAAATAGGGGATCTTATGGAGGAGGCTGCTCCAAACCTTACAGCAGTGATAGGGCCGATTCTCGGGGCGAGGCTGATTTCTAAAGTAGGATCGTTAGTCAGGCTGGCAAGCCTACCTGCTTCAACAATCCAGATACTGGGGGCTGAGAAGGCCCTTTTCAGAGCGTTGAGGAAAAAAGGAAGGCCTCCAAAACATGGGATAATATTTCAACACCCGTGGGTTCACGGGTCGCCTAAGAAGATAAGGGGTAAGGTTGCGAGATTACTGGCGAGTAGGATAGCTGTTGCAGCAAGGGTTGACTGCTTCTCTGGAAGGTTTATGGGAGACGAGCTTAAGAAGGATTTGGAGAATAAGATTAGTACTCTTAGAGGTGAGGCTGGTTGAAGCAGAGAGAGGTTTTCGAAGGAGTATACGAGGTCGAAGATGATGAGGGGCGACATATAGCTACTTTGAGCATCGCGCCTGGGACACTTGTCTACGGTGAGAAGATTGTTAGAATCGGCGATGCCGAATACAGAATTTGGAACCCATATAGGAGCAAGATAGCTGCCGCCATTTTGAAAGGTCTGAAAAACTTCTTCATAAAACCCGGTTGGAGAATACTCTACTTGGGGGCGGCGTCAGGAACTACCGTAAGCCATGTTTCAGACATTGTTGGACTCGATGGAATCGTATATGCGGTTGAGGTTGCGCATAGACCTTTCAGAGAATTTATTGAAAAGGTTTCTGTAAAGAGGAGTAACGTAGTGCCTATTTTAGCTGATGCTAGAAGCGTCTTCGAATACGGTTGGTTATTGCAGGAAGTCGATGCTGTTTACTGCGACGTAGCTCAGCCAGATGAGGTTGACATAGCAGTAATGAACGCCGACTCTTTCCTTAAGAAGAACGGTTTTCTAGCTATCGCTCTTAAGGCGAGCAGCGTCGATTCGACGAGGAAAGCTAGTGAAACATTCAGGAGAGAAGAATCCAAGCTTGAAGCAACTGGGAGATATGAGATTGAGGAAGTTGTCGATATCGAGCCCTATTCCATGATGCATGAATTGATAGTGTGTAGAAAGATTTAGAGGAACCTGCTTAGCTTATCTTGGCTAAGACGAATACTTAGTTTCCGAACAGTATGCCAACTCATCCTCAGAAAACCCTTTCCACCACCGGAGCTTAGAAGCTGTTCTACAACCCTTATGGTTTGAGGGTCCCCGGGATACCCTGAGCATTCCGGTAACCCAGCCTTCTTAAGTATTCTTTCAACAGCCCTATCTCTCTCAACTTTAGCTATGATGCTGGCAGCACCCACCAGCGGATTAGACTCATCAAGGTAGTTTCTAACCACGAGCTCTCCTTTGAAACCGGGTGCGTGTCTTAGTATCATCCTTCTAAACCTGCTGCAATCCCTGTCGACGGAATCGATGTAGAAAGTACAGTGATGATGTTTGGTGATTATGCTTCCGATTAGCATTGCCTCTATCTCGTTCAGACTTATCCCTTTTTTCCTAAGCCTATCTATGCGTTTTGCACTAATCCTCCTGACTTCGATCACTCTGGATATCTTCCTGACTTTTAGTGCGATAAGAGCCCTTTTATTTGGAGTAAGCATCTTAGAATCTTTTACGCCCACTTCAATTAGATGAGGGATCATCCTATCTTCCAAACTCGCCATCGCTACAACCAAGGGGCCTATTACACAGCCCCTTCCGGCTTCGTCGATTCCAGCCACAAGCACCATTTTAAATCAATATGCTCTCGCGAAGTAAACTACCTTTGAAGCCGTTTTTCCGCATCTCACACAGTTTGAGAAAACAGGCTTCTCTTCGAATGGGATTAGCCTTATGGATGCACCAGTCTCCCTCTTCACAGCTTCGTCGCATTCCTTCGAGCCGCACCAGCATGCTTCAACCATCATCCCCTTAGAGACTAATTCGGCGAGTTCGCTCATAGTACTTGCACTAGCAGTCTTCTCAGCCATCATCCTCCTAGCCTTCTCGTAGAGGTTTTTCTGAATTTCTTCGAGAAGCAAGCCTATCCTATCTTCCAATTCCGAATCTCTTATCCTCATCCTCTCTAGCTTGTCCCTCCTGAATAGTGTGAGCATGTCCTCATTAAGGTCTCTCGGCCCGACTTCCACTCTCACCGGAACACCCTTAAGCTCCCAATCGTTATACTTCCACCCTGGGGTATAATCCTCCCTAAGATCCGCTTGGACGGAGACTCCTTTTTCCAAAAGCCTTTTCTCAACCTCTATGCATTTCGAGAATGCTCTTGCCTTCTCCTCCTCGCTGTAGAATATCGGTATTATCACGACTTGGAGGGGGGCGACCCTTGGGGGAATTACGAGCCCCCTATTGTCGCCGTGCACCATGACCAAAGCGCCTATAAGCCTCGTTGAAACCCCCCAGGAGGTCTGCCAGACGTAGTTGGTGGAACCATCCTTATCCAGGAACGTGATTCCAAAAGCCTTTGAGAAATTCTGGCCTAGGAAGTGGGAAGTGCCTGCTTGAAGCGCTCTACCGTCTGGCATCAGCGCCTCAAGCGTGAAAGTATCCTCAGCCCCCGCGAATTTCTCCCACTCCGTCTTAGAGCCGTCTAAGACAGGTATTGCCAAGAATTCCTCTATAAATCTCTTGTAAATCTTCAGTATTTCAAGGGCCTGCTGCAGTGCCTCGTCCCTCGTAGCATGGGCTGTATGCCCCTCCTGCCAGAGGAACTCAGTGTTCCTCAGAAAGGGTTTAGTGGACTTTATCTCCCACCTTACGATGTTACACCACTGGTTGAGTTTAAGCGGCAGGTCCTTCCAGCTTCTTATCCACTTCGCGTACATTTCGTACATTATCGTCTCAGAAGTAGGCCTTATCGCCAGCCTCTCCGAAAGGGGCTCGTCGCCTCCTTCAGTAACCCAGGCCACCTCTGGTGTGAAGCCCTTGAAGTGTTCAGCCTCCTTCTTAAGAAGCCTCTCAGGTATGAGTAGAGGGAAGTAAGCGTTTTTCACACCTATCTTCTTGAACTCGGCATCCAGTATGCTCATCACCTTCTCCCATATGGCGTAGGCAAGTTCCCTGAAGACTATGCAGCCGTGCACCGGAGCATAGTCGGCCAGGCCCGACTTAATCACTAGTTGGCTGTACCATTCTGAAAAATCCTCGTTTTTCCCGACTGTCAGGCCGAGGTCATGCTTCTCAATGCTCAATCCGAGGCTGAGGGAGGACTCTTTTTTAAAAACATTGTGGCTTCAAAAAAGCTAAATATTAGGCTTATGATTGTAAAAAAGGAGTATGGCTAAGAAAAGAAAGTCTAGAGGCAGGTCCAAGGGAGGTAAGGGCAGGTCTGAGTACGTCAGCTGTACCAACTGTGGAAGCAGGATACCGGTTGACAAGGCTATAAAAGCCACTAGGAGGGTATCCTACGTTGATCCTACTTTGGCCAAGGAGCTCAGGAAATCAGGCACCTTCCTACCGAGGGTCAGTGTCACTAGGTATTACTGCGTATCCTGCGCTGTCCACGCGGGCATAGTACGGGTCAGGTCCAGGGAGGAGAGGAAGGTGATTGAGTAAATGGCTTACGAGAGGCTTGTGGAAAAGCTTACGAAGGAAAACCTCTGGCTGTACATCCTCACTATGCTCAGGGAGAAGCCGATGTACGGTTACGAGATAGCCGGGAAGCTCAGGAGCGATTTCAAAATCCCCATAGCCACCATAACCGCCTACGTTGTCCTCTACAAGATGGAGAGAGAAGGGCTTGTTGAGAGGGTTATGGAGCCTGAAGCCGGCGCCGGGAGGATAAACGTCAGGAAGGTTTACTACAGGCAGACTGAGAAGGGAAGGAATACCCTTGAGAAGGGTATAGAATACATTAAGAGCATTCTCCAGACCCTTGAGGGGGCGGGGATTAGTGGTTCTGGGGAGCCTGAGGAGAAAGAGTGAGAAACTCTTCTCGAGCCTGGGTAGGATGCTCGCGCCCGTGATAACCCCTACTGGTTTGACGATGCTGGGCCTGCTCTCCGCAGTAGTGGCTGCTTTCTTCTACTCCTACAGACACTTGTTCTTAGCCGGCGTGGCGATACTCTTCTCAGGCCTATTCGACGTCCTTGACGGCGTCGTGGCGAGGATAACTAAGAGGACCAGCGGGTTTGGCGGAACACTAGATGCGCTCGTAGACAGGTACACCGAGTTCTTCTACGTCCTCGGCCCGGCATTGGGAGGCTATATTGAATGGCCCCTCGCCTACGTTGCTATGTTCAGTGTAATAGCTTCCAGCTATGTTAGGGCTAGGGCTGAGAGCGTTGGGGAGATGAAAGATGCTTCCGTGGGGATATTGGAGAGGGTTGAGAAGATATTGATAATATCTGTCGCGACCTTCTTAAACCCGTTTTTCAATTGGGCTATAATGTTCTCAATGATACTTCTCATAGTCTTCGGTCAGATAACCGTTCTCCAGAGGCTCTACGCCACCTGGAGGTTCTGGGCTGCTAGGAAACCAGCTCAAACGCTCATTTAAACCTACTTAGCCTAATGTTTTTATAACCATTAACCGTAGGTAGTAGCCGGCTTTGGGCAAGGTGGATAAGGGCGTCGACTGCAGCGTAGAGGGTTGCCAGAATAAAGCTGTGAGGTCAGTGGCTTTCAAAAGCGCTAGTGAAGCAGGGCTCAGAATGAATAGGGAAGCTAAGAGAGCATACTTGTGCGAAACCCATTACAAGGAGTTCAAGAAGGCGAGGAGAAGCATAGAGAGAGTTGAGAGGATGAGGTGGAAGTTCTAGGGATTCTCCATGCTTCGATTCAAGAAATTCTCAGCGTCTATAGCTGCACTCAGGATGCGATGAGAAAGCGAATATTTCGTAAGTTCGTTTATTTATAGATGGCGAATTAGGAGGCTTTAAGTGATTGTTCAGCAGCTTCATGAATTATTCTACCTATCTTCCCACGAAGAGTTTTTGAAGAGTTTCTCCAATTAAAGACTCCAATAAGGACATAAGTAATGTATGGAACGCAAATTAGGAGAAGTAGTTGATACAAGCCAGTATTAAGGGACCAGAAGAGGGAAAGAAGAATAGCAATAAGAAGTATTATTGTTCCTCCTAGAGGAAAAGGAATAGCAATCTGATAGCGAAGTATAAAGCCTTCTTTTTGAGCTGGAGAATGTTCCATATTAATAATTATCTCTCTCTGTTTTGGTTTCGACAAGTTCAATTCTATTCTCAGTTGCTGAAATAATTTGACACCCAGATAAGTAAAGGGAGTCTAAGAGGATCTTCCTGAAATATCGAAATTCTCCAACCTCGACTTCATTTATTTTCTCTCCGTTACGCACATCTTCAAATTCGTCACTCATATCTATTTAAAATTTGTGGTAGCATTATTTTATACCCTGTTCAAAGCTCAGCATGTCCCTACTATCCAACAATTTTTAACAGAATATTTTAGTACCGCGCTATGAATGGTTGTCTGCGTTGTCATCCAAAGAAGAAAAACTCGGTGAGCCCTTTAAAAGACGATCCTCTCTAGGTCCTTTAAGTCGAAGCAGAGGACTTTCCTTCTTTCAAATTCGTTTATTCTTTTCGAAAAGCTTTTTGCAAATACCGCAAGATATTCCTTCCTCCCTTTCCTCTCCCATTCAATGGATTCTATCTTCTCTGATAGTTCCTCTATAATTCTTTGTGCATTTACGTTGTTTTTCCACTTACATTCGGTAAATAGTATTTCCTTTCTTTTTTCATTTAAAGCAACAATGTCAATCTCTTTATCCTTATGCCACCATTTTCCAATCCTTGTAAAATTAAAAATATTCCTTTCCATCATAACTTCTTCACAAACTTCCTCAAAGATCCTGCTCACGTAAGAATTAAACTCCCCTTCTATTTCTTCCAAAACATCCTTCTCTAATCCTCTTTCTATCAAACTTCTGTTTCCAAAGACAAATTTAAACCAGAATCTATAGAAATTATCTTTAATTTTATAACGTGTGAATTTCGTCTTTATTTTTCTTTCAGTTACCGGGATTTCCTTTTCTATAAGTCCAATCCTTTCCAATATTAAAAGATACTTTGGCAGCTTGTTAACATCTATTCGACTATAAGAAGAAATTTCATTAAACCTTACATATCCTTGAACTATTGCCAGTATTATTGAAACATATGGACTCGGATCTCTGAATTCTTCAAAAAGCAGGTTTAACGGCTCATTGTACAGTAAAGAATTTCTATTAAGGATTTTCTCTCTAATGTTTTCCTTTATGCTCTTATTCGGATCTAATTCTTCTAAGTATCTCGGAATTCCACCAACCACGGAGTAGGCTTCTATCAACTCCTCAATAGAATATTTAGGTAAAAAATTTTTTATTTGGGAGAATTTCAGTGGAAGGATTTGAAGCTCGTAGGTTTTCCTTCCGTAAAGCGGTGAACCATAACCCTTGGCTATTCTGTAAATTGTTGAAACTATGGAACCGCAAAGTATTATCTTCTTTTCAGCGTCTTTTATTCTTTCCCACCATCTTTGTAGTTGACTAGGCCAAGCCTTGTTTATTTTAACGAGATACTGGAATTCGTCTATGATTATTATCTTATATTTCGACTTTAGTAAAAATTCGAAAAAGTCGTCCCAGTCATTAAACCTTACATACTCTTCCTTTATTTGTCTAGATAAAATGTCAAGTATATTCTTTGATAAGTCAGCCAAAAGATAAAGAGCCTCATGTTTTTTAGCAAATTCCGTTAAAATCCTACTTTTTCCAACTCTCCTCCTTCCATACATTATTACGAGTTCCCCTCTATTTGAGCTTGCTACTTTTTCCAAGACTCCGAGTTCCTGATCTCTGTCAAAAAACATACTCATAATAATGATTATTAAGGGTATGTTTATAAGCTTTACTTAAACCACTATTAGACTGGGTTATTCTTAGATATTGGCCTCTTAGTGACATTTTCACCGGCTTCAATAAAGTTGTAAAGGTTTAAACCGTTGAGTCTTCCATCGGCGTACACCTGTAATTCCAGTCATCTTTTTATAGTGTACTGCCACGAGGAGTAAGAAGAAACTACCTGTACGACCTAGATGGGGAGAAGGCGATGAAGAGACGACACGGGCGATTCAGTAGGCTCCTTCGCTAATAAACTCGATATTCGATGATGGAAAGATTGAAGGTTATGAGAGATAGTGAGCTTTCCGACGAGTTAATGAAAAGAGGCATATCCTACGACGACCTGGAGGACGTTATTGACGAAGCCTGTAGGAAGAAGCTAATCGCCATCGACTATCAAACATAGTCAGCATACTTCTGGATTCCGCCTGAGAGAAGGGAAAAAGAGAATGTTTGAGGAGCTTGAGAAGGTTTTTATATGTGAAACGGCTAAGAGAAGAGAGGTTTGAGAATACTCCTAATCCATTGTGAGAGGTTTGAGTACAGCGCTAGGGAGAAGGCCGTTGAGGGAGCCGAGGAGCTAGATGAGGAAAACAGGGCTGGGAGGTTTGAGAACGTCCTAGTAGTGTTCACGAGCGTCGAGAGAGAGGACGCGAAGGACCCGGAAGGTGTCGTAGGGCAAGCGAGTGAGGAAATAATTAATGTATTTAAAACAGTTAAGGCGAAATGCATCCTACTTTATCCCTATGCCCATCTCTCTAGCGAATTGGCCGGAGCTAGCGATGCGACTAGCATCCTCAAGAAGTTGCATGAAAAACTCCTCGAGAAAGGGATTGAAACATATAAAGCTGTCTTCGGTTGGTATAAGAGCTTCGCCCTAGTAAACTTCGGCCACGCGCTCGCTGAGCTTTCGAGGAGCATTAGACCGAGGGTTTTTGAGAGACCCGTTGAGAAGAAGGAAAAGTTTCATAGGTTCGTGATCATGGATGAGGAGGGTGTTGAATACGAGGTTGATAAAGCGAATTGGAAGAGTTGTGAAGTGTTCTCCAAGCCGGGGGCGAGGACGAGTCTTTTAAAGACTTTCATCGGCAACGAGCTTGAGGAGAGAACCGGGAAAGGAGAGGAACCGAGCCACATCTTGAACATGAGGAAGCTGGAGCTCGTCGATTACTGTCCGGAAAGCGATGCCGGGAATATGAAATGGTATCCTAACGGCATGCTTGTAAAAGATCTTATAATGGATTATGCTTTCAAGAACATCGCCCTACCCTGGGGAGCTATGAAGATGCAGAACCCCCTGTTGTACAGGACTGATGTCGAGGCGATAAGGCAGCTCCAGGGCGAGTTCCACGAGAGAGACTATATTGTTGAGGACAACCTCGTGTTAAGGTTTGCAAGCGACCCAGGAGCATTCCCCTTCGTTCAGAAGACAGTGTTCACTTACAGGAACATGCCTTTCAAAGTATATGAGGAAGCAATATGCTTCAGGAAGGAGCAGAAAGGCGAGCTGACTGGGCTTATGAGAGTAAGGAACTTCTGGATGACCGATATGCATGCTTTCTGCATGAATGAGAAGCAGGCTCATGAGGAGTATTACAATCTAAGCCTTATGTTCGGCAGGCTTATGGATAATGTAATAGCAGGTGGGAACTGGGTTCTCGGTTTTGAGGTTGTTGAAGAGTATTATGAGAAATATAGGGAGCTTTTCAAGAAGATTATTAGAGCCCTCAGGGTTCCAGCTTTCTTCAAACTTATGAGGGAAATGACTCATTACTACGCTTTCAAAAACGAGTTTCAAGCAATATTTCCCAACGGAGAGAACCTTCAGATATCAACCGTCCAATGGGACGTTAAGAACGGTGAGAGGTTCAACATATGCTACTACGATAGCGACGGTATTAAGAAGCCCGTCCCGATAATAATACACGCCTCATCTTTCGGAAGCGTTGAGAGGGCGATTGCAGCAATGCTTGAAAACGCTGCCGGGAGAATCTCTCAAGGCAAGCCCCCGATGTTACCAGTATGGCTGTCTCCTGAGCAGGTTAGGATAATACCCGTTGACATCCAGAGGCACA
>JAWBXT010000043.1:0-10143 GCA_038867695.1 Thermoproteota archaeon
TAGAAACTTTTTGAATTCTTGGATGGTTCGCTTGAATCCTGACCTCTCCCTCAAGCAAAAGGAATGGCTCATAATAAAGTATATATTCGTCGCCGGCTAAAACCAGACCCCGGGATCTAAGATGTTTCTTAATATCTTCAACACCGTATCTTGTAGGTAAATATTGCTGCCTCAACTTTTCACATACGGCTGGTGGTAGTTCGAGCAGCTGCTCCGGGATTTCAAGTGTTTCGAGATGTTGTTTCTCTTCACCGCCTCTAGCAATTAGCGCGGCCCGTTCAGGCGTTAAAGGCCCGATTAGGCAAGAAATGCACTCCCTAGACCGGAAGAACCGAAGTGAATTTTCCTTCACATCGTACATTAGGAATTCTCTTTGACCTAGGGTTGAGATAAGCGCCTCAATATCGTGTTCGCCCCTTTGTATGGAGCCTGAGAGACCAGCCTCAGCTATGCCCTCGAGAACCCTCCTCCTATCGTTCCTCGTTTGCAGTCGTCCTATGATCCAAAGATAAACGTTGCCGAGTGCCTTGTAATCTATGTCAACAGGGTTCTGAGTGGACAGGAAGACCGTGACGCCGAAGGATCTTCCCTGCTTTATGAGGGAGAGAAGGGGAGGCTTGCTAACCGGGTTTCGGGGGAATGGTGGGAGGAAACCGAAGACCTCGTCGAAAAACACTAAGAGCCTTGGTCTTTCAGATGCCCCCTTGGTGAGCATCCAAGAGTATATTTTCTGGAGCAGTAAAGAAACGAATAGCATTTTCTCATCATTATCTAAATGAGCTAGATAAAATATGGATGCGACGGTTTTCTCCGACTTGAGGAAATGATCAATATCTAATGGGTCGCCATGTATCCATTTTCTAAAGTCCGGCGATGCGAACACGCTGTTCATCGTGAATGCGAAACTCCTCCTTTGCTTCAAAGGCATGAATGATTCAAGATCTATGCCACCGACCCTGTCGAAAGGCGGGTTTAAAACCAGGCGCATGAGGCTTCCGAAATCGAGGTCGATATGGTTCTCCCAAGAATATCTCAATACTTCCGATAGCAATGTGTGCTCCTTCCCCTTAAGGGGCTGATGCTCAACCCCGATCAAGCCGAGGAACGATGTTGCAACATTAGACGCGATATCCCGCAGCTCACCGCTTCCAACACTCTTTGAGGGCGGTCTTAGAGAATTCAATAATGAAACCGGCCTCCCGCCTATTAAACCAGGCGTATAGACTTTAACCGTCGCATTTTCCGTTAAGACGTTCATTTCTTCAGCCAAACCTGTACCAACGAATTTTCTTTTGTGCTCCTTCATTTGCAGAGGAGTTAATACGGCATGTGGAGGATCGAATACTCCGAGCCCGAGGTTCGACAAATCGCCCTTAACGTCTATGGCTATCACTGGGATCCCGTTGATAAGAGCCTCCTCCATGAGGGCTATTCCGAGCCCGGTTTTACCGGATCCGGTCATGCCGATTATAACACCGTGAGTCGATATATCGCGGGGATCCAAGAAAAGCGGATTAGTTAATGTCCTCGTGTGAGTGTCAAATTCTTCGCCGATGAAAATCTTGTCTCTACGGAAGGCATTCTGGTTCAAGTCAACTAAAAAGAGGCATTTCAGAGTTATAAATATTGTTCTCCGGCAACCGGTGGTTCAAATGCGAAACTTGGCATTTATGATATAATGGTTATCTTTACTATCTTTCTAAAAACATAAATTACCATAAGATTTTAATCGGTTTAATAAGTCTCCTGATCGGGCTTCTTTAAAAACGCTTAACCTTCTTTATTCTTTCATCAACATCTTTTACAACATCTCTCTTGCAATAAATATATTGCAATTAACCCTTTCAAACCTATCAGAAGGCCAGTAACATCCTAATGATATTGCAGTAACCTCCTATTGTAGCTTAGATAGAAAAGGAATGGAGCGCGCTAAAAAGTTATTCTGCCTTTTTTAAGATACAACTTAGAAAACCAAGGTAAATATTAGGATGCTACCCTTCTGGAATCCTCTCAATTTCTTGAATGTAACGCTTCACCCTTTCTATTGCATTATTAAGCCACTCTATCATTTGAGAGTCGTCGGCTTGCGGCTGTGATTCGTTCGGTCTAAACAGCTTTGATGCTGCTCTAAGCCCGTACCTGGGCATTATAGAATCAAGCCCTCACCGCCGCAAAAAGGACAAATCCCGTTACCCTTACATACTATGCAAGTTCTTTTCCCACTACCTCTGGAAATCTCCTTTAAGATTTCGTCTTCATAATCTGTCATTCCAGAACCTCCACAGTCGACACAACCATAATACGAGTCATCATAATGAAGTAACCTTTTCCTTCACACCGTGGACAAATCATCTCACCCGTTCCATTACACTGAAAGCATGTTCCTTTTCCATTGCATTTAACACACTTACTTTTTTTAAATTCTTCTTCTGTCAATATTATGACTCCACCCTTCCCGTCTATATGGACGTAGTTTGAAGTGCCACAGTCTGGACAACGAATTTTATGGGTGACCCCCAGCTTATAGAGCAGGGTGAAGGTATTCTTACCACAACCCGGACAGGGAACGTCAAAGACATTTAATCCATTGCCAATCCGCTCCGATGTATCCCTCTTCTTAGACATTTTTCTGTTTTTTACGCAGCTATGATATTTGAGGATTGCCTTTAATCGGGCTGTTTAAGACTATGACTTTTTATATTGCATGGTAAGTTTTATAAACTGAGGTATCCACACCTTTCCTTATTATGAATGGAGGACATCCCCATTCTGAATCTAAACTAGTTGAAGATGAGGAACTCGATTATATAAGACAGAAGCTTCAAGTACTGAAAAAGGTGATCGTTGCAATAGAGGAAGAGTTTAAACAAAAAGGACAGGTTGATATGGTAGGATATATAAATTATTATCGAGAAAGAGGAGTCTTTTTTGATCCCATAAGGTATGCAACAGAGAAAAAAATGCTAATCTATCAAAAAGCTTTAGAAGTAGTGAATGCTTTATACAAGGCATTTCCTTATATTCCTTATGAAGAAATTATTCACAATATTGAGTTTCCTCCACTTAACATAATTGGTTCAACTGGTACTCAATGGGACCGATATGCAAAAGTTTGGTTCCTTTCGACGGAAGACCCCATTTTTAAACTTACTCCCATATTTTCATTAATACGGTTATGTGAAAGTTTAAATAGCTTGCAAGTAATACATGAACTTGAAAAACCACTTTTCATCACTTTGGCATATATATTTAAACATAGTAATAATCAGTTTTCTAAAACCGATTATCAGAAATTAAAAACGGTAATAATTGATAAAGCGATCAATTTGGCGTTAAAAAGTGGATGGATAGTAAGAATAGGACAGGAAACTTATCAAATAATAACCAGGCCAGATTTTGTAATTAAATGCCCTAACTGTGACTCTAGCATAAGTGCATATGAAGAGCACTGTCCTAAATGTGGGCTTTATCTGCTAAATATAATTCTCAAAGACGTGAAAAAAATGGAAGATTTTATCCCTCAAAAACTTTTTGAAATGAGCCTTGAAAACAAGAAATTGTTTGCGTATTTTTATTTAAGTGTATCAGATGAAGAAATTGAAGTTGAAGAGGGGGTAGATTACTTTAGCGTGCGCGCATCTTATTTTCTAGGTAAAGTGTTTGACAAATTGTTAAAGTTAGGGCTTGTTTCTAAAATGCTAGATCATGAAAAATACGCTGAATATTATACGAAAGAGTTGGGTTATCTTCTTCTCTACAATACTTATGAGGGGTACTACAAAGTTGAGGGAGAATCTATTAGAGAAATCAAAGAAAAACTGAATAAGATACTCAATATTTTAAGAGAAGAAGTAGTAAGCGAAGCTAAAAAGAAACTTTATCGCAGAAGAAAAATGGATTACGCGCTTATAAAAGAGCTCTTAAGAATATGCGAAAATAGTTTTCTACCAAAGCTTGACGAGCATCCAATACTATCAGTTGAAAAAGAAGAGGCTGTAGAGGTTGAAGAGATAAGGAAGGATATCGACAAGAAGATAGCAAAGATAAAGGAATTCTTAAAGAATTTAGAATGATGTTCCATCAACGAATAGCATACATTGATTATTAAACGATATGTGGATAATCTGAAGGCGTGTGCAGGTTGCAGATGATAAAACAAGATGAAACTTAAGAGTATATTTCAAGCATAATCCCCAGTCTGATTAATAGTATACATTGGCATGTGCTTTATCTTCTATATCTTAATATACTGAAAAGCTTTAAATTTAGCGTGTGCTGTTAAGGATGGGAGAATGAGGAAGGCTTACAGTATATTGCTAATTATGCTTCAAGCCAGTTTTTTAATCTTCAACATTGAGGCTGAATGGAGTGGTGAAACGATCATTATTAGAAGCGATGGCTCAATATACCCAAGCTATGCGCCAATAGTCACAACAGATAGAACTAACTATGTTTTAACCGACGATATTGCGGTATCCTCAGGTAACGGCATAGTTGTCGAAAGAGATAATATTGTAATCGATGGTAACGGATGCATAGTTAAAGGTAAGGTGGGAGAAAGAAACACTGGGATTTCTTTGAAAAGCAGAAGACATGTAACAATTAAGAATATCGTTATCGAGAATTTCTATCATGGCATTTCTATTACTGATTCTTCATACATTAGAATAATTAGGAGCAAGGTAAGGAATAATAAGCATATCGGCATTGCCCTTTATGATTCTTCAAATAATGAGATGGTTGAAAACGATGTTGAAAGTAATGGAGATGGTGTTTACCTTCACCATTCTTTAAAAAACAGGGTATCTGTAAATAGGATAGTGAATAATGGTGATCATGGCCTTTATCTTTACAATTCTTCAGAGAACATAGTAGCTGAAAATAAGTTAGAAAATAACAGGTATGATGGAATCGCTTTATGGTTTTCCTCTAGTAATGACGTGATTGATAACGTTATAGAAGGCGGGGAACATGGCATCAATGTTCACAATTCTTTAAGCAATGCAATAATTGAGAATAGGATAGAGAATAGTTTTTACGGAATCCATCTTCATGAGTCATTAAAAAATGAGGTAACTAAAAATGAATTGAAGAATACTGAATACGGTTTTTATCTTGCAAGTTCCTATTACAATACGATAGTTGAGAACATGTTTATCGGTTGCGGTCTATTCGTTTTGAATTCTTATGAAAACACTGTTAAAAGTAATGTTGTGAATGGTAAACCTCTGGTTTACTTAGAGAAAGAGGCTAATCAAAGGATTAGCGATGCTGGCCAGGTAGTGCTGGTTGAATGTAGAAACATAGTTATTGATGGCTTGGAATTATCTGGAACGACGGTAGGTATCCAGTTATTGAGGACTGAAAGAAGTATAATAGCTAACAACATGATAGAAAATAACGAGTATGGTATTTATCTTTATGCTTCTTCCGATAACGAAATAGCTGATAATGAAATAAGAAACAGTAACTATGGGCTTGCTCTTTATAGCTCTGAAGGAAACAGGATTATTGGAAACGGGTTCATTGGTTGCGGTTTATACGTCTGGTTCTCCTATCACAACATTGTAAAGAATAATACTGTAAACAGAAGACCACTTCTTTATTTCGAGAAAGAGTCGGACAAAACTATTAGGGATGTGAGCGTGGGGCAACTTATTCTTATCCTATGTAAAAACATGAACGTTGAGAACTTAAGGCTGTCAAATACGACGATTGGGATTGAATTATTTGGAACTAGGGATAGTAATATAGTTGGAAATAAGTTGGAGAACAATCTTTATGGCATTTGCCTTCTAGCCTCCTCCGATAATAAAATTTACCATAATGATTTTATTAATAATAGTGAGCAGGTTTACGCCTACCAGTCAGTAAACGCTTGGGATAATGGCTCAACGGGAAATTATTGGAGCAACTATTGGGGGACAGATACTAATAATGATGGAATAGGAGACATCCCTCATGTTATCGATGACACCAATAAGGACAGATATCCCTTGATGGCCCCTTATGGATATTTTCCTGTTAATGTTCTGACGAACTATGGAGCTGCATCGGGCTCAGGATGGTATAAGCCCGAAACAACCGTGAGCATCTCAATAAGCCAAAGCGTCGTTGACTATGGTAATGAGACTAGACTGGTCTTCAAAGGCTGGCTCGAGAATAATTTTTTGATTACTGATAAGCAAAGACTCCATATAATTGTTGATAGGCCGAGGAGAATTGTCGCAGACTGGAGGAAGGAATACTGGGTGGAGATACGTAGTGATTGGGGGGTTCCTACGGGCTCTGGATGGCGTGAAGCAGGCAGCCTGTTGAGAATTTCGATAAGCGAAAACTTTATTGACCATGGCAATGGCACCAGAAGAATATTCAAGGGCTGGTATGAGGCAAATTCATTAATGGGCAAAGAAAAAAGCTTCTACATGGCTGTCGATAAGCCTAGAACCATAATTGCGAACTGGGATACGGAATACGAAGTGAGAGTCTTAAGCGATAAAGGAAGCCCAACTGGCTCAGGATGGTATAAGCATGGGGCAACAGCAATTATCTCAATATCTGAAACTCAAATGGAAAAAGACTCTTTAAGCTACTATGCTTTTGAGGGTTGGAAAGTTGGTGGAAAATTGGTCTCGGCTTCACCGACCTATTCTTTTATTGTGGACGGACCAATTACTTTGGTTGCAGTCTGGGGCACTCGGTTTAAGCCAACTATTGTAGGTATGATTATAGCGATCTCGTTCTCATCCGTGGCGATAGCGGTGCTTTTGATGAAACATAAACCACTGCCTCCACCTCCGCCTGAGGAAAAGCTGCCTCTTCTTCCTCCTGCGAAATCTACCGAGCCCCCGGAAGAACCCATCTGGTACAGACCAACGGTTAAACGTATGGAACCTAGTCCTACACAACCTTCACCTCCTCCTTCTACCATGGGGGAACAAATTCCTGTGAAAACCATGCTTTTGAAGGAGCGGGACGGTTTGAGATTCTTTGATTTCACAAAAACGAGGCTAAAGGGATCTACCATTGGGAGCAAAATACATCCTAGTAAAGAGGGGGAGGTTGAGATACAGGAGTTCTTGGGTGCTGGAAGCTACAGCATCGTTTATAAAGGTCTTATCGAAGGAAAACCAACTGCGATCAAGATTTCCGGCATTGTTAAAAAGATGAATAATGAGTATTATGTTTCACCCCCTCGATACAAAGGGGAAATCATGGATTTCTTCAACCAGATAAGAACACTCGGTCTTCTGAAACGTAAAAGAGTATTGCAAGGCGAGCTTAATGTCAATTATTTGAAGAAGCTAGTAGAGACAAGCATACAGCTTTCCAATTTCAACGTAAATAGTTCAGACGAATTCCTAGCCAAATACCCGATAGAAGAATGGCTCCGTGACCTAGCTCTATACGATCATAATATTGCTACTGTTAGGCTCTATAACAAAGAGTTTTTCAAGAAATTCGAAAAAAGTCGTCCTGATGAAAATATTTTCACTAATCCTCAGGAATTCGCCGAAAGCCCGCCTTTCTTCGTGATGCAATTGGCCGATGGAGATCTGCTCAAATTATCAAAAGGATATAGAGATTCGGGGAAATTTCCAGAAATCCTGAAGGCTGCGTTTTGTCAAATGGCGGCGGCCACATCGTTAGTATATGTCTGTAGTACAATTCCGGGAGAAGAGGCTCAGAAATCAGGAAGGGATTTCGTAAACCCTAGAATCCACAAGGACATTAAGCCGGAAAACATTCTCTTCAAGAAGCATAAAAAAGGATTCAGATTCATCGTAGCCGATTTCGGTCTTGCTGAAACACAGAGAGTAAAACAGCAGAAAGAATGGCAAGTGGGGACACCATACTATATGCCTCCTGAATACATACTATACCCCTATGAAAGTATACTGCCAAGTTTCGACGTTTACTCACTGGGCATGACGGTATTGAGCCTGACTAGTAGACCATATATTCAACCCCTGTTAATCGCATCCACTCAGCACAAGGAGATAAGCCAAGAAGCATACGTACAACCTATTCTCGAAGCCCTTAAACAGCGTTTTACCGATGAGCAGGTTAAAAACATGGTGAATGAAGTGAGAAGTATAGTCTATTCTTACGACGATCCCTTCTCGCTCAGCAATGACGATAAGAATTCTAGGATTATCCAATTGCAAGGAAAAATCGAAGACTGGGGTCTCTACCCTCCGGAAATCGATATTCCAATTGATGAGGGAATTAAAAATATGCTTATTGAAATGACCGGCATAGATTGTGGGAAGAGGCCTAAATCCTGTCTAGAGGTGTATTTCAGGTTACGGCAATTATTGGGAGATGCATTCACTAAATATACTCCAAAAAGAAAAGAGACTTAACGAATAGCATGGAGTATCATTCCAAAAAATATAAATCCTACATTGGCCTTAAAATTAGTGAAAAGCCTCAAAATGGAAGACTACATAATGATAAAAAAGATGCTTCAATCAAGGCTTGGATGCGATTTCAGAGATGAGGTGCTGCCATCTAGCTTAAAAATCAAGACGGGAAGATTAGTTGAAGAACTGAACATCCTAGAGAAGGAAAGAAATGAATACAATCAGTTGATAGACATGATGCGAAAAGAGGAAGAGGAAAAGAGAAGCATAGATGGTCGGTATTCTTCTCAAATTGCTTTGCTTGAAGCTAAAGCTAATAAGGATCTCCTTGAAGGAGTTGTTGGAACGATAATAGGCTGTATAGGTGGTCTTATACCTATAATTGCGATAATTCCCGTTTTTATTGCGTGGGGCGGATTCATTTTTGTTCCGCTATTTAGAAGCCTTCATCTTGATCCGAATACTGTTCTCGGTCATATATACCTTTTCTGCTATAATGTTAACTTTGCTCATTGAAAGATATGCACGCACTAGGATTAAAAACAAGATAGGTCTGTTGAAAAATCAATGGCAACAGGACCTTAATGTCCTTGGGAAAAAGTATGAGGGATTGCAACAACAATTGGAAACTAAAAGGGAGAGAATAGAGGCTCTTGAGAATACCTTTAATACAGCCTTAGATCAAACAGCTAGGGAGGTCGCTGGCTGGAAGGTAAAGGAATGGAAGGAGATGGGGTTCGACGCAACCGAGCTGGAGAAAGTAGTGAAATCTGGGAACCTCGATTTGATAAGAAGGGTTTTTAGCAAGTATGATCAGGCTGTTTCGGAACTCATCGCGATCAGGAGGGACTTAGATTCATCCGGCATTAGCGATTTCGATAATGACTTTTATTCTCTAAAGAAAGAACTTGATTACCTTAGGGTTGATGAAACCCTAATGGGCACGTCATCCTTAAGGAACAGGATTGAGGACTTTAAGAAATCTAAGGTGGAGTCGTGGAAGGCAAAGTTACACGAGTGGAGCGATAAAGGCTATGAGATTCATGACCTGAAAACTATCTTAAGAGGCTATACTCCTGAGCATGAGGAACTATTTGAAAAATATAGGCTGGCAATCGATGAATTAGAGGAGATTAAGAGAGACGTAAGCTCATTCAATATAGATGGGTTTGGCGCTAAGATCCTCTTTATTGAAGACAGGTTGAGAAATACTGGTGAAATAGAGGAAGTCATTAAGAGCATTTCATCCTTAATGGCAAAGGTGGATGAGGAGGTGAAAGAGAGAATGGAGGAATGGGTTGATACGGCCTTGGGCAAGGTCAGGAAATTCGTTGGGAAAATAGGGCACGCATAATGAAAAACTCACGTTACTATTAAGTCTTTTGGAAAAATTCTTAGACTTTTAGTAGCGCGTGTGCATTCGGGGACAAGCTTGCAGTCCTCACTAGGGGGTCTTACTGCTACCCGAATAGCAGTTGCCCAAGGGTTCGCCCTCTCCTTCCTACAGTTCATCGTATACTGTACGCCAGCACTTCCAACACCAGAAGTGAACATTAAGTTAGCCCACGACAAACCCATATACGAGGTTAGCGCGTGCTAATATCTTAGTAGGACGCGAAGAGCAAGGCCCGAGGAGAGACCTTCTTCCCGAGAGCTATATGAAAGCCTGACAAGAATGTATGGTCCAGTTTAGCAAGGGCAGTATCGCGGCTGGAGCGTGTTAATAAATTAATTTAAAAACAAGCGCCAACTTAAATAGTTCAGAGGAGCTTAACGA
>JAWBXT010000044.1:0-9922 GCA_038867695.1 Thermoproteota archaeon
ATTGTAACGTATTTTTATTGTTCTCACTCCAATCCTAGTCTTGTTTTCGAGTAAAAGTGCGTCTAATCTAAGCATGCCATCATGCTCAGACAATACAGGCTTGAAGATTAGAATCTTTTCATAACCGACGTCGGGAGCCATTAGGCGTGTCCTATTCTCATCATAGTCGATCAACCTTAGGAATGTAGAGAGCTCGCTGTAAGCCTTTTTTAAAGAAGTCATATTTCCCTCCAAGCCTTCCTTAACACTACTCAGGTTTGAGGAAGCGTTTTCAAGAATCGGTTTTATGCTCGTGATATTCCCGCTCATCATGATATTTGCTTCTCCAATAAGCCTCAGGGCTGAGCTGACTTCGGATAGTGCTGAGGAAACTTGAGAAAGCGCTGAAACACCCGTACTTAATCCTGAGCCCATTTCTAGAGCTTTAGAACGGTATTCCTCAAGCATACTAATGAACGGTTCTATGCTGCTGAATAATGAGTCTATTTGAGACTCCGCAGCCCTCAATTGGTTTTCAAAGTTCTTCAAATTGTTGTAGAGACTATCTATTCTTGTAATAGCATTATCCACCAGCTCTATTTGGTCAGGGTCTGTTAAATTGCTTCTCAGATCTATTAGAATATTTCTTATTTCCAAAAGATCGTTCTCCACATCAGTAATTACTATGAGCGTTGCGTTTAGAGTGCTGTGAGCAGCTTTCCTAGAAGATTCTAAAACCTGTCTGATACGTTGGAAATCCACTTTTGAAATATCCTCCATTGTTCTCGAAAGCATTGAAACAGTATCTGAAAGCTGGGAGGCGGCATAGCCCAGTTGGGAGCCTATTGTTTTTAACGCATCGCTTATTATAATAGTCTGATTGCCGGTTGTCTCTAAGGCATAGCTGAGGTTTCCAAGCATGGTATTCATAAGGTCGATGAAACTTGTAAAATTGCCTAATGGTAGGATAATCATCTCCATCATGCTCATGGACATATTTAGAGATTTCAATTGGGAACGTATAGAATCCCTAACAGAATCCTCCATAGGGGAGAAGGATATAGATATCGGTGTTAATGGGATCGTACCCCAATCGTCGAAAGCCCTTACGATTGCCTTAACGTTAATCTCTGCATCTTCCTTAAGTATAAACATCCATGAAACAGTATCTTTCTCCAAAAAACTCGTCATGTTAACTGGAGGATCGTAAACAATATTTCTGAAATATTTCTCAGGTAGTGTTATTGAAACAGATATGAAGATGGGGAGTTTAGAGGAAATGTTTGTCATAGAATCCAGAAGGACTGGGTTATTATTGCTAAGCCTTATTCTCCACTCTATAACGCTATTCTCCTTAGCCTCTACGAAGAATACACCGTATGCAGAGGAATACACGGGCTCCACGCCGTCCACCCTTATAGCTAAGTCAATACTTAGCGGCGTCCACAGTGGTTTACCGTGTACTTCGAAGATACTAGTGCCAGGATTAGCTTGAACATTCCATTCTACGAGACAGAATTCTCCGGAACAGCCTATGAAGCGTGCTTCTTTTGGAAGCTCAAGCGTTGAAGCATCTACTCTAAATAATCTCTGTTTAAAGTGATACCTAGTAGACTCACCATCGTTCTTTACCGTTAAAGTAGATTTATACTCTATTGTATAGTTTCCAGTTAGAGGATTAGCTTCGGCAATGTAGTTAACTATCTCACTTACCTTTATTCCCTGACTATCCGGTAATGCAAAAACCATCTCCGGTATTAATAGAATAGTTATGACTAGTAATGAGAGTAGATGCTTCATTGCTTAACCTTCAACTCCTTTTCTTCAAGGTTTTTCAAAGCCCTCTCGTAAGCTTCGCTGGATATCAGCTTGTTTTTGAAAAGTCTTTCGATATTTTCCCTTTCTAACTGTAATATTTCTAATTGAATCTTTCTCTTAGAATCCAGGGCAGACTCGTCTATGGACATACGTTCTAGAAAGCTTTTCGGCGCCTCCTCGTATATGCAACCATCTCTCATGAACAGTATCTTATGAGTAATCCTAGCCAGCTCAACGTTATGAGTTACAATTATTATCGTATTGCCGAAGCTGTTTAATAACTTGAGAGTAGCTATGATCTCAGCCGAGGATGAGACATCAAGGTTTCCAGTAGGCTCGTCTGCAAGTATGTACGTAGGGTTGTTTGCCAATGACCTTGCAATAGCAACCTTCTGCTGCTGTCCGCCGCTGAGCCTATTAGGGGTATTCCTTAACCTATCTTCTGGGAAGCCTACAAGCCTGAGAAGGTGAAGAGCCTTAAGCCTAGCCTCTTTAAGCGTGTATCTTCTTGAAAGCAGCATTGGTAGCATAACATTCTCTATGGCAGATAGATTTGTTATGAGATTGAAGAATTGAAAGACAAACCCTATTTTATTCTTCCTAAAGGCTGTTAGCCCGCTCTCACTCAGTTCAGTCACGTCAACACCATCTATCAAAACCCTTCCAGAAGTCGGCCTGTCCAATGTCCCAGCTATGTGGAGAAGAGTCGACTTTCCAGAGCCAGAGGGACCTATTATCGATACGAAATCACCCTTATTAACTCTGAGGGAAACGTTTCTCAAAGCTTTAACCTCTATGTCCCTACCAAGAATGTATGTTTTAGAAACGTTTACACATTCTAACGCGGGGCTACTCATACCTTAACGCCTCCACGGGCCTTATTCTAGAAGCATTTAGAGATGGAAGCAGGCTACTTAGAAAACTGGCTGTGATTGCAATCACTAAGCCGTTCATAAATGGTTCTGGAGAAAGGATGAAGGGAAGGCTTATTTCAAACCTGAACATCCTAGGCAGAACATGATTAATAACAACATAGCCTAATCCGATCCCAAGCACCGATCCTAGGAAACCGCCTAATAAACCAAGTATAAACCCTTCTGTTAGGAAGATGAAAAGTATTTGCGCTGGAGATGTTCCTATTGATTTTAAAACACCTATCTCTCTTATCTTCTCCCTTATGCTCATAGTAACCGAGTTCATCGTACCGACTCCAGCAACCACTATGCTTATCGCACTTATCGTGAATATTACCGCGTCTATAGTGTTTAGTATCGACTGAGCCTGGTTTAAAACATCCTCCTCGGTTGAAACGGCGAGATTAGGATATGTAAGCTTTATAGCGTTAACGACAAGGCTCACATTACTAGGGTCATTTACTCTTATCAGTATCATGTCTGCAACCCCTCTTTTGTTCAAAAGCTTCTCGCCCTGCTCGAGGCTTACTGCAACCACGGATGCTGGTCCAGCTAGAGCTGCTTGAAGAAGCCCGCCCACTTCCGATAGGCCAACGACTTTGAATGAAACACCTTCCTGAGCGTATTGCGTCACCACCCTGACTGTTGAACCTATTGAAATACCCATCCTAGTAGCTGATTCTTTAGGCATCAAACACTCTAATGCTCTTGGTGACGATATGCTGGACCCGTTTATGATTGTTTGGAAAGACTGTATCTCATCTATTGGAACAGCAAGTATGAAAGCGTTATTAGACTCTACGAGGCCCGAGCCCATTATAACTGGAACAGCCTTCTTCACACCCGGTATATTGCTCAGCAATTGGACGACGTAGATTGAAATCGGTTCACTATTCCTCATCCTGACTATTATTGAGGAGCCTAAGAGAGTGTTTATACTCTCACCCACTCTGGCGCGTAAGCCCAGTGAGACTATGAATAAGGATACCAGTGACGCTATTCCTATTGCTATACCCAAGGCTGTGAGGCCTGTCCTAACCTTCTTGCTCCACAGGTCTCTCAGCGCATATCTGATCAGGTATAGAAGCGTAATCATCCCCTGCTAGTTATGGATGCGTGGATAAAAACCTTTACCGGTTTTGCAACATATCAGTAAAAATCTTTAGAGCAGGTATAACACTGCACCAACTACTCCAGCAATTAAGCAGGAAGAAAAGTTCACAGCATTATTGTCGAAATGCTTAAAGCCTCTGACCAGGATGCATTCCCCATTGCATTTACGAGGATCCTCGTAGAATAAGCCTGTTTCTTTAGAAACGTAGAGAGCCTGTACCGTTGCTCCAAGTAAACTGTCTACAATCATACCTAGGAACCCTGTGGAAGCACTGGTTAGGATTAGACGTAGAGGGTCCTTAACATTAACAAATAATCCTGCGATCCCTGTTGTAATCGTCACCAGTGGTATTGATGCAATGGTTATAGAAGCTAGGAGACCGGCTAGAGTACCCAGTAAAGTGACTCCGCCTGAGACACCCTTGTCAACCTTCTTCCTAAGGTCGGTGATTAATCTTGGCTTAGACCTACTAAGCAGGCCTACCTCCGTAGATAGAGTGTCAGACGCGGCTGAACAAACTGCTGAAAGGAAGAAAACCTTGAAAACCTCCATACCGTACAGGCACTCTAGGACTAAAGGTATTACCGCGGGCCCGCCGTTTGCGAAAACGTTAACCCATGTTCTAACTCCACCCTTCTCTTGAGCTAGTGTACCAGGCGCCTTCTCGAAATGCCTATATTTTGTGAAAGAAACACCTAGAACGAGGAAGGTTAAGAGTACTATGAAGCAGTCCCAGCCGCCTAGGAAGAGGGTTACTACGCCTATGATTACTGAAGCCAATATTCCTGATAAGGATAGTGATTTTGAAAGACGCATGGCTACGGCCAGCGTAGTTATGGTAGCGGCCTTCGCAACGAAGTCGATTATCAAAATTCGACAGCATTACCTGTAAGCTGTTATTTAACTTCTTCGGTTCCCCTTTTTAACCCAATTTGGAAAGCCTTTCTATAAGCTCTTTCGTTGAGCCTAGGTTTGACAAAGCCACCACTATACCGTCTATTTTAGCTATTTCAGCCGCTACAGGATCCAGGTTCTTTGGTCCGTGGAGAATAATCATCCTGGGCTTAAAGGGGAAGAGGTGTACCCCCACAAGCGGGCTTCTTCCATGCTGAACGTTTGTAAAAACCAGGGCCCTGATATTAGTGTAACCGAAGACGTTAACCATATCGTACCATTTAAAGTAGAGAATCGTCTTCACACTGTCCAGCACCGTATGGCCGAAGACAGATTCTTCGAGAAGCTCTGGAAAAGTCTCAACTCTACCCTCTATGGCCTCGATGATCTTAGACATTTGAACAGGCTTAGAATACTCCTTCATGTCCAGTATTATGCCCTTTAGAATAGGCTCCATCTTGAGCAACTCAACGATATGGGTCCCGCCCCTCTCTGCGTCGCTTTCCACAAGGCTCTGAACATAATTTTTAAGGAAGCTTATACCGGGGTTTTTCCTCCTACCAGTCTCATAGTCGCTTATGACGGATGCGGAAATACCCATTTTGGCGGCGAGAGTCTTTTGTGATATGCCGAATTTTTCACGCCAGCTTCTTAAAACCACAAAAGGCTCGTCTGCAAGCACAACATCGCTTATTATTCTTTTTATTGACGATTGTTTGGCCATGGATAAGAGCTCGTCGAGGTAGGGAGTCAATTCATCGCCCATAGTCGAGCTAAATTTAATCTATAGCCGATACTTAAGCCTTCCGAATCCACCATTCAAAATCATTTCTTCCCTCCGTATACTGAATCGGGGTCGAAAACCCTCTCATAGGTTATTTTAAACCCGCCGCGGGCGGTTATCTTCCTGTAGTAACAGGTCTCGTAACCCATGTGGCATGCACCGGGCCCCTCCTGCTCTATGGTGAATAGGAGCGAGTTGTTTTCGCAGTTAACCCTGACTTCTCTAACTTTCTGCCTGAATCCTGATTCCTCGCCTTTCATCCATATTTTCCTCCTGCTTCTAGAGTAGTAGTGCATAAAGCCTGTAGTAAGGGTTTTGACTAACGCTCTCCTGTTCATGAAGCCCATCATCAGGACCCTTCCGTCTACTGTTTTTGCTACAACGGGTATAAGCCCTTTTTCGAAGCCCAGTTTAGAAACGAGTCTTCTAGCGTTTCCAACATTCATCTTAAAAACCCTGTTCAAGAAGGCTACCTCCTGCAGCAATTAACGAAATTGCTAAGTATCCTCAGCCCAGGTAGCCAGCTCTTCTCAGGGTGAAATTGAGTTCCGAATACGCTTCCCCTTTCAAAAACCGCTGGGAACATTTGGCCCGCGTAGCTTGTGAAGGCGAAAGCCTCGTCCGGATCATAGTCTGTTGGAGCGTATGAATGTACGAAATACATTCTGCAGTTATTCTCCACGCCTTCTAGAATAACTGAACCCTCGTTCACCCTTATATTATTCCAGCCTATGTGTGGCAGCCGCTTGACCGGCAGCTTTTTAACTACACCTTTGAAGAACCCTAGCCCGTTTTCTCCCGGATTTCCTTCTTCACTCCAGTCGAACATCAATTGCAATCCTAGGCAAATACCCAGAATCGGGCGATTATCTCTAGCAAGCCTCTTAATACTTTCCCTTTCCTCATCGATCTTCTTGAAGGCTCCGGAGTAGCTTCCCACACCTGGGATAATTAACCCGTCAAAATCTCCGTCTGAAATGCTGGAAACTATCTTTGGGATTGCGCCTGTTTTTCTCAGGGATGCGCTTATACTAGAGAGATTCCCGACACCGCAGTCAAGTATTAGTATCGTTTTCAGTGTCTACGTCTACCCTCCAGCTCCTTAACTACATCTTCCAGCTCTATTCCTGAAGCAGCGAGGACGATGAGGTAGTGGAACAATAGGTCAGCCGCCTCAGAAACCTTGTTGCCTGAGCCGCATACTGCCGAGGCAAATTCGAAAGCTTCCTCGCCGAATTTTCCGAGAACCCTATCCATGCCCTCTTTAACGATGCTGGCAACGTAGGAGCCCTCAGGCTTCTCTCGTACTCTCTTCTTGATAACATCGAAAAGCTCACTCAAGTATTGGAGTTTCAAAGCCTAACCTCAACTCCTCTCTTCCTTAACCACTTCTTAATCTCGATCACACTGTACTGCTTGTAGTGTAGGAGCGAAGCCAATAAGGCTGCGTCTGCTCCTCCTACCGTAAGCGCTTCATAAACATGTTGTAGGGAGCCTGCTCCGCCGGAAGCGATTATCGGAATGTCAACTGCTTCTCTCGCAGCTTTAAGAAGCTCGATATCGTATCCGAGCCTAGTGCCGTCAGAGTCGATGCTAGTCAGCAATATTTCTCCAGCACCCTCCTGCTCACAAGTCTTAATCCATTCTATAGCATCAAGGCCAGTTGGCTCATTCCCAGCATTAACGTAAGCCTCCCATCTTCCAGTAGTCCTCTTTGCATCGACTGCGACGACGACGCATTGACTGCCGAATATGCTACTAGCCTTCCTAATCAAGCTCCTATCACGTACCGCTGCAGTGTTAACCGAAACCTTGTCGGCACCAGCCCTTAGGAGCTTTCCAAAATCCTCAACCGTCCTAACTCCTCCACCTACCGTCAGAGGGATGAAGAGGTTTTCAGCAGTTTTCTTAACAACCTCTATCATGGTTTCTCTGCCCTTAGGCGTTGCAGAAATATCTAGGAAAACTATCTCGTCAGCTAACTGATTCATATACTCCACCGCAAGCTCTGCCGGGTCGCCTATTTTCTGAAGATTAGAAAATTTAACACCTTTTACTACAACGCCGTCGTAAACATCTAAACACGGTATTATCCTCTTAGCAAGACCCATTCTCATAAGACCCCCTTCTCGCTAGGAACATTAGAGTTAGTGATCGAGACAGCTTGCTTAAGAGCTATTCCAAGTGCTTTGAAAACTGCCTCGGACAAGTGGTGAGCATTACCGTTCCGGAAAACGATTACGTGGAGCGTTAAGCTCGATGAACTTGAGAAGCTCCTGAGGAAGTGGGGAATCATGCATGTGCCGATGTTTCCCATCATCGTCTGGTCGAATTCCATATTATGAGCAAAAAAGGGTCTTCCACTCAAGTCTATTGAAACACCCACCAGCACTTCGTCCATTGGAAGGAGCGAGTAACCAAACCTTTTGATTCCCGCCTTATCTCCTAAGGCTCTGTTTAATGCTTCGCCGAGCGCTAGCGCAACATCCTCAACCAAGTGGTGCTCGTCGCACTCAACCCTATTCTCTGCATTAAGCCTTAGGCTGAAGCCTGAAAACCTCGTCATACTCCCTAACAGGTGGTTGAGCACAGGATAGGGAGTCTTCACCCTGTGCTCCCCCCCACCGTCCAGGTTTAACTCGAGCTCGACTAAAGTCTCCAGCGTCTCCCTCTTGACTTTAGCCAGCCTTATCATTTCCCCATCATCCTCTTGAGCTCCTGAAAGCTCAGTAAGCCGTTGTATAAAGCCTTTCCAATGATAATTCCATCGACACCAGCATCCATAAGCTTGAAAACGTCTCCTACGGAGGAAACCCCTCCGGCGTACATTATTTCTAAACCTGTTTCGCTGAGCATTTTGAGGAACTTTAATGCTTCTTTACGGACACCTTTGAGAGAACCTTCTGCGTCCACGTCGGTGACAAGTATCCCATTCAACTCCATTGAACTATTCAATTCAGAGACCCATGAGACAACCTTATCCTCCCCAACTATAATACTGTTCCTACCCATGTCCCTGAAACTTTTGCTCCCCAGATAGTCTATGCCCAGAACAATTTTCAAGCCGGAGAAATCTTCTATGATACTAGTTGAGCAGGGCCTAGGCCTTACGACAACTCTGGAAGCACCCGTTGACAGGAATTCTTCAACTTGGCTCCTAGCCTTAATGCCGCCTGCAACCTGTACAGGTACTTTAACGGAGCCTATTACTTTTTTAATCACTTCATTATTGCTCCTTCCCGTTCCAAGGGCAGCATCTATGTCAACAATGTGGATCATGCTTGCGCCAGCCTTTTCCCAAAGCAATGCTGTCTTAACGGGATCAGACTCTTCGAAAACCTTCTCTACATCGTGCCTGACTACTTCCACCCTCTTCGAATGCATCACATCTATTGAGGGTATTATCCTCATTGCTTAAAGAATCACCTTATCGATGTTTAGAACAAGTATGTCCTTAGCACCCTTCTCCTTAACATTGTAGATAACCTCGAAAACTTTGTTCGCATCCACGACTGTTATTACCTCCCACATCGGCTCCTTAGCCTCTACTCTAGATATGGTAGGTCCACTCATACAGGGCAAGCAGCCTATGACGTCCTTCAAGCATTTCTCCGGTACGTTCATCATTAGGAGCTTCTTTTCCTGAGCTAGTTGAGTAGCTCCTATTGTCGACTTAACATAGTTTATAACAGGCTGCTTCTCAGGATTCTCCAGGCTCTTCCTATTACCTATGAGAACTGCCTGCGACTCCATTATCACCGCTAGAATTTTTAAACCGTGTAGAAGAAGTGTTGAACCTGTACTCATAACCGAGACTATACAATCTGAGAGCCCTAGGTTAGGCATGCTTTCAGTAGTTCCCTCAACACTTATGATCTCTATGTCAACATTCATCCCCCTGAAGAAACTCCTAGTTATGTTTGGAAACTCCGTTGCAACCTTGATGTGACCCAGCCTCAAAAGATCGTTTAAATCCTTGAACTTTGAAGCAGGGGCTGCCAGAACAAGCCTGGCATACCCATAGTTAAGCGGGAGAAGCTCCTCTACGTTAGCGTTCGACTCCTTAACAAGGTCCCTTCCGGTAATACCCAAGTCTACAATACCCTTCTCCACTATCCTTGGAATATCGGCTGCACGGTTGAATACTATCCTAAGGTCTTTCATACGGGAGCATGCTTGATAACTCCTGTCATTGGAGAAATAGTGTATTAATCCGGCAGAAGTCATCAAGTCCACTGAAGGCTGAAACAACCTTCCCTTACTCGGCAGTGTTATGAAGACTTGGTTACTGCTCAATTCTGCAACGCATTCTTTAAAGCACATGTGAATAGACCCACCTCTCTTAAAGTTCCAACAGTGACCCTTAAGAAGCTTTCTTCCGTCCCGCCCCACTCCGGGGTTACTAGGCGTACCAGTATA
>JAWBXT010000045.1:0-9857 GCA_038867695.1 Thermoproteota archaeon
ATTGTTTAAAAAAACGTATATTCTTTTCGGTTTTGCCTCAATAACCTTTTTCACGACTTCATTAAGTTCATTCGCAGTATAATTGTGAGAGTACCATGATGACCTACCGTGCATCCTAAGGTAGACCGTGCCAGTTGTGTTGAAAATATGTCTCGGCAGATTTGGAGAATCTACTGATACTATTGTGATACCTCTTTCACTGGCCCATTCTTCCCATTCTCCTGAGAACCATTTCACGTTCCTCCATTCTACTGCAGCTTTCTCAACTATCTCAACCTCTTTGAAAAAACGCTCTATATTCCTAATCGTATTCTGACTCGGCTCCATGAAAGGCGGAAGCTGGAACAGGTAGAAATCTATGTTTTTCTCAAGAGGTTTAAACAGGTCAGTAAACTTGTTAAACGTCTTCACGGCTTTACTGCTCATCCTATACACATGCGTAACTATTCTTGAGACTTTCACTGCCCACCTGAATCTACTTGGAGTTTTCCTAGCCCAAGAGTAAACTTGGTTTCTAAAGGGGAATCTGTAAAAACTAGCATTAAGCTCAACGCTATTCAGACCAGAATTCTTAACGTACCAGTCAAAACCGTTGGGATTCCAATCGTAACTCCAGCCTGAAGTACCTATGAATATCTTTTGTTTCAACTTCATAGTCAGAGAATTACTCCTCTCTGTCGAATATCTTCATAACCTCCGGTATCTTATCTACCAAGTCTGATGCAGCTATGTGAAATCCTTTTTCTTCAACAGACTTTAAGCCAGCGTCTCCATGAACATATGATGCAGCCACCGCCGAGTTGAAACCATCATTACCCCAGGCCAGGAAGGCAGCTATTATACCTGATAGAACGTCTCCAGTACCGCCGACGGCAAGGCCTGGCGTGGCATGTTTATTCACCTTAAGCCTTGACCCGTTTGTAATAACTGTTTCAAAACCTTTTAGAAGTATTGTGAAATCGTATTTCTTAGAGAGCTCAACTAATACTGGAACATTTTCAAACCATTTCTCCTTAAGCTCTTTGTTAAAGACATATTTGAATTCTCCACGATGCGGAGTTGCGACAACTCCCTTAAGCAGGTCTGGTGATGATTTGAGCGATTTAAAACCATCTGCATCAACTACTGTAGGCAATGATCTACTCCTGGCTTCTTCAATTAGGCCCTTAACTGCTTCAACGGTTTCTTCGTGAAGACCTAGACCAGGACCTATCACTAATGAATCAACCTTCTCCATAAGTTCTGAAAGCAAATTTAATGCTTTATTAGTAAGGTGCTTACCTGGAAGCTCATATACAACGAGATCTGGCGACATCGCTCTAATCGAACTTGCCACAGACTCCGGCGCTGCTAAAATAGATAGGCCTGCTCCAACTCTGAGCGCTGATAATGCTGCTAAGGCAGGTGCACCCGAGAATGTTTCACTGCCTCCCACCACCAGAACGTAACCGTAATCTCCCTTGTGCGAAAACTTTTTCCTGCTCTTAACAACCTTTCTAACATCCCCTGGGCCGGTGTATAATTCAGCTTCGATAGGGATGCCTATGTCAGCTACTACGATTTCACCAGCATATCGATACTTATGTAGAAAATCTTTTGCTTTATGAAACGTTATTGTGTATGATGCTTTAACGATTAGATCTTCTCCAATAGTTTCTGGGCCAAGTCCAGTTGGAACATCAACCGCAAAGACGATCTTATTGGAGGAACTTAATTCCCTCACGAGGGAAGCGAATGGTTCTTTCAAAAACCCTTTAAAGCCAGTGCCCAGCATCGAGTCGACTACATAATCACATTTCTCAAGCAGCTTCTTGACGACCCCTGTTTCTGACGAGTCGTTGATTATAACCTTTTCTACATCTTCCATGTGTGAAAGTAGATTCCAATTTGTTCTAGCTTCTATGCTTCTAATTTCCTGCGGCCTGCCTACGAGAACAACTGTAACATGAGCACCCATATTTCTCAAATGCCTAGCTACTACGAAACCATCTCCACCGTTATTACCGGTGCCGCATAAGATTAGGAATTTCTTTTCTTTAACATTCGTTTTTGAAGCTATGAATTTTGCCGTTTCTGAACCAGCGTTCTCCATCATGCATATTCTTGAGAAGCCTAGGGCTTCGGCATTCTCTTCTATGGCAGCCATATCGGCACTCGTTATGGCTTCAGGGAGTAACGGCATTATGACGCTAATCCATTCTTCCATTGTAGTAGTTATTTTGGAAGCAGCTTTTAAGAATTATTAAACACCTTCGAATCTGATAAGGATGGATTGGGACGAGGCGACTTGCTTAAAAGCCTTAGAAAAATAATCCATAACAAGGAAGTTAATGAAACAGTTTTAAGGAGGATTAGGGATTTTGAGGAAATAGGGAGAAACAGGGAGAAAGTGTTTAGCGAACTTTGCTTCTGTATACTTACGGCCAATTACTCTGCCGAAGGAGGGTTGAGGATACAAGAAAAGTGTGGTGAGGAATTCTTTAAGCTTGACGAACATCAGCTTGCCGAGAGACTTAGGAAACTGGGGTATAGGTATCCGAATAGTAGAGCAAGATACATAGTTAGGGCAAGAAGTATCTATGAAGACATTTGGAGGACCCTTAAGAGTGGAAGGGATCCTTTAGAAATCAGAAGATGGCTTTCCGAAAATGTGTCTGGATTAGGCTTTAAAGAAGCCAGTCATTTTCTAAGGAACATAGGCTTTAAGAATGTTGCAATAGTAGATAAACATGTTTTGAGAGTCCTATATAGATATGGCTTGATAAGAACAATACCACAAAGACTTTCGAAGACTCTGTATCTGAAGATAGAGAAGACTCTTCTCCAAGCGGCTGGTGAATTAGGGGTATCGCTGGCGGAACTGGATCTCTATCTCTGGTATATGGATACTGGGAAGATACTAAAGTAACGCTTTCGAATTATTTCAAGAGCGGGATTTTAATGATTTCGCCAGTCTTAGCTGACTGATAGGCTGCTAATGCTACTTCAAGAGCCTGCCTTCCATCCGTACCCGTGGCTACTGGCTCCTCATCCTTCTCGATCACCTCTATGAAGCTCTCGATCATTCTCCTATCAGCATCAGCACCGTAATAAGAATAGTATAGTGGGGAGCCTGATCTTACAACTGTAACGTTTGATCTAAAGGCATCTATTACCATATAGCCCTTCTCACAGAAAACACCCATGTAAACATCGCCCCAAGTCGGGTAAGTGTCAGGCCTAGACCAACTGCAGTCTATGCTCGCATTAACACCCCTCCTAGTCTTTACCATTATTAGCGCAGCATCCTCAACTCTGAGTTCAGGCCTAATGTTGCGTGCAACCCTAGCGTAGACACTTGAATACTCGTCTCCAGTGTACCACCTGATCAAGTCGGCAACGTGAACAGTATGGTCCATTATGCACCCTCCACCAGCTAACTCCGGGTCTCCAAACCAAAGGTCTGGGTATTTCCCATGATTGGTTGAAGTTATGGCTAATATTTCCCCAAGAGCTTTAGACTCCAGAATCTCTCTGGCTTTAACAGTAGTATCGTGATACCTCATTACGAAAGCAGTTTGAAGCTTGACGCCTTTTCTTCGAGCTCTGGAAATAGCGTCGTCAGCATCTTCCAACCGTATCGTTATCGGCTTCTCTACAAGAACATGCTTACCCGCTTCTATACATGCAACCATAAGCTCGTAATGCTTAGAGTTTTCCGATGAAATTATTACAGCATCTATATCTTCCTTTTCTAAAAGAGTCATGTAATCATCATAAAGCTTACTAACGTTGTAGGCGTTCCCAGCCTTGATTAAGCGTTCCCTAGAATCGTCGTATATTGCTTCTAGACTCGTATTAGAGAGTTTCTTCAAAACCGCAGCATAGCTCCAGGCATGAACATGTGCGAACGAAAGCATTGCAAACCTGATCATTTACAACACCTCCTCCTCCAGCGGTAGCTTGATAGGCTTACCTGTAAAAACTGATTTCAAGCCGGCGAGTACTACTTCAAGAGATTTCAAACCTTCTTCTCCAGGTACGGGAGGGGGTTCGTTTCTAATGATTGAGTCGACAAAACACCTTATCTCCAAGTAATAACCGTCTTTGAATAGAGGGGTTAATTCCTCCCTTAATCCGCCGGGCCTGTATATTGAGAGGGTTGCCGTAGACTTGTTGTCGACGCTAAGCATCCCGCGTGTCCCCGAAATCTCGATGAACGATGTGAGTGGAAACCCCTCCGGCATTATCCAGCTTCCTTCAACATAGCCGAGTGCTCCATTCTTGAACTTAAGTAGTGCTTGAACATGATCAGGCGAGGAAGCATTCTTCCTGAGGTAGCTTCCACCCTGAGCATAGACTTCCTCAACCTCCCCGATGCACCACCTCAAGAAATCAACATCATGAATACTAAGGTCAACAAACACTCCCCCACTTTTATGAACGTCAAAATGCCAAGAGTCTGAAGTCCATGAAGGAAAAGCAGACTGCCTATATGCTCTTGCTAAAACAGGCTCTCCGATTTCTCCATGGAGAATAAGTTCCTTAGAAGCAAAATATTCTCCCCAGAATCTTAGCACGTGTGCCACCATAAGTTTCAAACTGTTTTTCTCAGCCTTTCTCACAATCTCCCCCGCATCTGAGAGCCTTAAGGCTATAGGTTTCTCCAAGAGAACATGTTTTCCAGCATCAAGTGCCTGCAATGCAAAATCTTTGTGAGTATAGGTTGGCGTACAGATATCAACTATGGAAACATCCTTATCTTGGATCGCTTCTACTGGATTCTTTGAAGCCTTCTTGAAACCATATTTCTCTTTGAAAAGCATCATCTTCTCCTCGCTTCTACTGAAACAAGTTACGAGGTCTACTTCAGGAATACTCCTCCACCTTTCAGCATGGACAGCCCCTATGAAGCCGCATCCTAAAACACATACTCCGAGTTTATCAGCCATATAACTTAATGATGAGAAGGTACTTAAAATCCCTTTTTATTACGAATTCTAAACTAGCTCCACTATGTATTCCCGCCCGCGTTTAATCTTCCTTATCAAACCCTTCTTCTGAAGCTCGCTTAAAACCATCGATGTCTTAGATTTCGAGAAACCCGTAGCCTCCTTAATCTGCTTCTGGGCCAGCCTGCCTCCCGAGTTTCTGAGGATTCTTAATACGAGCTCCTCGTCTGAAACCATGTATTCCTCGGGTGGTGGTGGCAATCTTCTACGACGTTGCAGAAACAGTGATGTAGAGATGATTATCATAGCAAGAACAAAAATCAATAGCAAGATTATTGTTGGAGAAGACTTAAGGCCTTCGGTTTCTTCCTTAGTCTCGCCGGATTTTTCGTAAACCAAGAATTCGAGTGATTGCGGAGACCCGTTAATTCTATAGGGGGAACCGGATGGTAAGCGCACTGAAACACTCCATAATCCAGTAATGTTTGGAGTATAGTTATCTGAGAAGTAGCCATTCTCTCCAATGGCTACTTCTCTAACTGTTTCCAAACCATTAGGATTCCTGTAAACGATTTGAATAATTAAGCCAAATAGTGGCGGGCTAATCTTTCCATTGATGCCAATGGAAAGACCTCTTTCAACTCTATCGGCACTTGGGTGGAATTCTTCAATGTTTAAAACCCTATTTTGGAAAACTAGTCTAGGCTCGCCATCAGAAAAGTCGAATTTACCGAACCAGATTTTTTTCGAAGCCTCTTCTCTCGAAGGGTTTGGACTTATCAGCTTCGGAAAATAATCGTTAACCAGCTCGGAATAATCTATTTCAAGCGTTTCATCAGCAAAAAGATAAAAACCCCCCTCGAAAACGTCTCCAATCTCAATCGTGTTAGCTGTCTTAATGCCAAAGTTAATCCAAGTGAATCTATATTCAACAATCCCAAGCTGTTTCAATACTCCTCCTCTTATATCGATTTTGAGGCTGAAATCCTTAGCCTGCATTAACCTACCTGTTGTGGAAGATGCTTTGCTAACTATACTTTCTATAGTAGATTTGAAGCTTAAAAGTATAGATTCCCTGTCAACGCTTTCCATAAACTCTTGGAAATCTGCTTTCTCCTCTTCTGAAGAAAGTGGTGTTGAAAGCTCCACTATCCACGTTGCTGAAGAATCCTTATGTAGGATTATCCTGTAATTTGTTTGAAAATCGAATTCTCCACTAGCCGGCAATGATTGCTGTAGGATAAGCATTACTAAGAATATTGAAATAACCAATATGATGGTTTTGCGCAACATTTGAGTTAAAAAGAATTTGGAGGAATATAAAAATCTAAGGTTACTTTTTGCCCTTTCCTTTCCCCTTGTTCTGATTATTATTCTGAACCTGCTCCCTAATCCTTTCCCTTACTTCTTCTCTTATTCTCTCGTGAAGCCGCTTCATCTCTTGTTGGAATCTGTAGTTTTCTTCAACGATCTGCTTTGCAAACCTTTTGTTCTCCTCAGAAATATTCGCTTGCAATGCTTTCAGGGCTTCTTTGCTCGTTTCCTTTAAAAGGCTTAACCGAGTTCTTATTTCAAGCCTTATCCTGTTCATCTCCATTATGAATTCCTCACGTGTAATATTGCCCTGTCTTAACATTTCCCTTAATCTTTCCATTTCTCTCTTCCTCTCTTCTATGCAAAACCTCATCTCATTTCTAGTCTGATTTAACAATCTAAGTCTTTCCTGCCAAGTGTTGTTTAACATTAGTCTTCTCCGAAGCCTGATTCTTAACAGGTTCTCACGGTGTGTTTGAGTAATGTTTCTGATTAGTACTGATATATTTTTACCTAAGCATGATGGTAATGTCTCATTATCTAACGGAATCGTGAAATTGTCAAACGGAAATGTAGCGTTACCATCATAATCAGACTCCGTATAGTTCCCATTATCAAGTTCAGCGTCTCCTACAGCTCTTGAAGCAAACGACAACAATGCTAATGTTACGATGAGCATTGTTGTAATCATGATCAACATTATTTTTAAAGCATCTTTTTCTTTATTGCATTCAGCATTCATTTTCAACGCACCTTGAGGAAAACGGTTTGAATATGATTAATAAGCTTTTTTAATGTTATTTCGGTTTGAAAAAGTTCAAAAAAAGTCAATAAGTCTTCGAAAATATCTAAAAAGGTTCATCTTTTAAAATAAATACCATTTTTATTTCGATCCAGAGAATATGTTTGAGTTATAACAGTTCAGCAGCTAAACAAGCCATTAAAGATAAAACTATTTGACGAGTAATCACCGGAAAAGCTATACTTGGTTGTTTAGAGTTCTGTAAAGTTCAAGAAGGTTTCTAACTCTTTTCTTAACATTAGGATGGGTACTTAGTATTTCTATAAGGCTTTCGGAAGCAGTGACTTCCCTGGAGGCGAATTCTTCAATAGAACGGATATCATATGTCCTTCTAAATTCTGCTTTTACACTCGACTCTGGATCTGCTATGAGGAGCGCTTTGAACGAAGCGTATTCACCCATTTTTGCTTTGAACCTTTCTGGTGCTCTAGCATTCGTGTCAGATATCTTTACGAGGGCGCTTGCGAGGCTTAATGGACCTCCATCGGACACTGTGGAGCCATGGTAGTCAGCGTAATACTCCCTACTCCTGCTAAAGCCCAAGATGAGAAGGGTTAGCAAATAGTATACTGCCATGCCAAGCATGCCTATAAGAAGGAGGAGCCCGCCATTGCCTCTCTCCCTCCTTGAAGCGGAAGAATAGACTCCAGAATAATAGAGCGAGTATGCTATCCAGTAGACTATGGCAGGAAGAACTGAAAGGAACATCATTATTTGAACATCCTTATGCTTCAGATGCCCCAGCTCATGTCCTATGACTGCTTCAACCTCAGCCTCGTTTAAATTGTCTAATAGGCCTCTTGTCACCGCCACTCTTGAACCTGTTAGAGGACTTCCGTATGCAAAAGCATTGGGCAGAGGAATATCCGAAATCATTATCCTAGGGGCTTTTTTAAACCCGCTTTTCTCAGCAAGTTTTTCTACGCTTTGCTCAAGCCACGGTAACTCCCCCTCATTTAAAGGCTTTACACGATAAACGTAATCTATTAGATAGGGACCGATTAACCACTGAACAATATTCCATAGTATTACTATGGGCAACATTATGAATAGGGATACCCCCATGAGTGAAAGTATAACCGCTATGAAGCCGGTAGTAACTGCGATAACTAGCATCATTGTAGCAATCATGTTAAGCCTCAGCTTCCATAGATTCATTCTAAACCACCTCCTTCATTGTGCTTCTTAAAAAACTCAGATATAAAGTTTAAGCAGAATATAACGGGCAGGCCATTCTAAGGACAGAGTCTCCAGCAAACTTATTAATTTGCAGTGGGATTGTTTGTGATATGCCGGTTTGTCCAGTTGACACAGGTAGGTACGGTTCCATTGAGATTAGGAGAATCTTTGAGGAGGAAAATAGGCTTCAGAAAATGCTTGACGTTGAGGCAGCATTGGCGGAGGCTTTGGCTGAAGTGGGAGAGATACCGCGTGAAGCCGCTTCAATGATAAGAAGTAAGGCTGTCTCAAGAATAGTTACGGTTGACAAGGTTAAGGATAGGGAGAAAATAACCAAACACGATATAGCTGCGATGGTAGAAGTTCTTTCCGAAGAATGTGGGGAGTATGGGGAGTATGTTCACTGGGGGGCTACGAGCAACGATATAACAGATACGGCGTTAGTCCTACAGTTGAAAGAAGCTTTAAGCATAATCGGTAGGAAGCTAGCTTCCATATTAGAAATTCTTTGCGAAATGGCTAATAAATACGAGGATTTTGTAATGCCTGGCAGAACTCATGGTCAGCATGCTATTCCGATAACACTTGGATTCAAGTTCGCTGTTTATGCTGCTGAACTCGCCAGAAACTATGAGCGGATGCTGCAGCTTTCGAAAAGGGTGTTGAAGGGAAAGATGAGTGGAGCGGTTGGTACTATGGCATCTTTCGGAGAAAAAGCCCTCTTAATAGAAGAGAAGACTATGAGGAGGCTTGGCCTAGAACCTGTTGAGATAGCGACACAGGTTATTTGCAGAGACAGGTTTGCGGAATTAATGCTTTGGGCAGCATTACTCGGTTCGAGTTTGGATAGGATGGCTGTTGAAATAAGGAATCTCCAAAGAACGGAGATAATGGAGGCTGCTGAGGGCTTTGGCGAACAGCAGCGTGGAAGTAGTACAATGCCTCAGAAACAGAACCCTGTTGACAGCGAGAAAGTATCTGGACTCGCCAAATTACTGAGGGGCATGGTGATACCGGCTTTAGAAAACATTCCACTATGGCATGAAAGAGACCTCTCTAACTCCAGCAATGAGAGGTTTACCATACCTCTATGTATGATACTACTCGATGAAATGCTCATGACTATGGAGAATGTTTTGAAGAATTTAAGGGTTTATCCTGAGAACATGATGAGGAACATGGAGTTAACAAAAGGCAGGATAATGAGCGAAGCAGTTATGATGAAACTAGCTAGGAAAGGCATGGGGAGGAAGAAGGCATATGAGACTATCAGGAAGCTGTCTAGGAAAAGCATTGCTGAAAATAAGAGCCTCCTAGAAGTTTTAGAAAGTGATCCTGAAGTCACCAAGTATATTGAACGTGAAGAACTGAGGAAAACCATGGATCCAAAGAATTATTTGGGAAAATATAGAGAATTGATAAATAGAGCGATTTCCTATGCTATGTCTAAAATAAATAATGTAGAGGGTAAGGCTTAACACAAGGATTTAACGGAAGTGCTTCAGAATATGAATAGTTTAGCAGAGTTAATTAAGAAAAAGGTCTTGAGCTATTATACCTCAGACCCTGGACATGATTGGTTACATGCTGAGAGAGTCTACAGGATGTGTATGAAGATCATGGAGAAGGAA
>JAWBXT010000046.1:0-9838 GCA_038867695.1 Thermoproteota archaeon
GAATACTAGGATGGTATACGATCGGCGCAATCGGAATGATGTTTCTGTACTCCGGTTTCAGCAGTGGTGCGACACTAATAGTCTCTGAAAAGGAAAGAGGAACGCTTAAGAAGCTTTTTTCAACCCCGCTTACCGAAGGGGAATTCCTTACCGGAGGCTTCTTGTCTCAACTTACGATGCTATTGATATCTGCACTAGTACTAATACTTGTAGGCACGTCCCCAGTTATAGGAGCCTCTATCGTTTTCAATCCTTTTAATCCAGCGCATCTTCTCGCCGTCATCTTCATAGTTTGCGGGGCTCTTATGAGCATGAGCATCGGATCATTAATCTCTTTAATATCGAAAACCTGGAGCTCAGCTTCAAACCTTGCAACTATCCTAGGACTTCTACTCAGCTTTACAACTGGAATCTGGTTTCCAATAGAGTGGATGCCCCAGCCAATAAGGTTTCTAGCCATAATATTCCCTCCAGCATGGAGTATTGAAGCGAGTCGAAGAATACTCGTCTTCGAAACTGTTACAGAAACACTCATATTAGAGGCTATCAAGATATTCTCCTCAACAACCTTCTTCTTAACCGTGGCACTAATATCCTATCGAACTATGATAAGAAAATATTCTGAATCTTAAGTACTCAATAACATTGTCAACCCCTTATGTGAGAGCAGGTTGAACTTATTAGTAGAAAACAAAGTATAACGATAGTGAATATGATATCATTTAAAAATCTAAGAGTCCTCGTGGCTGGTGGATCTAATTTAAAACATTTTGTCAACTTTCTTTTTTACTAGAAAAGCTTAAGTTTTTATTAAAAATTTTTAAAATTATGGTGCTGATGGATAATTTTGACCCGAAGGATAAACTACTAATCATTCATGCAGATGACGTCGGCATGTGTCATTCTGAGAATACTGCTACTTTTCTAGGTTTTAAAGAGGGCATTGTTTCAAGCTGTAGCATAATGATGCCCTGCCCATGGGTTCTTGAAGCAATTGAGTTTTTCAAGAGCAATCCTCGCTACGACTATGGTGTGCATTCAACACTGACGAGTGAGTGGAAGCTATACAGGTGGGGGCCTCTGAGCCTCAGAAGCGAAGAGTCAACTCTGATAGATAATCAGGGATATTTTCACAAGGATGCGTTCGATGTGGCTAAGGCGTCTAAAAACGATGTTGATGCTGAGCTTGAGGCCCAGGTTAAGAGAATTTTCAAATTCGGTTTAAAACCTTCACATTTAGATACGCATATGGGAGTCGTTTTATTAAGACCCGATTTTCTGGAGACATATCTTAGAACTGCATTGAATAATGATTTGATTCCAATGCTAACTAAGCCGATTATGGAAGCCCTTGAAGAAGCAGTAGAAAATTCAGAGATTTCAAGAGGAATCGTAGAAAAAGTATTAGAATCAGGCATTCCGGTCTTGGATAATTTATTCGATTCTACGTTTGGATCAGACTTGCATGAAAGAATAGCATGGTTTAGAAATACTTTGAAAAGTATAGAGCCAGGTACTTTAACTCAATTAATAGTTCATCTAGGTCTTTATGATGAAGAGATGAAGGCAATAACACCGAGTTACATGGAGCGGGTTTTAGACTATCAATTAGTTACATCGAAAGAAGCGGTAAAAATCGTTGAGGAACTGGGTTTTACATTAATCGGTTGGAGGGACTTAAAAGAGAGGAGGGTTTAATATGGCTGAAAATCAAGCTCACAAAATACCGCGTGGAGCCTGGTACGCTGTCTTCGTATTCTTCATATTCATGGTGCTTCATAATGCTGACAAGTTCCTGATCTCGCCACTCCTGACTTCGATAAGGGACGAATTCCTACTTACTTATACTCAGCTAGGTGCCATACAGACAGGTGCCTCGATAGTCGCCGTGATATTCATGCCCTTTTGGGGTTATCTTTTCGACAGGTATGCCCGGCCTCTCCTAGCAGCACTTGCAAGTGCTATCTGGGGCGGTACAACAGTTCTCTCCACTTTTTCAACAAACTATTTTGAACTAGCTTTAACTAGGGCACTAACAGGAATCGATAATGAGGCAACGAGTGGTATTCTCTCGTTCATAGGTGATAATTTTCCTCCGGAGAAAAGATCCACTGCGCTCGGAGTCTTGAATACTTCAGGAGCGCTTGGAGCTCTTATAGGGACTCTTATCGGAGCCATTATAGGCGGTTCTCTTGGTTGGCGTAGTGCATTCCTGATAACCGGAGTACCTGGCTTACTGCTGGCTGTTTTAATACTTTCAACATTGAAGGATAGGCCTAGGGGGTCTACGGAGCCTGAGCTGACTGCCGTAAAAGAAAAATTGAGAGACACGTTTAGGAGAGAATCTTTGATCGAAGTGCTCAAGAGAAGGTCGATAACTCTTCTCTTCATCCAAGGGTTCTTCGGAGTCTTCCCATGGCAAATAATAACCTACTGGTTCTTCGCCTACATGACTGATGTTAGAAGTTTTGACAATGAGTTCCAAATTATCGTTATGCTAGTTGCGCTTCTAGCAATGGTGATCGGTAATGTGGTTGCAGGCGTAGTAAGCGACTGGGCGTTTAGGAGGACGTTGAGGGGAAGAGCTATCTTCGCAGGATTATCAGTAGCCGTGGGCCTAGTCTTTTTCGACATGACAATTTTGGTTAAGAGTGGATTAGAAGTATTCATCTTATTTGCAGCCTTAACAGGCTTCTTTATTCCTATGGCTGGTCCTGCTGTAGCAGCATCTCTGCAAGATATTTCTCTTCCTGAAGTTAGAAGTACTACCCACTCGATACAGGTTTTCGTCGAAAACGTTGGATCAGGCTTTGCACCTCTAATAACAGGCTACTTAGCGGATATTGTGGGATTAGAATGGGGTATGGTGGTGATAATAACGATAACGTGGTCTATATGTGCTCTAGTTTTAACAGCCACTTCCCTAACTCTACCAAGAGACATTAAGTGGAAACGTGCGAAATTAGCTGAAAGAGCTAAAAAACTATTGTGACATGAAGTTGTCTGGTAGCGGAAAAATTTAATAATAATAATTTTTGAAACGGCGATTATCATGCTGATAAAAAACGCTAGAATAGTTAATCCATGGGGGGAAACTCTTGCAGATGTTCTAATCCAAAACGGTAAGATAAAAAAGATAAGTAAATCATTAACAGCTGACTGTGTTGAGAAGATTGAAGTAGAGGGAGACATGCTTTTCCCCGGATTCATAGATGTTCACATACATGGTGCAGGAGGTGCTGACTTTCTCGATGAAGATGAGGAGGCGGTTAACATAGTATCTAAAACTTGTGCTAGATATGGAGTAACGGGTTTTCTTGCAACAACTTTTTACAAGCCTAAGCAGGAAAATAAACACTTGGAAGCTGTTTTGAAAAGAATTTCAAAGGGCTTAGATGGCGCGCGCTTTCTGGGCTTCCATCTGGAGGGTCCATTTATTTCAAGACAGAGAAAAGGAGGGATTCAGGATTCCTCAATTTGCAATCCTTCCGTAAGCGTCCTCTCGGATATAATGGAAAAGTGTAAAGGCTGGTTGAGAATGATGACTATAGCGCCTGAGCTTGAAAACGCTGAGGATGTGGTTATGCTCTTGCTAAAAAAGGGGGTTATTGCTTCCTTCGGCCACTCTTCAGCCGACTATGAGCAGACTCTTAAAGCAATAAGGATGGGTGTTAAACATGTGACTCATATTTTCAACGCAATGTCCTCTATCCATCATAGGGCTCCAGGTCCCCCTCTAGCTATATTCGAATCAAAAGATGTAACTGTTCAAATAATATCTGACGGTATGCATATTCACCCTTCAATGATTAGGTTTATAACGAATCTTTTAGGTGAAGACAGAGTTATTCTGATAACTGACGGAGTAAGGTCGACTGGATTGCCAGATGGAAAGTATGTTTACGATGGTGTGGACTTCGTATCCATAGATGGGACAGCGAGGTTCGTAGATGGCAGGCTCATCGGAACATCAGCAGGCATGAGCGAGTTGGCTAGACGCTTCCTAGACTACACCGGGCTTCCTCCAAGCTCGGTAGCTAAAATAGCCTCCTTAAACCCAGCTAGGCTTCTTGGTATTCATGAACGTAAGGGGAGTATAGAAGAGGGGAAAGACGCTGATTTAGTTGTCATTGGAAGAGATTTTAAGGTTCGTATGACTATATTAGATGGGAAAATAATTGTTTAATGAAGAATAGAATCAGTATCGTCTTTGAGCATTTCCCCGGAGAGCCTACGATGTTATGTTCGTTTTTTCCTTCGAAGCTCTTAGAAAGACATCCCTTTGAGAAACGGCAAAAACCAATGTTGAAACAAATAGTATTATTGTAAGTATGAGTATTGCTGTCTTAAACTCCGGCGATGTTGTATTCGTAAAAGACAATTGGAAGTCCTCATGTCCAGTAGCACACTTAAATGGATGAAATACTTCCTCTAGTCTCTCTCCCTTTATTTCAATATTGTGAAGATCGTTTGTTCCAAGCCCCCTCTGGTTCCCGTATATTAGAGTAGGTATCTTCTCCGGATCAAACCCCATTATGAAAGATGCTACCGAATCTGTTGCTACGGGATCTTTTCCCGCAATTATGAGGCCCAAGTTCACCGGTGTCCCCTCGTGGGGCCCCTGTCCTTCCATAGCAATCCTGCCGTCTATGATCGTCAAGTTTATCTTTCTAGCAGTGCACAGATCTGTTATGACTCCTCCGAAATATGCGTCGTTTTTCTCCTCTGCCATTTCATGAAGCCTCCATTTATTAGCCCAACCGGGTCTACTATACACGGCGCCCGGAGCAATACCAACGAGGTTTTTCATACCTAACGTTACAACAGCCAAATAATGCGTCTTCATAGCTGGCACCGATATGAAGACGTCAGCCTCAGTAAGTATCTTGTTTAAAGTTAGTTTCTCACAGACTATGCCTCCGTCTTCAACGGGTACTTCAACTAGCTCTCCGTAATTAAGATCGACTAATACTGCTCCAGTTCTTTCAGCCACTTGGAAATACCCCAACTTCCGGAAGTTTTCCATAGTATTACCTTCCCCACTTCCCTCAGCTATCCAAATTATGCTTGGATTCCTTCTTTTAATTATGTTGATGAGTGCCTCCACTATATCTGGAGGTGTAGTATCCGGAGGAGCTTGGTATCGTACTAGATTGGGTTTTATCAATACCTTTGAACCCTCTGGAATTATGCTCTCTATGCCTCCAAGATGTTCTATTGCCTCTTCAAGTGCATCCTCAAGGCTTCTCTCACCTACTCGCACTACGGATACTGTTGCCAGTTTTTCAACGAGACTCGCTCTTTGTCTTACGAGGTCAGAAACACTGGTGAAAAAGCTAGTATATATTAATACGCTGAACGACAGTAGAGATGAAGAAGCCAATATTATAAGGATGATTAGCGTATTTCCTCGTGAGGGCTTATTTTTGAAAGATTTAATCCTACCAGTTATCCCTAATCTTTTCGTCAATTTGGATATTGAGCACAATATTGGAAAAATTAGAAAATTATAACTAGTCCATGCTGCCGCCCTTTGACAAGGGTATGCTGCCCTAGAAGGCTTAGTGCCTGTTCTGTACAAAAACCATAGGAGGCTTACTAATCCAATAAAGTAAGTATTGTTAACGATACCATTCAAAAGTTTCTTAGGATAAGTGAAAACAGATTTCAAACGAGTATTCATCATTTATCCACCGAATATTATTTTTCCTTTTTATGCTTTTAACAATTTCGTCATAAGTTATGTTCTCTAAAATTTTTGATAGGTCTTTCAATCAAACAATCGCCAAGGGGAAACAAATGTGAAAAAGGTTTCTAATGGTTGATTCTACATCTTCTTGTTAAAAAACAATATTTATAATAAATACCGTGGAAGGAAGGCCTATGTCTCCAAACAAATCCTCAACCGACTTAGAAAAAGCTTTTCCAGCAGGCTCAAAACATAAAGTTGCCCTAGTTAAAGGATGCAATAGGAGAGAAAATATTATTAAGGCATTAAATATGATAAGAGAAGATATCCGTCTTTCTGAAAAAAAGATCCTAATAAAGCCAAATTTCGTTTCCACAAGGAATGAGCTTGCCGCAACTCCTGTCGAGGCTATTAAAGCTATAATGGATTTCCTCCTAGATCTTGGAGCAAGAGGCTTTTTAATAGGTGAGGCGTCTGCAGAAAACACTTGGAATGGTTACCGCAATTTTGGTTACCTTGAGCTTGAGAAAAACTATCCCGTTAAATTGTTAGACCTGAATAAGGATGAATGGATTGAAACAAAAATTCTAAGCTCCAACTTTAATATTATTAAATTGAGGATTTCAAAAACGGTTTTGGATTCTTTTAGAATATCCGTTACAAGACCTAAGACGCATGACTACGGTATAGTTACACTAACTTTAAAAAACATGGCGGTAGGTTCGATAATCGGCTGGGATAAAGAGTTGATTCACCAGGGTTATCAAGTTTTTAACTTGAATCTGGCAAAACTCGCAAAACTCACGTTTCCTCACTTAAGCGTTATAGACGGCACTGTTGGCATGGAGGGCAATGGTCCAGTTCATGGAAGTGCAGTTTCCTCCTGCTTTACTGTAGCTAGTACGAATGCGCTGGCTTGCGACTTAGTTACAAGCACATTAATGGGATTTGATTACGAAAATATTGGATATTTATGGTATTGTACTCAAATCGGATTGGGGCCAAAAACCTTAGATGAGATAGATTTGGTCGGAGAAAAAATCGAAAATTGTAAAATGAGGTTTCGTCCCCATCGCAATTATGAAGAACAATTAAATTGGAAGCTTGAACAATGGAGAGAACTACTTATCAAAATAATTTAATCAACGCTTTTAGAGCTTAACCCTTTTAATTAAAAAATGAATTTTTAAGATATTTTAAACGAAAAGTTTATATATGCTTTTTTCGGTCGTCATCTCCGGTGAAGAAGATGAGGGAGAGAAGAGCTGTTATCCTCTCCCTACTGATTTCGTTGCTTTTAGTAAGTCTAATCCCCGTCTTCCAACCAGTCTACGCGGCGACTATAACATTACAATGGCCCGGCCAGAATACTTATGCAATGGTTGACGTTAACGGCGATGGCAAAGCAGATTATGGTATAGAAGTATGTGCTTGGAATGTGAATAGTGGTACGGGCAGTATTAAAATGACGTTTGACACAAGTACACGTGTTTTAACAACCCAATGTAGTCTATCAAATGTTCAACCATTAGCATACGTAAATGGCTATCCTGAGATATATGTGGGTAGGAAACCTTGGGGCACAACTTATGCAAACGGCTTGGGTGTAAACTTTCCAATAAGCGTATCGACGCTTTTGACAAAAAGTCTGACCGTGAGTTATTCAATAAGAATCAATAGTTTACTCTCATCCATGAACTTCAATAGTGCTGCGGACGCATGGGTCGTTAGGCCAAGCGTTGCAAATAGCCCTGGTACTCCACCCGGTCCTGGAGACCTTGAAATAATGGTTTGGGTGTACAGACAGAACCTTGGCCCTGCTGGAAGCAAGGTTGGCGAAGTAACTATCGGAGGCAGGGTTTGGGAAGTCTACAGGGAAAACAGTGTCTCATGGGGGGGATGGCAGTATATTGCTTTCATACCGAAGGGCTGGAGTATAAAAAGCGGGACTGTCAGTTACGATATTGCTGCCTTCATAAGGGCCGCTAAGCAATATGCTACTTTCGACATATCTAACCATTACCTGTTAGGCTGGGAGATCGGAACAGAATGGGGTACTATTAACTCTGGCGGTACAGCTCAATTCAAATGGACAATATCAGGGTTTACAATAAAACTTAGCTAAGCTTACCCTATACCGTCCTTTTTCTTTTTTAAAAAGTTTATATTAATAGCATCCTGACTGACCTTGGTAGTAAGGCTAGAACTGCTAATTCCAGATGAGCCAACCGCCGGTTTAGATTTGGGGACGCGTAAGAATATCATAAACTTGTTGTGTTCTCCATTAAGTCAATATCGCTAACAAAACAACCAGCGTTATCAAGTTTTAAATTTTGGATGATAATCCACCCTTATCTCGTCAAAAGATCTCATTTCCTATTCACTCGGCTTTCGAGTTATGTAGAGAATCAGCGAGAATGATGTTAATATCAATGGGATTATTGTTGTAAATTCTACCGTTGTTTTTAACTCTGTTTGAGTTTTCAATTGGAATTCTTTATGTTCAGGTACTGCACAATCAAATTGACGAAAAACTTCTTTTACACCGAGTCCCTTAACTTCAATCTTACTTAAATCATTAGTACCAAGTCCTCTTTGATTCCCAATCTTTATGCTCGGTATCTTATTAGGGTCAAAGCCCATTACCAATGAAGCTATGGCATCTGTTGCTACGGGATCTCTACCTGCAATTATTAAATCCATTTTGACTGGTGTTCCATGCTGGGGACCATAGCCCTCCATGCCGATCCTTCCGTCTATAATTGTTAAATCTATTCTCCTAGCTTTACATAGATCAGTTATAACTCCGCCGAGGTAGAGATCGTTCTTCTTAGCAGCTTCTTCATGTAGTTTCCACTTGGCAGCCCAACCATACCTGCTATAGACTGCGCCGGGAGCTATGCCAACAAGGTTTTTCATACCTAAGGTTACTATTGCGAGATAATGCGTTTTCATGACGGGGGACAGATATGAAGACATCAGCTTCCGTGACGATTTTGTTCAAGGTAAAACTATTGTAAACCATTCCGCCGTCTTCGATAGGAACGTCGACTAGTTCACCGTAGTTCAAATCGGCTAGAATAGCCCCAGTTCTGTTTGCTACTTCAAAGTAGCCGAGTTTTCTAAAGTTTCTCATAGTGTTCCAATCAGAACTACCCTCGGCTATCCAAACTACACTGGGATTCCTTTTCTTCACTATTTTTACGAGTGCCTCGATTATATCCGGGGACGTAGTTGTTGGAGCAGGGTTACCATCAACAATATTCGGTTTTATAAGCACCTTTGCACCTTCCGGTACTATTCTTTCTATACCGCCCAAATAATTTAATGCTTCTTCAAGTGCTTCTTCAAGGTTTCTTTCTCCAACACGGACTATTGCTACTGTCGAAGCCTCCATCCCAGGCGCTGTCTGTTGGAATTCGGGATTTTTGTAGAATTTTTCAACATAAAAAATGCTATTAGAGAGACTACTGATAGTATTGCAAATATTAAAACAGAAATTCGTAAATTATTCTTAGTTAACACTTTCTTTAATGGGATTTTATGATATGGCTTGTTCAAACCTAAGTGATTAAAAGTTTTTGATAGAAAGCATATTATTGGAAGAATTAGGAAATTATAACTGGTCCATAATGCCGCTCTTTGACATGGGTACATGGTCCTTGATGGCTTAGTGCCGGACCTATATAGAAACCAAAGGAGGCTTACCATGCCGATAAAATAAGTGTTTTCAGTAAGCTTCTTAAGTTTAATAATAATGCTTCTCAAACTAATACTGTTCAAACGGATCGTGCGCTTCATTTTTATTAGAACATTTCTAAACTTTTTCAATCTAATTTTATCTTTGTATGTTGCTGCTATTAAAAACAATTTTTATTTATACCAAGGCAATGGAAGCGTGTTTCTGACATTTTTAACCTGCTACCCATTGAAACAAGGTTTATATTTAATCATTGCCCTTTAAAGCGGAATATGAATAGGGAATTATACAACAAGATTTACAGAAGTATTTCTGAAATCCCATTAATTGACATCCACACTCATCTCAATCCTCGTAGGCTTAGGGCAGAAAACCTTTCAGAAATAATCTTATACCATTACATTGCTACTGAACTGGCCACATCTGGCATGCCACGCGAAATTCTCGAT
>JAWBXT010000047.1:0-9679 GCA_038867695.1 Thermoproteota archaeon
TAAAATACCTGCTACCACCCGTCTTAATATTTCTTCTTTTTCTTATCAGTACTCGTCCTTTGAAACATATTAATGTCTAAAACTGGCAGATTTACCCCAGTATCTCTTTTAACCTATCCTGCTCAATAGCCTCTCTTATCTCGACTGCTATCCTCCTTCCCGTACTCATCGGTTTACCGTGCTTCAAATACGTGTATGGGGAACCGTTCATAAAGACGTTTGTTCCAGCAACTATTCTCGCAGAGATCTCGAAAACGTAGAATTTCAAATCGGGGGTTACGACTGTTTCAAGGCAGAAGGGACCATATATCCCCGGGCTGCAAATCTCTCTAGATGTTTCGACAACTCTCTGCCCTATTTTGAAAACTTCCGGTAGGAGGGATTCTCGTAATATCAATGGGAGGTTGCCAACTATCGTGTATGTTACGTCCAGGCCCTCTTGGTGGATTGCAGGGATTCGAGTTATCCCATCTACGTTAGACTCGTAACGCCTGTCAAAGCCCATTAGCTCAAGCTCTCCGCGTATGACTGAGTAGAAGTAGTGAATATAAACCGGGGTACCGACTACGTATTCTTGAATAAAATACTCTTTCGCATCACCTATCTTATCGTAGAAGTCTCTTTTGCTCTTAGCGAGGAAGTATCCTTGTCCTCCCTTAGCTCCGTGGAATTTGACTATGCATAGGGTATCGATCTCCTCAGGATTTTCATATACCTTGGGAATATTGAGCCCAGCCCTCTTGAGCCATTCTCTCTGTTTACTCCTATCGCTCTCCCAAGCAAGGATTTTCCTATTGCCGTAATAAGGCACTCTTATCTTCTCAATAATGTCTATGCCAACGTAAGCTATGAGAGAAGCGTGTGGAACGAGTATTGCATTCTCCTTAATGAGCTCGTCTGTAACGCTTTCAAAATCCGTATAAGAGGGGATTTCTATAATCTTATCAGCAACTTCAAAGTGGCGATATATGAAGCTATGCTCCTTAATACATATTGTTACAGTCCTAAAGCCCTCATCTTTAGCACCCTTAAGTATCTGAAGGGCAGAATGGCTTCCAACGGTTGCAATCTTGTAATTTTTCAACATCGTTTCTATATTTCTAACTACTTTTAAATCTTAAATCTTATTTCTAAACAGCGAATTGCTTTAGATGGGTCATAATTTGTAAAATTGAAAGCTTATTTATTCCTAGTAGATTTAGCAAACTTCCAGATGCCTGTAGTAACTATCCAGCCTGAGGGCAAGAGGGTTTTAACTCCCCATGGGACAAGCATAATTGACATACTCGTCGGAGAAGGAGTTAATATTGAAAATGTATGTGGTGGCAGGGGAATTTGTAAGAAGTGCATAATAGAAGTAGTTGAGGGAAAATTAAGCGAACTCACTGCTCGAGAAAGTGAGTTAATAAGGGTTTCAAGGAAATTAAGACTTGCTTGTCAAGCTAAAGTAGTTGAAGATGTCGTCATCAAAATACCGGATTCGTCTAGACAGTTCAAGGGCAAGATACTGGAGCACGGGTATATTCCCGACTTTGCGTTTTCACCATTATTGAAAATAGTAAGCATTAGGCTTAAAGAACCCTCTCTTAAAGACCAAAGATCCGATATGGAACGTTTAGTAGATGCCTTGAAAGCAAGATCTATAGACATCATGCTTCTCAGAAAACTGCCGAGTAGGCTTAGAGAACTAGATTGGAATATTGATGCAATCGTCTATGAAGACGAAGTTCTCGATGTGAGAAAACGCCCCGTATGTCCTTACGGCATCGCTGTTGACATCGGTACAACCACAGTCGTAGTTTACCTGGTAAGAATCTCCGATGGGAAGATAGTTTCAGTAAAATCGGATTACAATGGTCAAATAATCTATGGAGACGATGTTATTTCTCGAATGACGTATGCTGCCCAGGATCCAGAAAATACCAGTAAGCTTCAGAAGGCTGTTGTTAAAACAATAAACAAACTCATTCGTGAAGCGGTTAAAGAAGCCGGTTGCGATTTTTCAGACGTGTACGAGGCTGTTTTCTCAGGTAATACGGTTATGCTTAGTCTCCTCTTCGGCATTGAGACCATGGGCATGGCTTCAGCGCCTTTTGCCCCGCCATTCCGATCTAGGTTTAAGCTTAAGGCTAGAGAAATAGGAATTGAGATTAATGACTCTGGGGTGATAAGTACACTCCCTGTTGTCAGCAGTTATGTGGGTGGAGATATCGTATCGGACATTCTCGTATCCGGAATCCATAAAACGGATGGAAACTTTCTCCTTATGGACCTCGGTACAAATGGCGAGGTTGTTTTGAAGAAGAATGAGGACATGCTTGCAGCATCTACTGCAGCAGGGCCAGCATTAGAGGGGGCAGGGCTCTCTAGTGGAATGAGAGGTATGGAAGGGGCGATAGAATCCGTCTCCATAGACGATAAGACCTTTGAAGTTTATTATAGAACGATAGGAGGGGTCGAGCCGAGAGGCATATGCGGCTCAGGTGTTGTAGATGCGATAGCATGGATGATTTTGACTGGAATAATTGATAAAAATGGAAGGATATGTGAAGATTTAAAGACTGATAAAATTATTAAGGTAAATGATGAAAAAGCCTTTCTGATTGCAATTAACCATCAAGGTAAGAGGATTTGTATAACGCAATCCGACATTAGGAGTTTCCAGTTGGCTAAAGCAGCAATATTCTCGGCATGTATTACCCTTATGAAGATTGCTAACTTGAATCCGGAGGAATTGTCAAAAGCATATCTTTTCGGAGCATTTGGCAACTACATTGACCCTAGGTCAGCTATGATTACTGGTATGATACCGGAAATCCCGTTAGAGAAAATAGTTCAGATGGGTAATGGCTCCGGATACGGTGCATTTATGAATCTAGTTTCTAAAAAGGCTAGAGAAGAAGCTGATGAGATAGCAAATAAAGTAAAAACTATCGAGCTTAATACTGTAGAATGCTTTCAGCAAGAATTTATCTCTGCAACGCATTTTCCCCACAGCGAGATAAAGCTTTTCCCAAGAGTGTCTAAGGCCATAGAAAGCAGGAGCCCGATCATAGGTTAAGGTTAGCAATCGTTATCCTTGAAAAAGGATTCCTCTCGAGAAAAATCTGCACATTTGGTCTCCTCCAAGATGTTTAGAGGAAGCTAAATCTTTTTGGAAACAGTCACTAGGTCTTCAAGTATTTTAGATACTAGTTCAAATTTAGTATTTCTAAGTCCGCAATTGGGATGCATATATTCTATTAAATCTCTTCCCACACGAGACTCTACATTACTGATTATTTCTAAAGACTGATCTTGTGTAGTTAATTCTTCCATAGAAAGAACATTAACCTTTGCACATCCCACTCCAACCTTCTTAGAATACTCTTCAAAGAAACCTCTGGATAGGAGTTCTATATTGTTTAACATTCCTGCGAATTCTAAACTCAACACATCAACATTTTTGACTCTTCCAAACACTCTCAATACCCTTTCACTTAATCTGCCACAAGCATGTATGCTCGTAAGCTTATGGTCCAAATCCTCAGTAGCGATATTTAACGGTTCTTCCGTAAGCTCTGGTACTAGGAAGCCAGCATTAATACCTGGCTCATCTATCTGGACACGCACGCCATAACTTTGAATAAGTTTAGCAAGGGTATTTATTGCTTGTGCAACATCCCTATAGAGTTCGAGATTTCTTAAACTCCCGTATGGGCCGAATTTCTTCATAGCTATAGTAAAACCAAAAGTCACTGGACCCGTTATGCTTATCTTCAATTCATTGGAGTAACCCTTCTTTTTAACATATTTCATCGCCTTGAGGAGATCCAATACTTTAGACGATTTCTCAATGTGTGTTGACGGTCTTATTCTGTCAAAAACGTAGTGTATACTATCCGTAGAGGAGATTCCCGTCATCGAATCAACCATATATGAAACCATGTCTGTCCTTTGCTCCCCATCCGATATTATGTCAATACCCTTACTAACTTGAAAATCAATAGCCATTTCAATAGACTTCTCGAGGTCCTCGTTAAACCTTGGGAAGCTTCCTATTACAGTAGTAATCAACAAAAAAAAGAGTTTAGAAGCCTAATTTAAACATTAAAGCATTAGACTTAGATTAGTTGCATACGTATTTTTACTATTTGAAGTTCTCCTCTGATTCCAATTCTAAATCGGCATCTGAAAAACTCTTTCTGACTAGGGGATGGTCACTAAATAAAGTCCTAGTTTTCCTTATATCGTTCGAATAGAACTCCCTCTGTTCTAAGGCATTAAGAAACCTATTACAAAAATCTTCGATATAAGACCCGTAGATATGATAGGAATCGGAAATATCAACGTATTGGCCGACTGCAACTTCCCTATTCATCTTTTCAGAAAGCATCTCAGCAACATTCTTCTGCAACTCCGTTAATGCAAACATATTCATAAAAGCCGCTTTATACGCATCTCTAGATCTCCAATGAGCATTCATATTAAGCCTTAAAACTCCTTCACCACTCTCTGTACACCTGAACCATAATCTCTGCAAACAAGGAGGATCATCCGTATTAGGATCAAATTCTGGATCCCAAGTTATGGCTTGAGCTCTCCGCGAGTAGGATGCTCTCGAAAGCTTGTCGACTATGTACCTTATTTGGTTAATCACACCTCTTGAAGCAGGATACTTGAATAACCTTTGATGATAGGTATAGGTCCATTTTCCACCTTCAGGATCTATCCAATGGTCATGTACACCATCTAAAACCTCCCTCACGTATTTCCTCAGGTCTTTAAAGCCTGCTGGAAGACATAGATGAATCCTAGGCTCTGAGAGGGGGTCTTCGACAACTATTATCATTATGGCATCGATACTTGGAGGGTCGTTTCCCTTATCATACTCTGTCCTAATTCTTATCCCGTTTTTCCATAAGGAAATAAGTGAATTCTCCCATGCTTCAGCTATCCCCTTACCATTAACCTTAAGGACTGGAATCATCTGGTATTAGAAATAGTCTAAGTAGCTGTTATTAGCTTTAATTCAGTCGTGATAAAAATTGGGCGATTGTTTTTAAACTGGGAATCCTAATATGGACGGGGTTGACCATAGTTGTGGATACTTCGAAAAGCCCTTATGCAAGGCTTGTACCAGTTTCCTTAGAGGCTGTTAAGCTCCAAGACAAATTCTGGTCACCTCGTCTTGAAAAACTAAGAACCATTACGATACCTGTACAATACAAGCTTCTTGAGGACACTGGAAGACTATTCAACTTCAGAAGAGCAGCCGGTAAGGTGGAAGGCGATTTCAAAGGCTTGGTTTTCAACGACTCCGATATCTACAAGTGGGTTGAAGCAGCATCTTTTATTCTAACCGAGAAATTCGACAAGGAAATTTATGATTTAGTGGAGAAAGTTGTTGACGAAATAGCTTCAGCTCAAGATGAAGACGGGTATGTTAACACGTTTTTCAGTCGGGAGCGTAGGAACCAGCGTTGGACGAATCTTCGTGACATGCATGAGCTTTACTGCGCTGGACATCTAATACAGGCAGCTATTGCATTATTTAGAGCGACTGGAAACTCTAAACTTTTAAAGATTGCAACTAGATTCGCAGACCACATAGTAAAAACCTTTAGTTCAGGAGGACGTTTAGGAGTCCCCGGCCATCCTGAAGTGGAAATGGCCTTAATCGAGCTTTACAGGGAGACTGGAAATAAATCCTACTTGGATGTTGCAAAGATATTCATAGATAATCGAGGAAGGGGAATAATAGGCGGTAGTCAGTATCACGTAGACCATAAGCCTTTCCGTGAGCTTTCTGAAATAGTTGGTCATGCCGTCAGGGCGCTCTACTTAAATTGTGGAGTAGCCGACTTGTACATGGAAACGGGTGATTTAGAACTTTGGAATGCTTTAAACAGGCTTTGGGATAACATGGTTAATCGAAAAATGTATGTTACTGGAGGATTGGGCTCGCGTCATGATGGAGAAGCCTTTGGTTTCGATTATGAGCTTCCAAATGTTCAAGCCTACTCTGAGACTTGTGCAGCAATAGCGAGTTTCATGTGGAATTGGAGAATGTTCTTAGCAAGCGGTGAAGCAAAGTATGTAGACATAATGGAGCTAACACTGTATAATGCAATACTTGCAGGAATATCTTTGGATGGTAAAGAGTATTTCTACGTTAACCCGCTTGCAGACCGTGGGAAACATAGGCGACAAGCCTGGTTTGAATGCGCATGTTGTCCTCCTAATATTGCCAGATTGCTTGCAAGCCTTCCAGGATATTTCTACGCTGTTTCCAAGAACGAGGTTTGGATAAACTTCTATTGTGAAAGCACTGTCGAAATAGAGTTAAAAGGCAGAAGCATCAAGATTATCCAAAGAACTGGATACCCCTGGGATGGGAATGTTGCGATTACTTTACACATGGATGTGGAACAAGACTTCATAATTAAGCTTAGGATACCAGGCTGGAGTAATGGGGCAAGCGTCTCTTTAAACGGTACTGAATTAGAAACCGATATTAGACCAGGCACCTATCTTGAAATAAACAGGACTTGGAGGACAGGAGACACTATCAACATATCTCTTCCAATGCCCGTTAGGAAGCTGGTTTGCAATCCTAACGTTTACGAGAATTTGGGCAGGATTGCCCTTATGAGAGGCCCCATCGTATACTGTTTTGAGGCTGTTGACAACCTTGGCTTCGACGTGTGGGATTTAATAATACCTGGAGAAGCCGTTTTGGAAACTGAGTACAGACCTGATTTGCTCGACGGTGTCGTAATCATAAAGGGTACGGGTTACGTCATAGACTCTAAATGGTATGAGAAAAACCTCTACAGCGAATTAGATTCTAGTGGGAACAAGCCTAGGAAAGTAGAGTTTATTGCAATACCCTATTACTCTTGGTGCAATCGTGAACCAGGTTCGATGACAGTCTGGGCTAGAGCAATCCCTGTTTAGAACTTGTTTTCGTCGTATTAACTTTTAACGTAGATTTATAAGACAGAGATTTGCTTTGAAGCTCTAAGTGACCAGCCATGGAGTGGTTTCACATAGCACCTCCAGCAGGTTTAGCTGCGGTCAGTCTGGCAAGTTACCTTTACCATTACGTTAAGAAACAAGATAGTGGAACCGAGAAGATGAGGGAAATAGCAGATGCTATAAAAGAGGGTGCGAAAGCCTATCTCAAAAGACAGAATTCGACACTGGCTGTATTCGTAGTAGTAATGGCAGTTATCCTAGGCGTGTTTTACATGATTTCATCCAATAGAGTTGAGTACGGAGCCAGTATTACTGTTGCGTATGTTTTCGGTTCCGTGTGCACGACCCTCGCTGCCTACGTTGGGATGATGGCAGCTGTTGAGGCCAATGTTAGAACAGCTAATTCGGCAAAACAAGGTTTAAAAAGAGCTTTCCCAATAGCCTTCTACGGCGGGGCTGTTATGGGTCTTTTCGTAGTGGGCTTAGCACTCTTAGGCATAAGCTTCCTATTCTACGTTTACAGGTTTATCCTCGGATGGAGTGAGGCTGATGCTTCAAGCATTGTATTAGGCTTCAGCTTCGGAGCCAGTGCATTAGCGCTCTTCGCAAAGGCCGGTGGGGGAATTTATACTAAGACTGCCGATATAAGCGCAGATTTGGTTGGGAAAGTAGAGCTCGGCATCCCTGAAGATGATCCGAGGAATCCCGCGGTTATCGCGGATAATGTTGGAGACAATGTTGGAGACGTTGCTGGGATGGGTGCTGACCTCGTCGACTCATATATAGCGAGCATTGTAGCAGCTATGATAATAGGCTCGGAGTTGGGCGAGAGTATTCTCACGGCTCTGCCACTCGCAATCGCTGCAATAGGACTACTCGCCTCGTTGATAGGAGTCCTGGTTGTCAGACAGAGCATAAAGGGCAATCCGGGGGCAGCCTTAAACAGAGGATCGTTTGCAACGTGGATTATATTCGCATTTTTACTCCTCGCTGTTTCCTTTTTCTCAGGCCTGGGAGATAACAAGTGGCTTGGAATATTCCTCCCAACTGCCGCAGGGCTTGTAGCAGGGGTAGTAATAGGAATAACCTCAGATTACTTCACGTCAATAGACAGAATGCCGGCTCAGAAGGTCGCACAAGCCTCGACAACCGGGGCGGCGATAAACATATTGACAGGATTCTCATACGGCATAATTAGCATCGTCCCCCCGGTGATAGGAATATGCATTGCCACTTTAGCTTCCTGGTATCTAGCTGAACTCTTCGGGATAAGCCCATACTACGGAATTGCAATATCTGCAGTCGGAATGCTTGCAACAGTGGGCATGACGATATCTGCAGATGCTTATGGGCCTGTTTCAGATAATGCTAAGGGCATAGCTGAGCAATCCGGATTGGGAGAGGAGGTTATTGAGATTGCTGATAGACTTGATGCTGCAGGCAACACTACTAAAGCTATAACTAAAGGATTTGCCATAGGCGCTGCAGCACTAACCGTCTTAGCACTTTTCGCAGCCTACGCCCACTTAGTTGACATAGCATCTTTAGATTTGATGATGCCGAGTGTTGTTGCAGGAGTATTCATAGGCGGGATGATGCCTCCATTGCTTTCAGCCCTACTAATTCTAGCTGTGGGTAGGAATGCTGAAAGAATGATTGAGGAGGTTAGACGGCAGTTCAAAGAGATACCTGGCTTGATTGAAGGTAAGGCTAAGCCAGATTACGCAAGATGTGTAGACATTGCTACGAAAGGCGCTTTAAGAGAGTTAATGCTACCATGCTTACTCGCAATAATAGTTCCCGTACTGACGATGATTCTATTAGGGAAGGAGGCTCTCGCAGGCTTCTTAGCTGGGAGCATTGTTACGGGAATTATTTTTGCGCTTTTCATGGCTAACTCCGGCGGACTTTGGGACAATGCTAAGAAATACATAGAGGCGGGGGCTTACGGTGGAAAGGGTTCTGAAGCCCATAAGGCGGCTGTCACCGGCGATACTGTAGGAGACCCATTCAAAGACACTGCAGGACCATCGTTAAACACGATGATTACAGTCATGTCGCTTGTTGCAGAAGTTTTCGCTCCATTAATCCTTATGCTAATTCCTTAAACATTTTTCATTAATTAATCCAAAAAATTACGGTCATGATGAGTAGTTAGATTTATAGGGAAGTTTAGTAACGAAACCGCGAAACATTCAAACAGGAGGATAAGATATGTCTAAGCCATGGCACAGTATTAGGGTTGAGCAAGCGTTAAAAGAGCTAAACACTAGCATTGAAGGATTATCTTCTAAAGAAGCTTCTGAAAGGCTTAAGAAATACGGTTTCAACGAGATTAAAGAGACTAAGCGCAGGACAGTACTGCAAATGTTTCTCGATGAGTTTAAAGACATTTTCATATTGTTGCTTATTGCAGCAACAATATTCTCTGCAATCGTAGGTTATTACGAGATGTCGCATGGCAAAGAGTTTACAGAGGCTTTTGCAGACGTTATTACAATAAGCGCAATAGTCCTGCTTTGCGCTATAACCGGCTTTATCCAAGAATACAGGGCTGAGAAAGCTGTTGAAGCATTGAAAAGGCTTGCAGCACCTAAAGCCCGTGTAATAAGAGACGGTAAGGAGATGATGATACCTGCTAAAGAAGTAGTCCCGGGAGATATTATCACATTGGAGGCTGGAGATCGAGTACCTGCAGACGCACGACTAATCGAAGTTG
>JAWBXT010000048.1:0-9643 GCA_038867695.1 Thermoproteota archaeon
ACAGATGACTAAGAAGGTTCTCTTTATATGTGTGCAAAACAGCTTTAGAAGCCAGGTTGCAGAAGCCTTCTTTAACAAGAATCCTCCTGAAGGATGGGTTGCAATAAGCGCAGGTCCAAAGCCTGCTGAAAGGGTAAATCCTAAAGCAATCCAGTTAATGGCTGAGAGGGGAATAGATCTTTCAGACAAAAAGCCTAAGATGCTTTCCAAGGAAATGGAGGATGAGGCAGAGATAGCTGTGATAGTTTGCAGTGGCTCAGAATGTCCCGTGGTCAACGTTAAGCACGTTGAGAATTGGGATATAGAGGATCCTGCTGAAATGAAGCTTGAAGACGCACGTAAAATAGTGGAAGAAATAGAGGCTAAAGTCAGAGACTTGGTTGAAAGGATAAGAAAAGGAGAGGCTCCTCTGGAAAAACCTGTTTTAAGGTTCTAGTACTAAAAACTCTTTGAGACAAGGCTGTTGTTGAAAAGAATATGTGAAAAATACTTTTATAATGTTACCCGTCTTACAGTTTGCCCTAGCAATGGCTGAGGAAACAATCGGTAGGGTAAAAGAGTATTCCAATAGGAATATTAAGAAAAAGATGTTTTTCGCGATTGTACTCGGAGTGATAATAGTTCTGGTAACTACTGTAGTGACATTACTCTTATTAAATAGACCTAAACCCTCAACAAGCTCGGAATTGTCGGAGAGCGTTGAGTACAACCGTCCCGGCAACTACAACCTCTCCATAAACGTTAACGGAGTAGTCAGGAACTACTGGGTTCACGTTCCTATCGGGTATGATGATAAAACATCATTACCCCTTGTTATCGTTCTCCACTGGTGGGGCGGTAACTCTAAGAGTGTAGAAGAATACACGGGCTTTTCCTATAAGGCTGATAGGGAGAAGTTCATCGTGATTTACCCGCAGGGAATGGGGCCTGACCCAACGTGGAACGCGGGTTTTTGTTGTGGTCAAGCATTTCAGAACAGGGTGAATGACGTCGAGTTTATTCGGAGGATCGTTGAAAAAACTATGGAAGATTTGAAAGTGGATCCAAAGAGGATATACGCTGCTGGAGTATCAAACGGCGGTATGATGACTCACCGTCTCGGCGCCGAGCTCTCAGAGATTTTCGCTGCTATTGCAGTAGTCTCAGGTTCAATAGGTAAATCTTCAGGCGGGCGTTTGATTATAGCTAATCCGTCAAAGCCAGTTTCAGTAATTATGTTTCACGGTAAGAAGGATGAGCTAGTACCGTATGATGGTGGAGGGAGCATGGGGTACTTTTTTGCATCTATTAATGAATCCGCATTTTTCTGGGCTAGAGCTAATAATTGCTCTCAGAATCCCATAATTGAAATAAGCAGCAACGGGAGAATCGTAAAAACTACTTACGCTGGAGGGTTAAACGGTACTGAAGTTGTTTTGTACACTATTACAGATGGTGACCATGATATCTGGAATTCTGCAGGGATCCCTACAACCGATCTTATCTGGGATTTCTTTAAAAAACATTCTAAACAATGATTGTGAGCTGCAGGATTCTTAACATCAGGAAATGAAGAAGCTTTTCAAAGCTTTCTCCACTAGTAATAATCTACGCAGAGACTGTAAGAATAGAGCTGGCTTCCAATTGTTATAGAAAGATTTTTAATAAATCTGTTCTAGATACAAACTAGAAATTGATAGGATATAGTGCATACTGGTATGTGAGTAGAAAACGGTTACAAACTTCTAGAAATTTGAAGAATGAGAATGTTACGACAGGTGGGATAAGTAAAAGAAGAATATTGTTTTTCATAATTATTCTTGGAATTACAACGGTTTTGATGTTAATAGTATTCTTATTGTTGACTATGTGGCAACAGTCATTAAACAGGTCGTCATATGCCTACCCAGGTAACTATGATCTTTCTATAAATATTGGTGGAGTGGTTAGGAATTATCGAATGCATATTCCTGCAGCATACGATCATGAAAAACCACTGCCCCTCGTTATTGTTCTCCACTGGTTTGGTGGAAACCCTAGGATAATGGAAGCTGCTACTGGTTTTTCCTTAAAAGCTGATAAAGAGAATTTCATAGTAGTATACCCAGAGGGAAACCTGCCCGACTATTCTTGGAACGCGGGTTTCTGTTGTGGTCAAGCACTTCGGAATAATGTGAATGATGTTGAGTTTATTAGAAGGCTCGTCGAGAAGACTATGGAAGATTTGAAAATAGATCCGAAGAGAATCTATGTCGTGGGGGCATCTAATGGCGGTATGATGGCTCATCGCCTCGGTGCTGAGCTTTCAGATATTTTCGCCGCTATAGCTGTTATTGCAGGTTCAATAGGGAAAGATCCTGATGATCATCTAATCATACCTGCTCCATCAGGACCTGTTTCTGTAATTATCATCCATGGTAAACAAGATCAACTCGTCCCATACTATGGTGGTGGAAGGTTCGGAGAAAGATTTGCTTCGATTAGTGAATGCGTCTCTTTCTGGGTTGAAGCCAACAATTGTTCGAGCAATCCTCAAGTGGAGACGAGTAGTGACGGTAACGTTGTTAAGAATGTTTATAGTGGGGGAGTAGAAGGTACTGAAGTTGTTCTCTACACAATTATTGATGGTGACCATTCCTGGTCCTTCAGGGGGATTTCTACGACAGATACTGTTTGGGAATTCTTCAAAAACCATCCTAAACCTTAACAAAATATTTTCCTAGAAATCTAATTAAGGTATTAGACTTTAAATACTCAATAGTAACCTAGTGTGCCTTTCCTCAATACTTTTCTCTCCTCTCTTATGAATAGAGTGACTCCTGCAAACAGCCAGAAAACATCGAAGAATATTAAGGGTATTACAAGACCTGTTAACTCACTCAGGCTGGAATCCATTATGAGTAGGCTCCTCATCCCCTCTATAGCATAAGTCGGGGGCAGCAAGTAAGAGAAGTATCTCAAGACTGGTGGAAGTACGCTCAGCGGGTAGGATATTGGTAAGAGAAGGCCCAATAATGAGCTTAGAAAGTTTACAAAGGCACTGTGCTCCTTGAAGTCTAGAACTATCCCGGCGAGTGAGAAGCCTATTCCTATGAAGCTGGGCAGGGCTATTAGAAAGAACAATAGGGCAAGAGGCAGGTTGATAATGTTTATTCTCAAGCCGAATACGGATGCTACAAGGGTTATCTGTATAATGACCCATACTGATGTTGTAAGCATAGAGCTGAATGCTTTTCCAAGAAGTATTGAGAATCTGCTGCATGGTGTTAAGAAGGTTGATTCAAGGGTACCACTCCACTGTTCTCCTCTCATCGCATAGCTCATGCCCCATAGTGTTGAATAAGCAAAACTTGAAACAACCATTCCGACAACAGTAAAAGACACGTAGTCTCCAGTATTGACCAGTCTCGCCAAGTTATCTGAATAGGGAGAACCAACTAGTGCCATGCCGTATATCACTAGGGAAATCACCCATAGGAGGGGCATGAGTGCGTCAAAAATCACCCAGACGGGATACCTGAAATATAAGACCAACTCTTTCTTCATAACAGTCACTACAATCCTTAACCCGTCTGTCAACACCATGCCTTCCTTCCACTTCAATAGGCCTCCAAACCCCCTCTTTTCCTGATTCTCTTTTCTACAAAATTGAATAGATACATTCCTCCAACTAGGAAAACCACCATCGCAGCAATCAGGTAGAAAACAGCTATTGTAACATCAAGGTAAGGATTGAAAGAGGGTAAGAGAAGTGCTCTAACAATTTCTAAAGCAGGCGTTAACGGGAAAAATATGCTTATCATCGTAATATAATAACCGGCACTACCTAGAAATAAAATCAGAGCCCTTAAAGGATAGTTAACGGGGCAGACAGTGTATATTAAAGTATCGACAAAGTTTAACAATGCGCCGGGTTCCTTATACATCAATATTACACCTGATAGCACAAATCCAATACCGTAGAGAGCCAGAATCATCAGTAGCACTACTGAAATCGCGAAAATAACGTTCTCAACCTTAACCACGGCCCCGAAGATCAGGCTTGCTAGAGTGAATTGGACAATGGCGTAAAAAGAGGTTAAAATACTGTCCGAAAGAGCTTTTCCGAAAAGTATAGAGAACTTGTTGCAGGGAGAAATCAGAATCATCTCCAATGTGCCTCCCCACTGTTCCCTCCTTAAGGATAAACCCATACCCCACAATGCCGACATTACGTATGCGTAAAGCGAACTTCCGATTATGGCGAAGGTTATGAAGTCTTTAGTCCCAGAAAGTCCTCCAAAGGATTCTGAAAACCTGCCGCCGACGAGAGCATGGCCCTGCAGTATGAAAGGCGTCAGCCAGAAGATAGGCATTATAGCCCAGAATATGACCCACAGAGGATATCTTAAATTCACCACTATCTCCTTCTTAGCAGTAGATAGGGATGCTTTCAATTCTAAGATCCAACTATCAATATTCATCTCTCAAAGCCTCACCCGTAAGCTTTATGAAAACATCTTCCAGAGTCGGCTTTTCAACGCTTAGAGAAAGTATCCTACATCCAGCCTTGGATAAGGATTCGACAATCTCCTGAATATGTGCATCAACATTCTTCATGTACATCCTAATGGTCTTTATACTGCTTTGCTCCATACCGGTTACTCCATAGTCTTCTAAGAACAGTAGGTTCTTAACCACGTCTAAAACACTCTCCCTAAGCTCCTCAACAACCACCTTCAAAACCTCGTTCTTACCTATCATATTCTTAAGCCTCTCCGGAGTGTCGACAGCAACTATCCTGCCCTTGTTTATGAAGGCGATTCTATCGCACATCTGGTCAGCCTCCTCCATGTAATGGGTAGTTAATAGAATGGTCTTGCCCTGTTTCCTATTAAGCTCCTCTCTTATAAAGCTCCTTATACTCTTGGAAAAGCTAGGGTCCAAGCCTAGGGTTGGCTCATCTAAAAGGAGGATCTCAGGGTCATGCAGTATTGCCCTAGCTATTGCAAGCTTCTGTCTCATCCCGCTCGAATACTTCTCAACAAGCTCGTCAGCCCTGTCCTCAAGCTCCATTAGATTAAGCAATTCTCGAATTCTCTTCTTAGCAACCTGGTCGGGAACCTTGTAGAGCCTCGCAAAATACTCAAGGTTTTCTCTTGCAGTAAGCTTCCAATAGAGTGATCTTTCCCCACTTGAAACAACACCTATCGAAGCCCTCACCTTACCAGGCTCTTTTAAAACATCATATCCATTAACCAAAGCCGTCCCAGCATCTGGGAGTATAAGAGTACTGAGTATCTTAACCAGGGTTGTTTTACCAGCCCCGTTTGGCCCAAGTAAGCCGAATAACTCTCCTCTCTTAATGCTTAGACTAACATCGTCAAGTGCTATGTTCGTCTCTTTATTTTTCTTTCTGAATAGGAATCCTCCCTCTCCCTTTCTGTAGACTTTCCTTATCCCATTAGTAATAATTGAATAATCCTGCATCCCATCGATTCTAAGAGTAATGATTATTAAACCTTAACAATCCCCTGTTTTTCCCCAACTTGTTGACGTTGAAAAGTATTCTCTATAAACAACCCTTTCAAAACAGTCGAGAAAATAGGGAGATAGTATCATTCATCAGTCAAAACCAGGATTTGTAGAAACAGAACTCAACACGCTATATCTCAATAAATTAAAATCCTCCTTAATGGTTGGAAACATTAAGCTTTGAAAGGAAAGATGCCCACTGAAAAGTTTCCTAATGCTTTTTAACTCATGGCGGAAGGGATATGTACAAATTTCAGATAAGCCTGATTAATGAAGTAGAAGCCAAGATAGATGAGATTCTTTATGAAGGAATAGCTTAAACTTGAGTCTATGGCAAGATTTTTTACGTAATTCGCTAATCTAATACAGTATTTTGATAAATAATTGTTGTAATTAAATTGAAATTTTTGAATACGTTTATGTTTTCTATAAGTTTTTCTTAAAATAATTCCTCCAAAAATTATTGAAGTTATTATAATAATAAGAAGTATTGGAAACGGTTGATTAACCGTGAAGCTTATGATCTCGCTTTCAAATAATACTTCATTCTCTCCATTCTTTACTATTGCCTTAACTTTCCAGATCCCTACTTTACCTGGTGTGAAAGAATCTGAATAAACTTGTTGTTCAAAAGTCCGAATTATTCTAGACGTACTTATACCATCAGGATCCGTATAAATAAGCTCTATTATAAAACTGTCTTTCGGAAGAAAAGTCGAAAGATTGACGTTAACTGTTTGACCATAAGTCAAAGAAGTCTTATCTACTGAAATTGAAATCATAGGCAAAGAAGTATTGAAAACTATGAAACCCCAATAGTCTAAAAAGGGAATTGTAATTTTTATATATTTGTCTTCATATTTTAAGTCTAGTCTTCTAATAAGCTCCGGTGAGATGAATATTGCCTTTTCAGCCTCTCCCACTATAGATTTGTCTATTGAAAACTGAATGTTTTCAATTCTTTCAAAACTATCTGTTTTCAAATTATACCGATAATTAATTAAGTGGACTGCAGTGTAATTCCCTTTTTTCATAATGTTTATCTCAACCATTTCTGGTGTGTTGAACGTTATTACAGGTATTTCTATCATGTTGGTAATAATGCTTTTGAATCTGTTCAATATATCACTATACATTACTATTTTTGAATATCCTTCTTTTAAATTTTCATACCATTTACAACCTAGTAATTCTTCTATCAATATTACTTGATTCCGATATTCTTGGAGAAGGTTTGTTAAAAGTATCTTATCTTCCTCAGTTAGATTGTCATGATCATGGTTATAGCTTGGAATACTTCCTGTAAAAATGATTCTTCCTCCACTATTAACATAATCAATCATTGCTTGTATCTGTGTATGTGAAACATGCTTAACGTTTGGAAATATAAGGAGGTCATATTCCTTCAGCCTCTTAAGGTAGTATGCATCATCCATTAATTCTGGATGCCCAAAGATAACGATATCATAAGGTATATGAAGCCACTGAAGCATATCGGCTAATCCTATTAACTCGTTCTTCTGTTGTTCTGGGAAAATTTTGAAAGCCGGGAAAAGGTTATGTAAGAAGTCGGGTATAGAGTATATAATGGCTGTCTTTGCGTAAGGCTTAAACCCTATTAATAACTTCTTATTAAGCCATATGAAGTCGATAAGTGACTGAATTTTCTTTGGGATACTTGTATCAGGCTGCATAACTGTTCCAGCTACCGGTGTGGCTCCTGGCCAACCAGCTAAGTCTAACTCCTTAATTGCTCCATTCGCATACGCTTCAGCTATGCCGAGAATCGTTAAGTTAACCTTATTATGGTCAAGTTCTCTATATCCTAAATTGTTATAAAAAGCCCCTTGGTTCCATACGGGCTTGCTGTTTTGAGCCATAGCGTGGCCGAAACGATATAACAATGTGAACCTGTTTTTGGGGGGGAAGGTGCTTGGAACAGCTTCTATCTGAATAAGATCGACGTAGGGAGAAAGAAGTATCGAATCCAAGGCAATATCCAGCAGAAAATTATCATCCCATAATGTACCTAACCACTGATTACCATAGACAGGAATATCCTTTCCGTATTTTCTCCTACCATATTCCTTAACTTCTTTAACAAAATTGCTGATAAAACGAATCAATTCTCCATGTAAGAACTTTGCATATTCTCTCAAAATCTTATCCTCTGGAAAACTTGGAGGAGTTCCAGTACTCCTAACCCTCATTCCTAATCTTGAAGCCAATCTTGAGAATCTACTGTAGAGAAACCACTCGGGATGTTGTGCATTCATAGAGTAGGCTCTCTCGCTAGAAAGTGTTGCCCCCTCTCTATGTAGCTCATCAAATACCAGAGTCTTTCCATTTAAAACCCCTTTTCCAAGCCATAGCAATGCATTTCTTAGAAAAACCTCATAAGAGTCAAAAATACTGTCTTGAGTCCTATCTCCCTGAATTATTATTCTTCCCTTTCCATACTCTAATCCAATAATTACTGGAAATGGACCTTTTTCTTCATTTTGTTCAATAAGAAGGTTACCGTTTACGTCAATCCAAGAATTCTCGTCTGTTTGAGCTAAAATTATTGCATTCGGATTATTAACTACCAGTACTACTCCCCAGTTTAAGACTAGAGAATTAACACCATTCATAATATCGTGGTCACGATTTATAGTGTAAACTTCAAAACTACCATGGTCCCACAGATATCGAGAGGATACTAAGTTTCCACATTTAACTGTTATACCGAACTCCTTTGAAATTTCATTTGCAGCACAGCAACTATCAGGCTCTATCTGTAGAAATAGGCTGCCTCCATTTTCAACATATGACTTTATTGCTTCCACTTCTTCGGAGGAAAACTCCGCATTTGGTGCGACGATCATAAGTATGTCTGCGTCAATTCTACTTATGTCAAGTCTCTGTTTAATATAGTTTCTGATGTCAAATTTATCAATGTCATCAACACCCATTTTTATTAATTCTTCACGCGTGAAACGACTCGATAAGTAATTCCTAAACTTATACACACTCCAATCTGAGAAATCCCCTCCGTATATAAAAGGAGTGTTCGATATATTATCAATATCTATAGCGTCTAAACCTTTGTCCAATATTTTTTCTGCAGAGCTTATGAAATGCTCCTCCCATTGGGGACAGCTAACTGAAAGAGTCATGTGCCGAGCATCGGGTTGAAAGATTACTCTGCCATTCAAATCAGTCCCGGCTGCAACATGCAAAAGGGGTTTAACATTGCCATAGGGATCGGTATACATTGGCTGAGGGACTGGGGGTATAGGAGTAAGAATCATGTAAGAACCAGTTAATATTTTACTACTTTTCGCATAGTTGACTATAGAACTATCAACATCAGGATCGTACCATCGATTACCCTCCATAAATCCTGTTGCTCTATCCAAGAATTCTACATGTAGCTTTTTCAGCGCCTCCCGACGAAACCAGTTAAAAGGATGTACTGCAACTATTGTTATGTCATTCACTTTTTTCTCTGAATAAGTCCCGTTTTCTGCGAGAGTATTTGGAAGAAACTGGGAAATTAAGAAAATACAGATCAGTAATATCCCATATCTCATTTTTTTAAAAAATATACTACACTAATATATAAAGCTTCTCCAGAAGTTCTGGAAGTCAATAGGTTTAGTAATAACCTACAACTCCTAGGAAGAGTACTATGTTCTTAAAGGAGAGTTAACTCGGCAAATAGTGTATATCAGGGTGTCGGCGAAGTTCAATAAGGTTCCGGCTCCTTATACATTAAGGCCACACCAGATAATATGAAGCTAATGCCATAGATACTGAAATTGCGAAAACGAGGTTCTCAACTCTTATCATTGGCTTCGAAAACCATGCTTTTTAGCATTCATTGAAGCACTTCTTCTAAGCAAATTATCTTAACTATGCGACCTGCCTTTCTCCTGAACTCCTTATCCTCTGTAACCAGCACTAATCCGTGTTTCTCAGCTAAAACCACATATGAAGCATCATAAGTTGTCATTCCATGCTCCAGTGCTTTCTCTATTATTTCCCTCTCGTAACCGCTTGGTTCCAGAATGTTCAATAAGGCCAGTGCCTCAGGAAGCAGGCTACTGGCGAACTCAACAGCCCTCTTCTCATTCAGCCTACGCAGGAGAAAAACTTCTTTCCAAAT
>JAWBXT010000049.1:0-9562 GCA_038867695.1 Thermoproteota archaeon
TTTAGGAGTAGTCAGATTCTGGCCAGCAGTCTTCGTTCCAGCAGTTTTCGCAATGTTATTCGGGCCCAGCGTCGGGGGCATGGGTGCTGCAATAGGCATTTTCCTCAGCGACTTATACGTCTTCTACGCTACTGGTCAAACAAATCCCTTGTTGAGCCTAATAGCAGGAGTGCCTGCCAACTTCCTGGGTTTCTACATACTTGGTAGAGTCGGAAGGTCTAAGGGTGAGTGGAAAGGCTGGAGGGTTTCAATACCACTTGTATTCCTGGGTATCGCTGCACTAGGGCCGCTGGCCTATGTTGAATACATGGTTTCAACGGGGATGGTTGGTACGGATGCTAGGTGGATTTCAACAATACTACTCCTCTTAGCGATAATCATATTCATACTCGGCCTGGTTGGAGCAAGGCTAAGGAGGGAATACTTGAGCTACTACGTGGGTGGCACATTGGGTCTATTGATAGGCGGTCTATGGATAGGCTTCGGAATATGGCTTTACAGCCAGATTTTCGGATTGCCAATCACCGGTGATAGGATAGACCTGGCGTTGGCAATATACTTCTTCCTCTGGGTATTTGGTACGGAAATACCGTTCATACTACTGGTGCCTCCAATACTGGATGTTGTCTACAAGGCCTTTCCATTTCTGAAATCAGAGTGGAAAAATAAGGGTTAAAAGCCTCTTTAAATTGCTTCTTAGAGATTGAAGACCGCAATAGGCGTTGACGTAGGTGGCTCTACTACAAAGGCCGTAGCGTTGAGAGACAAGAAGATTCTGAATGTAAGCGAAATGCCCTCTTCAGACCCTTTGGCGACATCCATAGGCCTACTTGGTAAGCTCGTCATGGTGATGGGCTGCTCGTTGAAAGATATTGATGTGATTGCAATGGCCGGTGGGCGTAGCCGCCAACTTCCAGATAACATCCTGGGTCTGAGGGTTGTTAAAGTAGATGAGATAACTGCCGCGGGCATTGGAGGGGTAGTGCTAACAGGCTTAGACGAGGCCCTGGTAGTGAGCATGGGTACTGGCACCGCATTAATAGAGGTTAGGGAGAACGGTAGGAAGATAAGGCACGTAGGTGGCACTGGCGTGGGTGGAGGAACCCTTTTAGGGTTATCGAAGAAAATACTCGGGATCTCTAGCATAGGCGTATTGATTGAAATGGCTGAGAAAGGCGATTCTAGGAGAGTAGATCTCACCGTAGGTGATATTGTCGGAGGGGGGATTGGAATCCTGTCTCCAGACATGACTGCTTCGAACATGGGTAAGGTTGGAGACACTTCTAGCCAAGAAGATCTTGCCGCGGGCATTGTCAACCTTGTTGGAGAAGTCATTTCATCCGTAAGCTATTTAGCTGCATCTAAACTAGGCCTCGAGGATAAGATAGTTTTAGTCGGCAGAGTCGCTACGCTCCCCCCTGTTTTGAAGAGTATTCAAAGAGTATTTTCAAGTTTTAATGCTAAAGCAATAGTTCCAGAATTGCCGGAATATGCCGTAGCTGTTGGCGCTGCATACAGGGTTTTGACGGAAATCAATTGAAAATAATGTCTTTAGATTAGAGTGAAATATGTAAAATATTTACGCTATATGTCATTACTTACTTTTTTAAAAGTCAATACGCTAAGCTTATACAAAAGCTGGAAAATTTCTCCACAAATGTTCGCTAAGAAAAGTAAATCGTTGCTTGTGGCTGCTACAGCTCTTTGCGCAGCCCTTTACGCTGTGGGATGTTACGCTACGGCCTACATTCCTTCCCCCTGGGGGTTTGGTCAATTTAGGCCGGCAGTCGTGATACCTGCATTGTTCGGAACGATTTTCAGCCCGCTTCCTTCCGCCCTCGGGGCTGCAATAGGCACGTTGATTGCTGATTCGGTAAAACATGGATCGTTACACATAGGGAGCCTTATTGCAGCCGTACCCGGGAACTTCATAGGCTTTTACATTTATGGAGAAATATTAAAGAGGAGGTTTACCTGGTCGAGATTTATAGCAGCTTCACTTCTGGCTCTCGTAGTTGGAAACGCTATAGTTGCTTTCCTCTACGTTTTCTTCTACAGGGCTATGTTTCTTCATGCTCTTCCGTTTTCGATAGAAGCATTGACTTTTGTCTCAATCGGCCTAACAATGTACTGGTTTGCTACGATGCTTCCATTCATGCTTCTTGTAACCCCATTACTCGTCCGTATCGTTGCTGTTGCAATGCCTGGGATTGTCCCGGAACGTTTGCATGTAAGCAATATTAGAGCGGAATTTCCGAGGAGATCATTTATGCTTGTTACGATAATACCTGGAGTAATACTGCTTCTTTTCGGACTCGCCACTTCCTTAACTCCGTTGAAAGACTTTACTCTAAGTGCTACAAAGCTTAGTAATACGCTCCTAATAGAAACAACATACTATTGTACTGGACTGGCCCTTACTGCAATGGGCATTGTAGTCCGGATTAAGAAGTAGCTTTTTCCTTTCTATGATTAGACCTATAATACTCCGTAAAGAGATAAATTGTTAAATGCCCTCAGATTTTACACGCGGTGGCTCAGTTAAGTGTAACAGGTGTTCTGGTATTTCCTTATCTCTTGCAATTTCTCTGAATACAAGAGCACTAGGTCTAGCATACCTCTTTTTAGTCTTAAAATCCACTTGAAATAATCCGAACCTCATGCTATATCCACGGGCCCACTCTAGATTATCCGTCAGATTCCAGTGGAAATACCCTCTGACATCAACTCCTTTATCTAAGGCTATGTAAATCTGATAAAGATGAGCAACTATAAAATGATGCCTCAATCTGTCAACCGCATCCGCCACACCGTTCTCCGTCACGTAGACCGGTATACTATACCTTTTCCAAATTTTATTCAGGACTCTGTAGAGTCCTTCAGGATAAACTTCCCATCCAAAGTCGCTACAGGGTCTACCCTCCTTTGAGACCCCGCCGGGTGCACATCCGTAACCATAGTTTGAAAGAGGCATATAGCCGGATGGTGTTTCCCCTCTTACGACTACGCTTCTAGTGTAGTAATTTAATCCTATCCAGTCTAAGCGTCCTTTCAAATCTTCTCTTTCCGAACCGTTGAAAATCCCTTTAAAAGCTGCGTCGAAGGGCCAAACATTATGTTTAAAACCTTTTTCCGCGGCTTCAGTATCCTCTTCTCTCAGTGGCACCCAGTCCGCTACGGATTCAACAATCCCGACAGGTTTTTTCGAAAAAAGTTTCACAGCATCGTATGCTCTTGCATGAGCCTCCGCCATATGCTTCCTCGCAAGCTCGTAGCACTTTAGGTCCAAATACCCTGGGGGGAAACCGCTTCCCATGTTTAAATACCCAAGGCTGGCTACTACTTCAGGCTCGTTCATCGTATACCAAGCATCCACTAAATCATCAAGTTCATACGAGACGAATGCGGCAAACTTTGCAAACTCCACAATTATCCTGCTATCTAACCAGCCTGAGGGCGCCCTATCAGGGCCTAGTTTCCTAACTTTAATGGGGTCATGGAGCCATAGTGGAATGGACCAGTGGAAGAGGTTTGCTATAACAAAGCCGCCCCTGCTTTTCCAATCCTGAAGAATCCTCCTATAATGCTTCAATGCTTCCTTATTCGCTAATTCACTAAGACGTTCAACATTTTCCCTATCAATATTCACGTTTCGGATATCTCCATCACTTCTCTCCACCGATGCTTCTATTTCGAACGTAGGTTTAGGAAATAGGCGTGCCCATTCTATTGTGAACCATGCTGCATCCATACCTATTGAGATTGCGCGTGTATTATCCTCATGAAACAGATTCCAGTATCCCGGCCCATTCTCAGGCATGTCGCCACTCACCAAGCCTACCGCTATGTTTTCAGCATCATGTAGCCAAATCGTCCAGTCGCTGACGAATTCTGAACCTGGTAATCCCATTTCATGCTGGACTCCAACTGTTGAGAAGCCAAACCTGAAATTCTTGTTAAATTTGAGTACCATGGAAAAGAGGTGAAGCAGAGTTATAAAAATTTTGTACTCCTCATGGATCTGTTCGAAAAAGCGTTTTAAAACTAGAAGGTTTAAATTTTCCTTAGCTTAATCTTCGAACCGATGTGAAAATGCCTGCATTGTCTGGCAGAAAAATCATTGAAATGGAAATTGTAAAAGACTTGAGAAGCGTTGATGAACAAGTTCAGCCTGCAGGTATAGATCTCACGATAGAGAAGATAGAACTCTTGGTTGAAAGAGGAGAAATAAGTAATAATCCGAAGTTCTCGAAAGGAATTAATATTCTTCCGAAAAACGGTTTCTACGAGCTGCCGCAGGGAAGCTACCGAATAGCTTACCACGAAATCGTTAATATTCCTCCTGGATTCTTAGGGCTATTGTTGCCTAGGTCAAGCCTACTCAGAAACGGCGCTACAATATACACTGCTGTCTGGGATCCTGGCTATAGGGGAAGGGGAATGGGCCTTATGGTAGTATTCAACAAGCTTGGGATTAGAATCGCCGAGAACGCTAGGATAGCTCAACTAATAGTCTTAGATGTCGAGGATTCAAAGGAGCTATACAAAGGAAGATTTCTGGGTGAGAATTTGAATAATGTAGATCACCCCGGAGTCTATTGAAATAGACTAAACTTTTTATACTACTATTTCTCAGCGTAGCTGATCCCGCTTGGCTAGAAAGGTTGTAGTAATAAGAGGAGATGGCACGGGACCGGAGCTTACTGAAGCCGCTATGAAAGTGATGAGGGCAATTGGAGCCACTGAGAGAATAGAATTTCTAATCAGGGATGCTGGTTCTGAATGGTGGCAGAAACACGGCGGACCAAGCTATTTCCCCGAGGAAACATGGGAGGCTTTAAGAGAGAGCGATGCGTGCTATAAGGCTCCTGTAACGACTCTTCCCGAACCAAATACTCCGAAGAGCGTGGCAGTAACTATAAGGCAGACCTTCAACCTCTACGCTAACGTTAGGCCGATTAAGACATTCAAAGGACGCGAGGGACCGCTTGGGGCTGTCGACATGCTTTTCGTCAGGGAGGCTACTGAAGGCCTCTACTTCGGAGTAGAATTCATGGTCTCAGATGACGTGGGTATTGCAATAAGGAAAATATCCCGAACAGCCTCGGAGAAAGTCGCTAGGTTCGCTTTCCAACAGGCTAGAGCAAGAGGATGGAAGAAATTAATAGTTATTAATAAGGCTAATATTCTGAAGCTTACCGACGGGGGTATTTTTGTCCCTACTGTTATGAAGGTTGGTGGAGAATACCCCGACATAGAGGTTGAAAGCTATTTCGTCGACAATTTTGCTCAACAATTGATTAAGAACCCTCAGAGATTCAACCAGAACGTTATCGTAGGCACAAACCTGTTCATGGATATCCTTACCGAGGAGGCCTCTGCCCTAATAGGGAACATAGGCCTAGTATACTCTGCAAACTTCGGAGACAACTATGCCATGTTCGAACCCGCTCACGGAAGCGCCCCAAAGTATAAGGGTTTGAATAAGGTTAACCCTACAGCAATGATACTGGCGGGAGCATGGATGCTGGATTACCTCGGTGAGAAGGATCTTTCTAAAGCAGTCTTCGAAGCAACGGAAGAGGTCATAGCTGAAAACAGGGTTGTAACATACGACCTCGGCGGATCAGCCTCAACCCAACAGATGGCTGAGGAAATAGCCAGGAAGGCTGTGGAGAAGCTTAGGAAATAACGATATCTTGCTTATTTTAATTCTTGTGACGCTCTCCTAATAACTTCATCGCTTATCCTAAAGCCTGCCTGCCTAAGCTTTTCTAAGCTATTCAAGACTTCGCTTCTTCCAATAAGTTTCGCATCATACATCAGTCTAAGAATCCTAAGGGTTCCAATAACATTCAATCCCATAGATATCGCTCTCCTGCGGGCAAGCATATCGTCTAGCACTATGTAATCTGCTTTTTCCTCTACTGCTAGAGCTATGCTCTCCGCCTCACCAATCGCAAGAGGATCCAATAAAGCGTTGACAAGCCAGCGGTTATGAACGTCTCTAACTAATATTGTTCGTTCCTTCACAGCTTTCAAAAGCTCCTTTTCACCAGTTAACCCACGCCCCTTGACGCAGACCTCCTCATAAACTGATTTAGCAATTAGAACGTGTTTGAAAACCTGCTTGATCTTGTCGAGATATCCTAATATGCTTAGGGCTATTATAACGGAAGAGTTCAAAACAGCTTTACTCATAGGCTAAGCTCCTTTAAAGCATCCTCATCACTATAGGGGTAGGCAGCTATCCCTCTTTTCCTAAGCTCAACGAGAAACTCCTGAATAGGTATTTCAGCTATCTCTGAAGCCTTTCCAATGCTGACCAAACCTCTCGTAAAGGCCTCTATTGCAACGCTAACTTTAACATCCCTTTCAGACACGGATTCCGGAACCTTGACCTGAACCTCTTTCATGACTCCTGATTCTACTATGCTGTGCATACTTATTAATGTTAGCTATTGTCATAGTCTAATGGATGGCTGAGAAAATAGCCAAGTGGTGAAGAAACTTCCTCAAAACATTATCTACAAGACTGTCCTTCTCCCTGCTCTTCATTCTAAGCCTTTTCTCCATGAGCTTCTAGTACGTGCGCTGGAGGGGGAGGTGGTGGCAATGGTGGCTCTCTCTTCTTTATGATCACTATCAACAATATTGCTATAATAAGTATGATTAACAGTGGTATCAACAATGACATCAGTCGCGTGCAAGTATTTGACAGGCTTTAGCATTATTATCGGTGTTTATCTTCACCATTATGATTCTCAGCTTGATTTTTTTATACAGGTTATCTAGACTACCGGTGTACAAGATTTCTCCCATCTTTATTATTGTAACATCTTCACACACCTCTTCTACATCAGCAAGTATGTGTGTGGATAGTAGAATAGTTACTCCTTCTTTCCTTAACCCTTTCAGAATCTCTTTCATCTTATGCCTCCATACCGGGTCTACATTGGCTAGGAACTCGTCTAAGACCAGTAATTCCGGATTATTCATCAATGCCCTCGCAATAGCAACCCTCTGCTTAGTACCCATTGAAAGCTTACTGAACTTCGTATTAGCATATTCAGAGAGATCAAACCTACTAATCAAGTCTTCAACAATTCTTTTGCAATCCTCAATCCCCTTCAGATCTCCAAACCTTATCAGGTTTTCCTTTACAGTCAGGGAAGAGTAGAATGCTGGATGTTCCGCAACATACCCTATCCTAGACTTAACAGACGGATCAACTTTTGGATCAACTCCGAAAATCTTTACATTGCCTTTATTCGGATTAAGTAAACCGAGTATTATGCGGAAAAGCGTCGTCTTACCCGCCCCATTATGACCAAGAAGCCCATGAATGCTGCCTTTCCGAACGGTAAAAGAAACACCATTCAAAACCACCTTATTACCGAATGTTTTCACAATCCCTTCAATGCTTACAGCATTAAGAGCATCTTCCATTATTCATCACACTTCATAACTTTAATTCTTTTAATCTTCTAAAGGTGTTTAATATTTTTTAGAAAAAAGAAGACTTCTCTCTCTAATATGCGTTAAGGCTGTGAACAAAAGGCTTAAGTATAAGATTTAATAAAAAGTATACCATGACGAAGGTGCTTTCTGTGAAGATAGATGAGGATATGGTTAAGATTATTGAGGAGGTTGCCCGTGAGGAAGGTACTGAGAAATCGCCCGCAGCCAGGAAACTTTTAGCCTTAGGAGCGAGGCAGTGGCGTTTGGAGAAGGCAATAGGGTTGGTATTGAATGGAAAAGCCTCCGTCTGGAGGGCTTCTGAAATCGCAGGTTTATCTTTAAGGGAGTTTTTAGAAGTGTTGAACGGAAGGAAGATACCGTGGGTGAGGATTCCACCGGAGGATCTGGAGGAGGAAATCCGTCGAGTGAAACGGAAAAAGGCCTGAAGTTCGTTTTCAATTCAAGCCCGTTAATACACCTGGTTAAAGCAGGATTGGCTTGGATGATCGAGAGGCTTGAGGGTGAGAAGTACATAACACCATCCGTTTACGCTGAAGTCATAGAAACCGGGAAAGCTAAGGGATTTAACGATGCTCTCATAACTGAAAAGTTACTGGAAAGGAAAGTGATTCTGGTGAAGATGCCTTCCAGCAACTTAGTTAAATTGATCTCTGCCCATAAAGATATTCATTTCGGAGAGGCGGAGGTTATAGGCCTAGCGAAGGAGTTGGATGGTATAGCTATCATCGATGACCCTGTTGCGAGAAGCATTGCTGAACTCCATGGTGTGAAGAAGGAGGGAAGCTATATGATAATACTTAGAACGCTGTGGAGAAACGAGATTAAAAAAGATGAGGCCAGGGAGGCTTTGAGAAGCCTCATCGAATCTGGATGGAGATGCGACATAAAACTGTATAGCAAGATACTCGACTTAATAGAAAATTTCTAACATTATTCCTTTTACACAGCTTGCTAGAAAGCAGCTCTCCGGTTTTCTAGTTCCTCATCTTAAGGCCTTCCTACGGATTATCATCCAATAGGAATAGAAAGTAATCCACGCAAGAGATAAAGCTAAAACCAATAGGAATTGAGTGTTGAAGGAGAAGGTTAAATATGCCCAGATTTCCATAAAATGGAGGTAATTAAGTTTAAATAGAAAGCTATTTTGCCAACCTTGCCGCTCTAAGGTTGTAACTGTTTAAAGTGCATCATAACCAGTACTGTTTAACACGTAACGGCCTTCAGAGTCTTTATCTAACAGGTTTCGCATCTTATTCAAGTGGAAAGACAGTTCTCCGCTGCTTTCGATTCCAAGAGCCTTCTTAATCTCGCTGAAACCCATCGGCGACTTAGCAAGAGCCTTTAAAATCCTTATGCGCAACGGATGAGAAACCGCTTCAAAGACCTCGTTTGAATTTATGACCGTCATGCTTATTTCATTTTTAACACATGTATAGTGCAGTTATATTTCTTTCTTCCTCGACTAATAGTCAAGGAGCATTGACTATCTTTCTACGCAACTTATCAAGCTTACCCCCTGTAGGAAGTTCCCAGCTTTCAAAGAGCATGCTACTATAGCTGATATTTCTGATTCTTATACGAGACCGTAAATAAAAAAGATCAGGCGTTTAAGAGTTTTCTTTTAAACCGTAATGCTTCAAGTTCTTCAGCCGCATGGATTCTCAGGATTGCCCTCAGCCCGTTGATTTTCTCGAAGAGCAATTTCCCCCTGAGGGCTGCCAACTTGAATGCTGGAGGAGCATAGTCGAGCAATTGAACATCAATAGGAAGATTAACTTCCTTTTCCAAACTCTCCTTAAGCTTGTCAACATATAGTGGTTCATCATTGTAACTTATTACGCACTTTGTATAAACAGCTATATCAACATCTCGGAAAATATTTGAGTTCACGAATCCTCCATGTGCAACTGCAAGCAATATCTCTCGATGCTCATATAGGAGTTTTAGTAAACGTTCTAATACTTTTTCCCTTTTACTCCAAGGCATTGACTTAGATCGGCGTTTTTCTTCTTCAAGGATCCTTAGTCTCGACATACTTTTCTACCTCTTTAATAAAATGTTTAATTGCCTCCACACCGTT